>NZ_JAMYTN010000007.1:0-332087 GCF_040322455.1 Mesorhizobium sp. M0139
CCGGCTGCTTTTTTTATTAAACACAACCCTTACTCCCCCCACCCCCCCCCCCCGCCCCCGCCCCAACATCTAACAAACCCCCCCCCCCCCCCCCCCCCCCCCCCCGGGCGCCCCCCCCCGGACTGGTCGGTCATCGCACCGGTCCGAAAGTCGTGGTCGATTTTCGGCAAGCCCGGTGCGAAGATTTGGCGCCGGAGCGTGGCAATGCGTCCGCATGGACGTATGTCGCTCTGGCCGAAGCGGGGCGCCGATGCTGCGATACATCTTACGGCGGCTTCTGACCGCCATTCCGACGCTGTTCGTCATCGTGACCATGGCGTTCTTCCTGATACGCGTCGCACCGGGCGGCCCCTTCAATCAGGAGCGGGGCCTCAGTCCCGAGATCAGGGCCAATCTGGAAGCACAGTTCGGCCTCGACGATCCGCTCTGGCTGCAATATGCCCACTATCTCGGCAATCTTCTGCGCGGCAATTTCGGGCCGAGCTACAATTTGCCTGACTTCACCGTCACCGAACTGTTTGCCAAGGGGCTGCCGATATCGGTCCAGCTCGGCACCTCGGCGCTGATCCTGGCGCTGCTGCTTGGTTCGGTGCTCGGCACCATCGCCGCGCTCAACCAGAACAAGCTTGGCGACTATACGGTGATTGCGCTGGCGACCGCCGGCAGCACTATCCCCACCTTCGTCATCGCTCCTGTGATTCAGCTGGTGTTCGGATTGACCTGGAAGCTGTTGCCGATCGGCGGCTGGGGTGATGGCGCATTGATCAACAAGATCGGCCCGGTGCTGACGCTGGCCTTGCCGCAGATCGCCATCGTTGCCCGCCTGATGCGCGGGTCGATGATCGAGAGCTTGCGTTCGCATCATATCCGAACGGCGCGTGCGCTCGGCCTCTCCGACTGGTCGGTGGTGGTCAAGCACGCGCTGCGCGGCGCCATCCTGCCGATCGTTTCCTTCACCGGCCCCGCAGCCGCGGCGCTGCTCACCGGTTCGGTCATCGTCGAGACCATCTTCTCCATTCCCGGTGTCGGCCGCTATTTCGTCGATGCCGCGCTCAACCGCGACTACACGCTGGTGATGGGGACCGTGGTGGTGATCGCGCTCTTCACCATCGTCTTCAACCTGATCGTCGACGTCATGTACGCGGTCGTCGACCCGAGGGTACGCTATGACTGAGGGTGCGCTATGACTGACATCACAGCCGCCGCCGCTCCGCCGGCCGTCGTCGGCCGCTCGCTCTGGGGCGACGCATGGGCGCGCCTCAAAGCCAACCGCGCCGCCATGTTCAGCCTCTATTACCTGGGCTTCATTGGCGTCATCAGCATCTTCGGCCCCTGGTTCGTGCCGCATCAGTACACCACCATCTATGCCGACTATGTGCGCACGCCGCCAAGCTTTTCAGCCTATCCGAAGCCCGACATGATCGAGACGGCGCTCAAGGATGCCATCAAGCGCATGCGCGTCGACATCAAGGAGTGGAAACTGGACGGCAGTCGCGTCACCGTCACCGTCACCTCGACCAAACCGATCGACGACCGCAACATCCGCTATCTTGACCGCTCCGATGCCTTCGACGATACCAAGATAGAGAGCAAATCGGCCGACGGGCTCGAATTGACTATGACTGCGTCGGTCAAACAGCAGTACTTCCTGTTCGGCACCGACAACACCGGTCGCGATCTTCTCTCGCGAACGCTGATGGCAGGGCGCATCTCGCTGGCCATCGGCCTGCTTGCCGGCATTGTCGCGGTGGTCATCGGCGTCCTCTACGGGGCGGCGGCCGGCTTTTCCGGCGGCAAGATCGACGAGGTGATGATGCGCATCGTCGACGTGCTCTATTCTTTGCCCTTCATTTTCTTTGTCATCATGCTGGTGGTGTTCTTCGGCCGCAACTTCGTGCTGATGTTCCTGGCGGTGGGAGCGGTGCTGTGGCTCGACATGGCGCGCATCGTGCGCGGCCAGGCGCTGTCGATCCGGCGGCAGGAGTATGTCCAGGCGGCCGAAGCCATGGGCGTCGGCCAGCGCGGCATCCTGCTGCGCCATGTCATCCCCAATCTGCTCGGACCAGTGGTGATCTACATGACGCTGCTGGTGCCGCAGGTCATCATCCTGGAAAGCTTTCTGTCCTTCCTCGGCCTTGGCGTGCAGGAACCGATGACCAGCTGGGGCGTGCTCATCTCCGTCGGCGCCAAGAACATCGGCACCGCCAACTGGCTGCTTTTGTTCCCCGCCTTCTTCCTCGTGTCGACGCTGTTTGCGCTGAACTTCGTCGGCGACGGCCTGCGCGATGCGCTCGATCCGAGAGACCGATAATATGGGGACCAAATAAAATGGGGACCGTTGCGATGGAAACGCCCGAAACGATCCTCAGCGTCAAGGACCTTCGCGTCCGCTTCCGCACGCTCGACGGCGCGGTCGAAGCGGTCAAGGGCATCAACATCCACGTCAAGGCAGGGGAAACCGTAGCCGTGGTCGGCGAATCCGGCTCCGGCAAGAGCCAGACCATGATGGCGGCGATGAGCCTGCTGGCGTCCAACGGCGAGGCGACGGGGCACGTCGACTATCGCGGCCGCAACCTTTTGACCATGAGCAAGCCCGACCTCAACAAGGTGCGCGGCGCCAAGATCAGCATGATCTTCCAGGAGCCGATGACCTCGCTCGATCCGCTCTATTCGATCGGCAACCAGCTGATCGAACCAATCCGCAAGCACCGCGGGCTGAACGCAGCCGAGGCACGGAACGAGGCGCTCAAGCTGCTGCGGCTTGTGCATATTCCCGATCCCGAGCGGCGGATGAAATCCTATCCGCACGAAATGTCGGGCGGCCAGCGCCAGCGCGTCATGATTGCCATGGCGCTCGCCAACGACCCCGACATCCTGATCGCCGACGAGCCGACGACGGCGCTCGACGTCACCATCCAGGCGCAGATCCTGGTGCTGCTCGCCGAATTGCAGCGCAAGCTCGGCATGGCCATCGTCTTTATCACCCACGATCTCGGCATCGTCCGGCGCTTTGCCGACCGCGTCTATGTCATGCGCTATGGCGAGGTGGTCGAGGAAGGCGAGGCGGAAGCACTTTTCGCCAACCCGCAGCATGCCTATACCAAAATGCTGCTGGCCGCCGAACCGACCGGCACCAAGGCGGCGCCGCCGCCCAGCGCTCCTGTGCTGCTGGAGGGCCGCAATGTCGAAGTGACCTTCAAGATCGGCGGCGGCTTCCTTGCCGGCGAACCGCTGCTGCTACGCGCCGTCGATCACATTTCGATCCGGCTGAAGCGCAACCAGACCATCGGTATCGTCGGCGAGTCCGGTTCGGGAAAATCGACGCTCGGCCGCGCACTTCTGCGCCTGTTGCCCAGCGACGGTGTCATCCGCTTCGGCGACCGCGACATCTCCACCGCCGACCGCCATGCGATGCGGCCGCTGCGACGTGAGATGCAACTCGTCTTCCAGGATCCGTTCGGCTCGCTGTCGCCGCGCATGACCGTCGGCCAGATCATCACCGAAGGGCTTCTGGTGCATGAGCCGAACCTGTCAGGCAAGCAACGCGATCAGCGCGCCGTCGAGGCCTTGCTCGAGGTCGGCCTCGACCCCAACGCACGCAACCGCTACCCGCACGAATTCTCCGGCGGCCAGCGCCAGCGCATCGCCATCGCGCGTGCAGTGATCCTGAAGCCCAAACTGGTGGTGCTGGACGAGCCGACTTCGGCGCTCGACCGCTCGGTGCAGAAGCAGATCGTCGAATTGCTGCGCAAGCTGCAGGCCGACCACGAACTGTCCTACCTCTTCATCAGCCACGATCTCTCCGTGGTGCGCGCCATGGCCGACTACATCATCGTCATGAGGCAGGGCAAGATCGTCGAGGAAGGCCCGACGGAAGAGATCTTCAGCAACCCGCAGGCCGCCTACACCCAGACGCTGATGGCTGCGGCGATCGATGTCACGCGCTTCAGGCTGAGTGCTTAAGGCGTGACGTTCAGCAGATAGGTAGGGCCAGTTCGCTAGCCCGCTGACCTGGGGCATCTGTTGGCCCTTGTCGCGACAATGGCCTCTTGCCGCTGCTTCAGCAGTTCGATTCTGGCCGTCTCACGCTTGGCCACTGCGCTCTTCACGCGCGTGCCGCCGAGCAGCCAGTTCGGCACGCTGGTGTTGGCGACCTTGCCGCGGGTGATGGCGGTTTGCGAGATGTCGCGCGCGGTATCGCCTACGGCGGTGTTGAGCTCGGCGCATGTCATGCTGTCGTATTTCGCCGGGTTCACCGCGCTGCCCAGCGATGAGCAGCCTGCCGCCAGGGACAAAGCGAGCAGCGCTGACAGCCGGCTTGAAATCAACAAATTCATCTTCCGCAAACCTCGTTCCGGCCGCTGTCTCGGCGGCATTCCTATTATCGAGGTAGCGCGGAAGGTTGTCGCGTCAAAACACCATGCTGACAGCGACGCCGACGCGGCCGGTTTGCATCAAGCTATCTTGTGGGTCGGGAGAACAAACACCTAAGTGTCTGTTTTTTCTGGTCGGAGTGGCAGGATTTGAACCTGCGACCCCCTCGTCCCGAACGAGGTGCGCTACCAGGCTGCGCTACACTCCGTGACCAGACCGCGGGCTTATAGCTGCCGCATACCGTTCCTGCAAGCGGCAATGGCAGCGCTTCTGTCGCATTCCGTTGGCTTTCGTTGGGCATTGCCGCAAAGCTTGGCTTTCCCTCCCGGGATAAACCTGGCTTAAAGCCTTGTGTGCTAGGCAGCAGCCTCGATAAATCGTGTTTTCGCCATCTGGAGCTTTGCTGCCTTGCCCCTGAAAATCGTAGGCGACGCCCGGCCCAACAGCTTCGAATTCGAAACCGAAGCGCTGATCAAGGCGTCCGGCTTTCGCGAATACGACGCGCGCTGGTGGTTTGGCCATGCCGGTTCGACGCAACCGCCGGACCTGAACCTGATCGGCGTCCAAGCGTTGGGCATGGGCCTGGGCACTTTGATCCGCCGTCTTGGCGCGGGTCCCGACATCGTCACCGGGCATGATTTCCGCTCCTATTCGCTTGCCATCAAGCTGGCGCTGGTTTCCGGCTTGATGGCTGCGGGCGCAAAGGTGAAAGACATTGGCCTGGCGCTGTCGCCCATGGCCTATTTCGCCCAGTTCGCGCTCGACGCGCCTTCCGTCGCCATGGTCACGGCATCGCACAACGAGAATGGCTGGACCGGAGTCAAGATGGGTGCGGCGAGGCCGCTCACCTTCGGACCGGAGGAGATGAGCGCCCTGAAACAGATCGTGCTGTCGGGCGATTTCGATCTCGCCGGCGGCGGTTGCTACGAATTCGTCTCCGGTTTTCGCGAGACCTATCTCGACGACCTGACCCAGGACAAGCGCATCGCGCGCAAGATCAGGGTTGTGGCGGCTTGCGGCAACGGCACTGCCGGCGCCTTCGCGCCACAGGCGCTGGAGCGCATCGGTTGCGAGGTGATCCGGCTCGATGTCGAGCTCGACCACAGTTTTCCCCGCTATAACCCCAACCCCGAAGACATGCAGATGCTGCACGCCATCCGCGACAAGGTGCTGGAGACCGGCGCCGATGTCGGGCTGGGCTTCGACGGCGACGGCGACCGTTGCGGCGTGGTCGACAATGAGGGCAACGAGATCTTCGCCGACAAGGTCGGCGTCATGCTGGCGCGTGACATCTCCAGCCAGCATTCCAGCTCGACTTTCGTCGTCGACGTCAAGTCGACCGGCCTGTTCCACACCGACAGCGTCCTGCGCGCCAATGGCGCGGTCACCGATTACTGGAAGACCGGCCATTCCTACATCAAGCGCCGCGTCGCCGAGCTTGGCGCCGTCGCCGGATTCGAGAAGTCGGGCCATTTTTTCTTCAATCCGCCGATCGGCCGCGGCTATGATGACGGTCTCATCACGGCAATAGCCATATGTGAGATGCTCGTCCGCAACCCCACAAGTTCGATGGCCGATCTCTATCGCGCGCTGCCGCTGACCTTCGGCACGCCGACCATGTCGCCGCATTGCGCCGATGACGTGAAATACGGCGTGGTCGATCGGGTGGTGGCGGACTTCCAGGCGATGCAGCGCGCCGGCAAGGCTTTTGCCGGCCAGAAGATCGCCGACCTGATCACCGTCAACGGCGTGCGCATCGTGGCCGAAGATGGCACCTGGGGCCTGGTACGGGCGTCGTCGAACAAGCCGGAGCTTGTCGTGGTTGTCGAAAGCCCGGTATCGTCCGACCGCCGCCGGCAGATGTTCGAGGCGGTCGACGCCGTGCTGCGCCGCAGCCCCGAAGTCGGCGCTTACAACCAGACGTTCTGATTGGACCTTTCATGAGCGAGCGCATCGTCAGTTTTGTCATGAGCGGCGGTGTCGGTTCGCGGCTGTGGCCGCTGTCGCGCGAGGACAACCCGAAACAGTTCCACGATCTTTCCGGCGACGGCTCGATGCTGGCCAAGACACTGCGCCGGCTGACGGCGCGGCCGGAGGGCGAAACGCCGATCTTCCTGATCGCCGCCGAGCGCCATGCCGAGCGCGTGCATGCCGACCTTGCCGGCCTCGACCTCGCCGGCGGTGGCCCGCTGTTCGAGCCGACCGGGCGCAACACGGCTGCCGCCGTGGCGCTGGCCGCGCTGCGCACATTGTCGGAGTTCGGCGACAGCCTGGTGCTGGTGGTGCCGTCAGACCATGAAATCGCCACGCCCAAGCAGTTCTGGCAGAGCGTCGAGGCGGGCAGCCAGGCAGCGCTTGCCGGCCGTCTGGTGGTGTTCGGCATCAAGCCGACGCAGCCCGAGACCGGCTATGGCTATATCGAAGTCGCAGCCGAAAGCGCTGGCGTCTTCGACGTGTCGCGCTTCGTCGAAAAGCCCGACCTCGCCATCGCGCAGAGCTATCTCAGGGCGGGCACCTTCTACTGGAACACCGGCATTTTCCTGTTTCGCGCCGGCGCCATGCGCGATGCATTTGCGGCCTTCCAGCCCGACATCTGGGAGGCCACCCAAGCGGCCTACAAGGCAGCGACTTCGGATCTGTCCGGCCTCTATATGCCGCTCGACCTCTACGCCGCCATCCCGTCGAACTCGATCGACTACGCCATCATGGAACGGGCCAAGGACATCGCCATGGTGCCGGCCGGCTTTCGCTGGAACGACCTCGGCTCCTGGCAGTCGCTGCTCGATGTCGGCCCTGCTGATGCCAATGGCAATGTCGTCGTCGGCGATGTTGTCGCCATCGATTGCGAGAACTCCTACATCAGAAGCGACGGCCGGCTTTTGTCGGCTATCGGCATGAAGGACGTCGCGATCGTCTCGACGGCGGACGCCACCTTCGTCGCACCGGTCAGCCACAGCCAGCACGTCAAGAAGATCGTCGAGCAGCTGGAGAAATCGGGACGGCTGGAAACCAGGTTTACGCCGGCACACGACCGCGTCATCGAGAGCGGCGCCTGGCGTCGGCGCGTGCATCACTGGCTGTTCGAGGAGACCTTGCCGCTGTGGTCAACTTCAGGCGTCGATGAGCGTCATGGCGGCTTCCACGAGGCGCTGGGTTTCGATGGCAATCCGCTGTTGAAGCCCAAGCGTATGCGCACGACGGCCAGACAGGTCTATGCCTTTGCGGTCGCCAGGGCACGCGGCTGGGACGGTCCGGCGGACCGGTTGATTAGCCACGGCATCGCCTTCATGGCCGGCAAGGGCCGCACCGAGAGAGGCGGCTGGGTGCGCACGCTCAATGTCGACGGCTCCGTCGCCGACCCAACCGAGGATGCCTACGACCATTCCTGCGTGCTGCTGGCGCTGGCGCATGCGCATATGTGCGGCAATCCGGATGCGCTGCGGCTGGGCCAGGAGACCTTCGTGTTCCTCGACGCGCATCTCGAGGACAGCCGCATGACCGGCTTCCTCGAGACGTCGGACGGCGAGGGCGAGCGGCGCTCCAACCCGCATATGCATCTGCTCGAGGCCTTCCTCGCCTGGTATAAGGCGACCGGCGACCGCACCTATCTGCGCCGCGCCGCGCGCATCATCGACCTTTTCCGCAGTCATTTCTTCGATGCCGAGAGCTGGACGCTGGGCGAATATTTCGACGCCGGGTGGAAGCCGGCCGCCGGCGAGAAGGGCACATGGACCGAGCCCGGCCATCATTTCGAATGGGCCTCGCTGCTCACCGATTTCGTCGCCCGCAGCGGCCAGGGCGAGTTGAGCAATTTTGCCCGCAAGCTCTACGCCTCGGCCATCGCCAACGGCCTCAACCGCGCCACCGGCCTTGCCTACGGCGCGGTCTCCAGACAGGGCCTGCCGCTCGACCTTGTGTCGCGGAGCTGGCCACAGGCCGAAGCGATCAAGGCGGCGATTGCGCTGGATGGCTCGGGTGGTCCCGACCTCAAGCCCGAAATCGAGGCGCGCGTCGGCCGGCTATTCCGCTGGCACATCGACCCGGCGCCGCTCGGCCTGTGGATCGACCGCATCGACGAACGCGGCCGCTCCTTGGCATCGGACGTGCCGGCCAGCATCTTCTATCATCTGGTCTGCGCGCTGACGCAGTATCTTGATGGGACAGCGCAGAAGGGGTGAGGTTGTTGAGAGGCCGGTGCGAGGCACCCCCCTCTGCCGTGCAGGGCAGAGGGGGGTGCCTCGCGCCAACCCCTCAATACGGGCTCGCTACATCCCCGGTCTCGACATACACCGCCTTCAGCTGCGAATAGAGCGCTAAAGCCGCCAGCGAGTTCTCGCGCCCGATGCCGGATTGCTTCACCCCGCCAAACGGAATTTCCACCGGCGTCAGATTGTAGGCGTTTATCCAGCAGGTGCCGGCCTGCAGTTCGGCGATCACCCTATGAGCGCGCTGCAGGTCGCGGGTGAAGACGCCGGCGGCGAGGCCGAATTCGGTGTCGTTGGCGCGGTCGATCACCTCGTCCTCGCCGTCGAACTTCAGCACGCTCATCACCGGCCCGAAAATCTCCTCGCGCGCAATGCGCATCTTATCGGTGACACCGGTGAACACGGTTGGTTCTACAAAGAAGCCGCCATCGAACCCTTGCAGCGACGGCACGTTGCCACCGCAGGCGAGCGTTGCTCCATCCTGCCTGCCGGCCGCGATGTAGGAAACGACCTTCTCCTGCTGCGCCTTGTTGACCAGCGGCCCCATCTGCGTCTCAGGATCGAGCGGATCGCCGATGCGGATCTTTTTCGTCCGCTCGACCAGCCGGTCGACGAAGCGGTCATGGATGCCGCTTTGTACGAAAACACGCGTGCCGTTGGAGCAGATCTGCCCGCTCGAATAGAAATTGCCGAGCATGGCGCCGCCGATGGCGTTTTCGAGATCGGCATCGTCGAACACGATCAGCGGCGACTTGCCGCCGAGTTCCATCGTCGCATGCTTCATCTTCGAACCGGCGAGCGACAGCACCTTGCGGCCGGTCGGCACCGAGCCGGTCACCGAAACCTTGGCAACGACATCATGGCCGACGAGGCCGGCGCCGACTTCGCCATAGCCTTGCACGACGTTGAACAGCCCGTCGGGCAGGCCCGCCTCTGAGTAGATCTCGGCCAGCGCCAGCGCCGACAGCGGCGTGTTCTCCGAAGGCTTGAATACCATGGCGTTGCCCATGGCGAGCGCCGGGGCGGATTTCCAGCCGGCGATCTGGATCGGATAGTTCCAGGCGCCGATGCCGACGCACACACCGAGCGCCTCGCGGCGCGTATAGGCAAAAGGTCCACCAAGATCGATCGCCTCGCCGTTGAAGGCGGCAACCGCGCCGCCGAAATATTCGAGGCAGTCGGCGGCCGATAGTGCATCCGCCACCAGCGTCTCCTGGATCGCTTTGCCCGTGTCGAGCGTCTCGATCCGCGCCAGATCGGCGTTGCGCGCGCGCAAAATGTCGGCGGCGCGGCGCAGGATGCGGCCACGCTCGACCGGCTTCATCCGCGCCCAGGCCGGTTGTGCGGCCCGCGCGGCTTCGATGGCGAGCTCCAGCACGTTCGGAGTCGCCGAATGCAAAGTGGCGATGACCTCACCGGTCGCCGGATAGATCACCGGCAGCGGCGCGCCGCCTTCGTCCTCGATGTAGCGGCCGTTGACATAGTGCGATGCCGTTGGCTGGGCGCGCATGCTGTTCTCCAGATGTATTCGCTATTGCGGAGCAGTCCGCCGGACAATGCCCTATCGATCCGCCACCTGCCAGCGCGGATTGATCCAGGGTTCCTGGTTGGATGGCGCCAGCGGCGTGCGGCCGAGAATGTGGTCGGAGGCCTTTTCGCCGGTCATGATCGAGGGCGCGTTGAGATTGCCATTGGTGACGCGCGGAAAGATCGAGGAGTCGGCGACCCGCAACCCGTCGATGCCGATGACGCGGCACTCCGGATCGACGACGCTCGTGATGTCATCGGCCCGACCCATCTTGCAGGTGCCGCACGGGTGATAGGCGCTCTCGGCATGATCCCGGATGAAGGCGTCGAGATCCTCGTCCGACTGGACATGCGAACCCGGCGAGATTTCCTTGCCGCGGAAGCCGTCAAAAGCCTTCTGGCCGAAGATCTCGCGGGTCAGCCGGATGCAGTGGCGGAACTCGGTCCAGTCGTCTGGATGCGACATGTAGTTGAAGCGGATGACCGGCGTCGCTTTCGGGTCGGGCGAGCGCAGCGTCACCGAACCGCGCGACTTCGACCGCATCGGCCCGACATGCGCCTGGAAGCCATGGGCCTTCGCCGCCGCCTTGCCGTCATAGCGCACCGCAGCCGGGATGAAGTGATACTGGATGTCGGGGTAGTCGACGCCGGCCTGCGAGCGCACGAAGGCTGCGGCCTCGAAATGGTTGGTGGCGCCGAGGCCGGTCTTGAAGAACAGCCACTGCGCCCCGATCAGCGCCTTGGAGAATGGGTTGAGAACCGAATTCAGCGTGATCGGCTGGGTCGATTCCTGCTGGATGTAGAGCTCCATATGATCCTGCAGATTGCGGCCGACACCGGGCCGGTCGGACACGACCTGGATGCCGTTCTCCTTGAGATGCGCGGCCGGGCCGATACCGGATAGCATCAGGATCTTGGGCGAATTGATCGATGATGCGGCAACGATCACCTCACGTCGCGCCTTAACGACCTGAATCTGTTTGTGAGCTTCGATCTCGACTCCGACGGCACGCTGATTCTCGATGATCACCCGGCGGGCGAAGCCTCTGATCACGCTGACATTTTGCCGCTTGAGCGCCGGCTTCAGATAGGCTGACGCCGCCGACCAGCGGCGGCCGCCGCGTATGGTCTGCTCCATCGGCCCGAAGCCTTCCTGCTTCGAACCATTGTAGTCGTCGGTCAGTTCGAACCCGGCTTGGCGGCCGGCCTCGACAAAGGCGCCGTAGAGCGGATTCTTGCGCGGGCCACGCTGGACGTGCAGCGGGCCGCCATGGCCGCGCCAGCCGTCCTCGCCCCGGTCACTGTCCTCCATGCGCTTGAAATAGGGCAGCACGTCGGCGAAGCCCCAGCCGGCTGCCCCCTGTTCGGCCCAGTGGTCGAAGTCGCGTGCGTGGCCCCTGACATAGACCATGCCGTTGATCGAGGACGAGCCGCCGATCACCTTGCCGCGTGGCGTCGCCAGCACGCGGCCGCCGAGATGCGGCTCTGGTTCGCTGGCAAAGCCCCAGTCGTAAAGGCTCATATTGAGCGGGATCGACAGCGCCGACGGCATCTGGATCAGCGGCCCGATATCGGTACCGCCGAACTCGATGACGATCACCGAATGCTTGCCGTCTTCCGACAGTCGGTAGGCCATGGCCGAGCCGGCCGAGCCGGAGCCGATGATGACGAAGTCTGCTTCAAGCATGGTTCACATGCGCCCATCGTTCATATGCGAAATAAAATCGGCGAGCGAGACATTGCCGCCGGTAGCCATGACCAGGACCGTTTTACCCGTCACATCCACCTTGCCGCCGAGGAGCGCCGCCAGAGAGGCGGCGCCCGATGGCTCGAGCACCAGCTTCATCCGTTCGAAGGCGATCTTCATTGCCCGCCGCACGGAGGCATCATCGACGGTGATGCCGCGCACGCCGGCGGTCTTGACCGCCGCAAACGGCGCGTCGCCCGGCCGCCGCGACATCAGCCCGTCGCAAATCGATTTCGGCGCGATCGGCATGGTCTCGATGGCGCCATGCGCTAGCGATGCACCCATGCCGTTGAAGCCTTCCGGCTCGACGCCGATGATCTCGGTTGCCGGCGACAGATAGTGGAAGGCGAGCGACATGCCGCCGATCAGTCCGCCGCCGCCGACCGAGCAGAACAGAAGTTCGGCACTGGCGTCCTTTGCCTCGAATTGTTCGAGCGCTTCGAGCCCGGCGCCGGCCTGGCCGGCAACGATCTCCGGATCGTCGAATGGATGCAGCAACGCCAGCCCTTCGGTCTCGGCAATCTCGCGGGCCTTGGCGGCTGCGACCTCTTCACGGGCGCGCTCGCCATGATCGGTCAGCACGACGCGCGCGCCATAACCTGCGGTCGCATCGCGCTTGGCGGCCGGCGCGTCGATCGGCATGACGATGGTGACGGGAATGCCGAGCGCCTGGCCGGCAGCCGCCAACCCTTGCGCGAAATTGCCGGAGGAGTAGGCGACGACGCCTTTTCTGGCCTCATCCGGCGACAGCCGCTTCAACCGCCAATAGGCCCCGCGCACCTTGAACGATCCCGCCCATTGCAGCGATTCCGGTTTGATGAAGACGCGGGCCGCACCCGTCTCCTTGGCCAAGGCTGTCGATTCCAGCAAAGGCGTGATCTGCGTCGCCTTCGACGTCACGGCATAGGCCTGTCTGAGGTGCTCGAGGGAGGGGACAATTGTCATCATTCGCCTCGCGGAAAGCGTTTCTGTTCCTCGAGATTGTCGAGGTTCATGTGGTTGCGCATGTAGCGTTCCGACGCCTTCTGCAGTGGCTGGAACTCCCAGGGGTAATGCGTGCCGTTGCGCAGCGCGGGATAAACCACCCAGCGCCGCGCCTGGCTGACGCGCACCGCGGCATCGAAGGCCGCCATGTCCCAGCGCGCCCGCACTGCTCCTGTGAAGGCGGCCACCAGATCGGCATGCGCCGGATCGGCGGCAAGATTGGTGCGTTCTTGCGGATCGGCTTCGAGATCGAACAGAAGCGGCGGGTCGATCTCGCAATGGATGAATTTGTAGCGGCCGTCGCGGATCGCCACCAACGGCGCGTTGGAGCCCTCGGCGGCATATTCCATCAGCACCGGCGCGGTGCGCTGTCCGCCATCAAGCAACGGCAGCAGCGACTGGCCATCGGTCCACGGTGCGATCGCGGAGATGTCGATGCCGGCGAGATCGCACAATGTCGGCGTCACGTCGAGGTTGGAGACCGGCGCCTCGATCAGCCCTGCAGGAATGCCTTTGCCGGCGATCATCAAAGGTACTCGCGCCGAGCCCTCGAAAAAATTCATCTTGAACCACAGGCCGCGCTCGCCAAGCATGTCGCCATGGTCGGAGCAGAACAGGATGATGGTGTCGTCCAGCATGCGCGTTCGCTCCAGCACTGACATCAACTCGCCGACCTTGTCGTCGAGATAGGAGATGTTGGCGTAGTAGCCGCGCCGCGAGCGGCGGATCTGCTCGGGCGTGATGTTGAAACTGTCGTAGTCGCTGGCCCGGTAAAGCCGTTGCGAATGCGGGTCCTGATGGGCATAGGGGATGAATCCCACCTCCGGCTCAAGCGCCGGACAGTCTTCATAGAGATCCCAATATTGCCGCCGTGCGACATAGGGGTCGTGCGGGTGGGTGAAGGAAACCGTCAGGCACCAGGGCCGGCTGGCCTCGTCCTCGGAGGTGCGGGCAAGATCGTAGAGTTTTTGCACCGCGTGGAAGGCGACCTCGTCGTCATACTCCATCTGGTTGGTGATCTCGGCAACGCCGGCGCCGGTGACCGAGCCCAGATTGTGATACCACCAGTCGATGCGCTCGCCGGGCTTGCGGTAATCCGGCGTCCAGCCGAAATCGGCGGGATAGATGTCGGTGGTCAGCCGCTCCTCGAAACCGTGCAACTGGTCCGGCCCGACGAAATGCATCTTGCCCGACAGGCAGGTGTAGTAGCCGGCGCTGCGCAGATGATGCGCATAGGTCGGGATCGAGGAAGCGAATTCGGCGGCGTTGTCATAGACCTGGGTGCGCGACGGCAATTGCCCGCTCATGAAAGCGGCGCGGCCCGGCGCGCAAAGCGGCGAGGCCGTGTAGTTGTTGCCGAAGCGCGCCGAGCGTGCGGCCAGCGCCTTGAGATGCGGCACATGCAGGAAGTCCGCCGGCCCGTCCGCAAACAGCGTGCCGTTGAGCTGATCGACCATGACGATCAGGATGTTGGGTCGCCTTGATATCACTGAGGCTGTCACTGTGTCTGTCGCCCGCCGAGTTTGATTTCGAGATAATCTTCGACCAGCGCGATCGCGGTTTGAGCATCCGGCACGCCGTCCTTCAGCGCGCGCCTGATGTACAGCCCGTCGATCATCGCCGCGACCGCTTCCGCCGCGCGGTCGGCCTCGTTGCGCGGCAGTATGCCGGTCAGTCCGCTCATCAGGTTCGAGTGCAGCCGCCGCGCATAGACCCTGAGCAGCCGGCGCAGGGCCGATGATTTCTGTGCCTCGACATAAAAGGCGAGCCAGGCCGCGATGGTTTCCGGCCGGAACTGGATGTCGGAGAAGTTGACGGCGACCACCGCCGAGACGCGTTCGCGCGGCGAGCCGGCGGATTGCAGGGCGCGCCGCATGTCGATGGTCAGTTCGGCCAGTATGTGCCGCATCGTCGCCAGCAGCAGTTCGTCCTTGGCGCCGAAATAGTGGTGGGCAAGGGCCGACGACACGCCCGCCCGTCCGGCGATCTCCGACATGGTCACATCAAGCGAGCCGCGCTCGCCGATCGCCGAGATCGTCGCGTCGATGAGCGCCTTGCGGCGCAACGGTTCCATTCCGACTTTCGGCATTGGGGAGATCCAGATCAAAACCGAGATTATTTTTTATTGACGGATCAATCAATAAAAAACTCGCGCTCGGATCAACCGATCGTGTCGCTCTGGCCCATCCCTTGGACTGGAAAACGGTTCACTGTTGAACAATATTAGAGGCTGATGCCGCGCTATGACATGTTAGGCTTGCGGCGAACGGAGGTTGCCATGACCGCATGCATCGTCGGCTGGGCGCATTCGCGCTTCGGCAAGCTTGAAGCCCAGACGCTCGAGGGCCTGATCACAAAGGTCGCGGTCGACGCGCTCGACCATGCCGGCATTGGCCCGGACGAGGTCGACGAGATCGTGCTCGGCCATTTCAACGCCGGCTTCTCCCCTCAGGATTTTACCGCCAGCCTGGTGCTGCAGGCCGATGACCGGCTGCGCTTCAAGCCGGCGACGCGGGTCGAGAACGCCTGCGCCACGGGTTCGGCAGCGCTCCGCCAAGGCATCCGCGCCATCGACGCCAATGCCGCCCGCATCGTGCTGGTGGTCGGTGCCGAGCAGATGACGACGACCCCCGGCCCCGAGATCGGCAAGAACCTGCTCAAGGCTTCCTATCTGCCGGAGGAGGGCGACACGCCGGCCGGTTTCGCTGGCGTCTTCGGCAAGATCGCGCAGGCCTATTTCCAGCGTTATGGCGACCAGTCGGACGCGCTGGCGATGATCGCCGCCAAGAACCACAAGAACGGCGTCGACAATCCGTACGCGCAGATGCGTAAGGATTTCGGTTACGAATTCTGCCGCCAGGAAAGCGAGAAGAACCCCTTCGTCGCCGGTCCGCTGAAGCGCACCGATTGCTCCCTGGTTTCCGATGGCGCCGCCGCTCTTGTGCTCACCGACACCTCGACGGCGCTGAAGATGCGCCGCGCCGTCGCCTTCCGCGCCAACGAGCATGTCCAGGATTTCCTGCCGATGTCGAAGCGTGACATCCTGTCCTTCGAAGGCTGCGAGCAAGCCTGGAACCAGGCTTTGAAGAAGGCCGGCGTGACGCTCGACGACCTCTCCTTCGTCGAGACGCATGACTGCTTCACCATTGCCGAGCTGATCGAATATGAGGCGATGGGCCTAGCCAAGCCGGGCGAGGGCGGCAGGCTGGCGCTAGACGGCACGACTGCAAAAGACGGCAGGCTGCCGGTCAACCCTTCGGGCGGGCTGAAGGCCAAGGGCCATCCGATCGGCGCCACCGGTGTGTCGATGCATGTGCTGACCGCCATGCAGTTGACCGGCGAAGCAGGCGGCATCCAGGTGCCGGACGCAAAGCTTGGCGGCATCTTCAACATGGGTGGCGCTGCCGTCGCCAACTACGTTTCCATCCTCGACCGGATCAGGTAGAAGCGGCCCGTATTTTTCGGGGTGGTGATGACAAATCCGGTTCTGGTCGAAGTCTTGCGCGGCGCGATCGTCGAGAGCGCCCATCGCGGCGCTGTCGCAATCTTTGACGGTGACGGCAAGCCTGTCCTGGAGATCGGCGATACGGCGCGGCCGGTGTTTCCGCGCTCGGCGGTCAAGGCGATCCAGGCGCTGCCGCTGGTCGAAACGGGTGCCGCCGATGCCTATGGCTTCGGCGACCGCGAACTGGCGCTGGCCTGCGCTTCACATTCAGGCGAACCCGCGCATGTCGAACTGGCGCAGGCGATGCTGGCCAAGGCCGACCTCGACAAGTCGGCGCTGGAATGCGGCGCGCATTGGCCGTCGAGCCACGACGCGACGATCGCACTGGCCCGCACAGGCGTCTCGCCGAACGCACTGCACAACAATTGCTCGGGCAAGCATTCCGGATTTCTCTGCACCTGCGTGCACTCAGGGATTGCCCACCAAGGCTACGTCAAGGCAGGCCATGGTTTGCAGGAGATGGTGCGCGACGCCATGCAGGCGGTGACCGGCGCTGCCCACGATGCGGATCACCGGGCAACCGATGGCTGCTCGATCCCCACCTATGCCGTGCCGCTGAAAAGTTTTGCCCTTGGCTTTGCCCGCATGGCTACGGGCAGGAGCTTTGGCCCTGAGCGTGCCAAGGCGGCCAAACGCCTGCTGTCTGCCTGCATGGCCGAGCCTTTCCTGGTCGCCGGCACCGGCAAGGCCGATGTGGCGCTGATGCAGGCCGCGCCCGGCCGCATCTTCGTCAAGACGGGCGCCGAAGGCGTCTATTGCGCTGCCGTTCCGGAGCTTGGCCTCGGCATCGCGCTGAAATGTGATGACGGCGCCGGCCGCGCCGCCGAGGTGATGATTGCTGCTGTGCTGGCAAAACTTCTCAGCGCCGACGGCGCACTGGCGGCGAACCTTCTGGAGCGGGCCAATCCGCCGATCGAAAGCCGCATCGGCGCCAAGGTCGGCTCGCTGCGGCCGACGACGACGCTCAGCTGACCCTGTTTCGCTCGACCGTCAGGTGCGCATAGCCGCTATCGCTCGACCGCGCGAGGTCGCCGGTCGCCCGTTCGGCCCAGCGCTGGCCGATGATGGCGCCGTTCTCGGCGCCGTCGATGACGTTGTCGGAGATGATGGCGTTCCCAGCGCCCTCGACCACAGTGACGGCGATGCCGGTTCCGGCCTGACGAATGATGTTTCCCGTCGCCACAACATTGCGCATATAGGCGCCCCAGCCGATCTGCATGCCGTAGAGCGGCGCGTTCTCGATGACATTGCCCGAGACGGTGGTGTCGGCCTCGACGCTGATACCGACGCCGAAGCCCGGCGCGTCGGCGGGGTAGGGGCCGGTGGTCGAGAGGTTGCGCACGATGTTGTTCGAGCAGACACCCATACGGCCGCCCTCGTTGAAATTGACGATCGAGATGCCGTTAGCGGCACCATCGACGATGTTGTTGCCGATGATGGCGCCTTCGAAGGAGAATTCGGAATAGAGCGCGGTTTCGCCCGACCGCGAGCAGGTGTTCCCGGTCATCTGCAGATTGCTTGAACTGTTGGCGCGGATCGCCGAGAAGGCGCAGTCCGAGACGATGTTGCCGGTGACGGAGACATTGCCGGCACGGAATGCGTTGATGCCATTGCCGTTCTGCCCGGTGCCGCCGCTGCGCGCGCCGATCCGCTGCACGCGGTTGCCGCTGACGATCGTGCCGTCCTCGGCCTGCTGCCAGCGATGGACAAGAATGCCGCCATTGCCGCAGTCGGATACGGCATTATCGGATATCGCCAGGCCAGCGGCCTCGACGGAGTAGATGCCGGCGTCCGCAGCCCCCGAAATCTCGGAGCGCTCGACGCGGCCCGACGCATGCTCCAGCGCCAGCCCATGCTTGCAGCTGCCGGTGATCGTGCAATTGTCGATGACGAGATGGGCGACGCGGCGCAGGTCGAGCAGGCCTTGCGCATCGTCGGCCAACCCGCCGTTGGCGCCGTCGAAGACCAATGCGGTGAACTCTATATGCTCGGCCTGTTCGGCCGTCAGCAAATGGCCATTGCCGCCATAGAGGATGCGCGAGGCGCCCGGCACGCCCGAAAGCCTGACGCGGGCGGGCAGGGTCAGGTTGGACACGACATAGGTGCCCGGCGGCAGGAACACCGGCGCATTGCGCTGGCTTGCCTCGGCTAGCATCGTGGCGAAGGCCTTGCTCTGGTCGTCCGGTGCGTCCGGCTCCACGCCAAGCTCGGCGGCATTGATCGAGCCAAGCGCTGCCGTCTTCGCCAAGGCGTTGTCCAGCGAAACGCCGAGCACCGCAAAGCCGACAGTCCCCTTGAGAAGCGTTCGTCTGTTCAACATCGGCACAGATCCCTGCGATGAAATGGTTCTTCGCAGGAATTGGGCCAGCCGCATAGGTCTCCGCTCGGCGATAGTCCGACCAATGACCGGGTCCGCCAAGTGGCTTGTACAGTCGCCGAAGCGGGCCTAAGTTTATCCGATGAGCAGGGCTTTCACCCGCGAGGAAGACAGCGAAAACGCCATTGCCGGCATCGGCGAGCGGCCGATCAGCCAACACCGCAATCTGGTGACGGAGCGCGGCCTGGCGATGATCGAGGACAATCTGGCCGATCTGCGCGACATTTTGGCGAAAGCCGAGCGAAAAGCCGATCGCGAGCGCATTGCCGTCGTCTCGCGCGACCTGCGCTACTGGACAGCGCGCCGCGAAAGCGCCGAGCTTTCCGTGCCGGAACCGGGCAGCGACCAGGTGCGCTTCGGCATGGGTGTCACGCTGGAAAGCGATGACGGCAAGAAAGTGCACTGGAAGATCGTCGGCGAGGACGAGGCCGACCCCTCAAAGGGCAGCATCTCACACGTCTCGCCAATGGCCGTGGCGCTGTTCGGCAAGAAGGTCGGCGACGTCGCAAGCGTCAACGGCAAGGAATGGGAAATTGTCAAGCTGTCGGACGCCTGACGCCAGCTCACCCTATTTGCACAGCCAGCTTTCGCAACGCGGGCTCATACTTGTCCATGACATCGCGAGCAGCACGTATTTGCCGTTCGACGTCGTCACACGGCACCGGCCTTAGGATGATGCCGTCGTGGTTTCGATGATCTGGAGTTCATCGCCCACTTGCAGGCTCAAGCTGTCGAGCGTTTCCCGCGGCAGGATTACAACGCCCGATCCGTCCTCAAGTCCGTGAATGATGGTGTTTGTTCATAGCTATACCATAGGTTGCGCCCGATATTGTAACGCAACTGCGATAAGCAGTGCAACTGTTTCAATCAGCTCGCCAGCAGGCGGTCCAGCAACCGATCCGCAGCCTCCGGAATAACCGTGCCTGGCGGGAAGATCTCCGCGGCGCCAGCTTCCAGCACCGCGTCATAGTCCTGCGGCGGGATGACGCCGCCGGCGACGATCAGCATGTCGCTGCGGCCGAGCTTCTTCAGCGCGTCGCGTAGTTCGGGGATCAGTGTCAGGTGCCCCGCCGCCAGCGACGAGGCGCCTATGACATGGACGTCCTGCGCCACCGCCAGCCCGGCGATCTCCTCGGGTGTCTGGAACATCGCGCCGACCGTGACGTCGAAGCCGAGATCGGCGAAGGCCGTGGCGATCACCTTCTGGCCACGGTCGTGGCCGTCCTGTCCCATCTTTGCGACCAGGATGCGCGGCTTGCCGCCGGACTTCTTCTCGAAAGCTTCGAGCTTCTCCAGCAATCGGTCGACCGTCAGATTGTCGCCAAGCGCATTGCGATAAACGCCGGAGATCGTTTGCACCGAGGCGACGTGACGGCCAAAGACCTTTTCGAGCGCCAGCGAGATCTCGCCGACCGTGGCATTGGCGCGCGCGGCGCGGATGGCAAATTCCAGCAGGTTTTCGTTACCCTGCGCAGCGCGGGTCAGCGCCTCGAGCGCGCTCTCGACCGCGCCGACATTGCGCGTGCCTTTCAGGTTCTGCAGCTTCGACAATTGCCGGGCCTTGACCTCGGCATTGTCGATCTTCAGCACGTCGACGTCGATGTCGTTCTCGGGGCGATGCGCGTTTACGCCAACCAGTATCTGCTCGCCGGAATCGATACGCGCCTGCGTGCGCGCCGCCGCTTCCTCGATGCGCAGTTTTGGAATGCCCTGTTCCGTTGCCGCCGCCATGCCGCCAAGCGCCTCGACCTCTTCGATATGGGCGAGCGCACGCGCCGCCAGATCATGCGTCAGCCGTTCAATATAGGCCGAGCCGCCCCACGGATCGATGATGCGGGTGGTGCCGGATTCCTTCTGCAGGATCAACTGCGTGTTGCGGGCGATGCGCGCCGAGTGGTCGGTCGGCAGCGCCATCGCCTCATCGAAGGAGTTGGTGTGCAGCGACTGGGTATGTCCCTGCGTCGCCGCCATCGCCTCGATCATGGTGCGGGTGATGTTGTTGTAGGGGTCCTGCGCCGTCAGCGACCAGCCGGAGGTCTGGCAATGGGTGCGCAGCGACAGCGAGCGTTCGTCGTTCGGTGCAAAATTCTTCTGCATCAGGGTCGCCCACAACAGGCGCGCCGCGCGGAGCTTGGCGATCTCCATGAAGAAGTTCATGCCGATCGCCCAGAAGAAGGAAAGCCGCGGGGCGAAACGGTCGATGTCGAGCCCGGCGGCGACGCCGGCGCGGGCATATTCGATGCCGTCGGCGATGGTGTAGGCGAGTTCCAGGTCCGCGGTCGCGCCGGCCTCCTGCATGTGATAGCCGGAGATCGAGATCGAATTGAACTTCGGCATGTGCTGGGAGGTATAGGAGAAGATGTCAGACACGATCCGCATCGAGGGCTTCGGCGGATAGATGTAGGTGTTGCGGACCATGAACTCCTTCAGAATGTCGTTCTGAATGGTGCCGGCGAGATCCTTCTGAGCAACGCCCTGTTCTTCGGCCGCGACGATATAGAGCGCCATGATCGGCAGCACCGCGCCGTTCATGGTCATCGACACCGTCATCTCGCCCAGCGGGATGCCGTCGAACAATTGCCGCATGTCGAGGATGGAATCGATGGCCACGCCCGCCATGCCGACATCGCCGGCAACGCGCGGATGGTCGCTGTCATAGCCGCGATGGGTGGGCAGATCGAAAGCGACCGAAAGGCCCTTTTGGCCGGCGGCGAGATTGCGCCGGTAGAAGGCGTTGGATTCCTCGGCCGTCGAGAAGCCGGCATATTGCCGGATCGTCCACGGCTGCTGGACATACATGGTCGGGTAGGGACCGCGCACGAAGGGCGGCATTCCCGGATAGGTGTCGAGATGCGGCAGCCCCTTGAGATCGCCTTGGCTGTAGAGATGCTTGACGGCGATGCCTTCCGGCGTCAGCCGCTGGCCCTTGACCTCGACCGGCGCGCGCCGTGGCGCCGACCAGCCAATGTGGCTGAAATCCGGGATCACTGTGCGGCTCCGATTGCCTGGTCGATGCGGACGGGAAACAGCGCCTCGCACACCGCCACGCCCTCTGTGAAAGGCGGCCGCCGCTCAGCCGCCAGCGTCTCGACCGGGGCATCGTTTTTCAGCGGGTAAAGCGTGGTGCCGATGATTGCCCGTTCACCACTCCGATAAGCCTCGGCGCGGCGCTCGGATGCTGCCTTCACGCGCTTCTGGATATGCCCTTGCTGCAGGCTTGCCAGAACGCCGCCTTCCGCTTCGATCCGCTGGAACTCTTCCCACGCCGCTTCGCACAGGCCCAGGGTCAGCGCCTCGACTGCGCCCGACCCAAATGCTGGGTCGGCGACATGGTCGATATGGCTTTCATTGGCCATGATCAACTGCGCACTGCGGGCGATGCGGCGGGCAAAGCCGGCCGGCAGCCCGTGGGCGATGGTGTGTGGCAGGGTGGAGATCGATTCCGCGCCGCCTGCTGCCGCTGCAAAGCTGGCGATGGTGGTGCGCAGGATGTTGGTTTCGGCATCCGCCGCCGTCATCATGCGGAACGACGTCTCGGCATGGATGTTGGCTGTCGATTCCGGGATGGAACAGGTTTCCTGGATACGTGCCCACAGCCTGCGCAACGCCCGGACCTTGGCCATGGACAGGAACTGGTCCTGGTCGACGCTCAGCGCAAAGCCGATATGGGGAGCGGCATAGACAAGCGGCTGGCGCGCATCCTCGAACATCCTGAGGTAGGACACGGCGGAAGCGAGCATGGTGCCGAGTTCCTGCGCCTCCGTGGCGCCGGCATTGTGGAACACCCGCCCGTCTGCCTCCAGCAGCACACCCGGCACGCCCAGCGAGAAGAAATGCGCCAGCGATTGCGGCATCGATGCCTGCAACGCCTCGATCGACATGCGAAGCCGGCCGGTTCCGGCAAAGATTGCCGCCGGGTCGATGCCGAAGGAGAGGTTCAGCTTTGCCGGGTCGGAGCGGCGCTTGCTCAGGAACGCCACCAGCCAGTCGGCGACGGCACGGCTCCAGGGATGGGCGTCGATGCGGATCTGCGTGCGGTTGAGCGGTACGCCGTCCAGCACCGTCTCCAGCGCCTGCGCCGTCCTCGGCAGGCCATAGCCGAACGCATTCGGAGCACCTTCGAAGACAAGCGACAATCCCGTCGCGCCTTGTGCCACATCGTCCAGGGCCTGCGCCTTGGCGCGGCCGATATCGGGATCGTCAATGCGCTGGCTGACGATCCAGGGCAATTTGGGGTTGGCGCGCACAAGCGGCTCGGCGCCGCCGGCGCGATCGTAGAGCGGTTCGATGCGAATCTGATCGTCGGTATGCGAGACCAGTTTTTCCTCGAAGGAGGCGCCGGCGAGCGCCTTTTCGGCCAAGGCCAGCCAACGCTGGCGCTCGACGTCAGCGGGTTCGACACTCCTGGTCAAGGCTCCGGCGCCCATCCATGCTCCTCGTTTTTATGCGGCCGCACCAACCTCAGCGGTCCAGTCTACGGTTCCCTGCCCGATATCGCAATGCAATGCGCCTGCGACGGCTGGATTCGATGTCCTGGATATAGGGCAGCCTACGTGGACGAACCATGAACGATTGCCAAACAGCGGCAAAATCCGCAAGTTCCAAAAACCGATTTGGAGGATTGTTCAATTTAGACGATTGGCCCAATCTGGATGAATAGCCAACTGGATGGATAGCCCAATTGGAGAATAGCATTGTCGCTGCGCAATGGCCTGACTATACCCTGCGGCAAGGCCACAGGCTTTTAACACATCAGTTTGCGGAGACATGGCCATATGGCTGACGACACCAGCATTTTCCTCGGCGCCAGCCGCAAGCCCGACGACAGCTATCAGCGCGCCGAACAGCTCTTGCTGCAATATGGGAACCGCCATGGCCTGATCACCGGCGCCACCGGCACCGGCAAGACGGTTAGCCTGCAGATCCTGGCCGAGGGGTTTTCCAATGCCGGCGTGCCTGTGTTCTGCGCCGATATCAAGGGCGACCTGTCTGGCATCGCCATGATGGGCAAGGCGCAGGATTTCCTGGTCAAGCGGGCCGAGCAGGTCAAGCTCGATCCCTATGACTTCCAGGAATTCCCGGTCATCTTCTGGGACCTGTTCGGCGAGCAGGGCCATCCGATCCGCGCCACCGTCTCGGAAATGGGGCCGCTGCTTCTGTCGCGGCTGATGAACCTCTCCGAAGCGCAGGAAGGCATCATGAACATCGCCTTCCGCATCGCCGATGAGGATGGCCTGCTGCTGCTCGACATGAAGGATCTGCAGGCGCTGCTGGCCAACATCGCCGAGCGCGCCGACGAGATCAGCTCGCGCTACGGCAATGTCACCAAGCCGTCGGTCGGCGCAATCCAGCGCACGCTTCTGGTGCTGGAACAGCAGGGCGCGGCGCATTTCTTCGGCGAACCGGCTTTGCGCATCGCCGACATCATGCGCACCACCCGCGACGGCCGCGGCGCCATCAGCGTGCTCGCTGCCGACAGGCTGATGATGAACCCCAGGCTCTACGCCACCTTCCTGCTCTGGCTGATGTCGGAACTGTTCGAGGAATTGCCCGAGGTCGGCGATCCCGACAGGCCGAAGCTGGTGTTCTTCTTCGACGAGGCGCATCTGCTTTTCGACGAGGCGCCGAAGGTGCTGATCGACCGCGTCGAGCAGGTGGTTCGCTTGATCCGCTCCAAGGGCGTCGGCGTCTATTTCGTCACGCAGAACCCCTTGGATATCCCTGAAAAGGTTCTCGCCCAGCTCGGCAACCGTGTGCAGCACGCGCTGCGCGCCTATACGCCGCGTGAGCAGCAGGCGGTCAAGACCGCCGCCGACACCTTCCGGCCCAATCCCGATTTCGACTGCGCCACCGCCATCACCCAGCTCGGCACCGGCGAGGCGCTGGTCTCGACGCTGGAGGTCAAGGGCGTGCCGTCCATGGTGCAGCGGACATTGATCCGGCCGCCATCGTCCAGGCTTGGCCCGATCACGGCGGACGAGCGCCGCAAGCTGATCGACCAGAGCCCGGTCGCGGGCCAGTACGACCAGACCATCGACCGCGAATCGGCCTTCGAGATGCTGCAGAAGAAAGCCATGGGCGCGCAGGAGGCGGAAGAACAGGCACAGCCGGCCGACAGCGGGCGCTCGCGCTGGACCATTCCGGGCTTCGGCAATGACGATCCGCCGCCGCAGCAATCAGGCGGTCGCCGGGCCCCTGCGCCAAGGCCGTCCAACCGCCAGACGGTGGCCGAAGCCGCGATCAAGGCTGTCGTGCGTTCGGTCGGCTCGTCGGTCGGCCGCGCGATCGTGCGCGGGATTCTGGGCAGCCTGTCCAGGGGGCGGTGAAAAGTGTCAGCCAGCCCGCCTCGGACATGATCAGCGGCCAAAATATCGCTATTGACGGCGGTTGGTAGGGATGGCCGGCCTCCTGGAACTGCGCGACGACCGCGCCCGTCTGGTCCTGGCGCCGCAAAAGGGCGCAGCGATCGCCCGCTTCGACGCACTGGTCTGCGGCGCAACGGTGCCGCTGCTCCGCCCCGACGATGGCACCGGCGCCTCCGGCTGCCAGCTTCTGGTTCCCTGGTCGAACCGCATCTCAGGCGGCGGTTTCGCCTTCGACGGCCGCTTCCATGCGATCGAGCCGAACGTGCCGGGGGAGGCCTTTCCAATCCATGGCGACGGCTTCCAGAGGGAGTGGCGGATTGCCAGCCACAGCGCCACCGAGGCAGAACTGGTCCTCGACGCCGGTGAAATCGGCCCCTACCGATATACGGCGCGGGTCGCCTATGCGCTGCATGACGGGGCCTTGGATGCCACGCTCACGGTGGAGAATCGCACCGGCATTCGCCTGCCTTACGGGCTCGGCTTTCATCCGTGGTTCCCGCGCAGCGCCGGAACGACGCTCGAGGCGAAGGCGGCGCGGGTCTGGCTGGAGGACAAGCATCATCTGCCGGTCGGCGTGGCGCCGGTGGCCGATTACCCCGCGTGGAATTTCTCGAACGCCTCCCTGTTGCCGCGAAGCTGGGTCAACAACGCCTTCGACGGCTGGGACCGCCGCGCCAGGATCACCCGGCCCGAGGACAGGATCGCCATCTCGCTCACCGCCTCGCCATTGCTCGACGTCTTCATCCTCTATTCGCCGTCGCAGGATGCCGATTTCTTCTGCTTCGAGCCGGTGTCGCATACCGTCGATGCGCATCACGGCAAAGGGCTGACCCCGCTTGAGCACGGCGCTACGCTGAGTGCAAACATGCGCCTCGATTGGCGTTCCGCTGCTTCGCTCTGATGCGTCATGTGCACACCCACTCGCGGATCTTGCATTTTTGTCCGTTCCGCTCGCACGCCTGCAGTGTCAGGTCTTCGGCATCCCGGCGTGTTTGCGCCGTCTCGGCGCCCCAACTGGTCAGCCGCCCTTCCGGCTTCTCGCCTACGGCGAGGGCGCCGCAATGCTTGTAGGGAAAGCCGGTATTGTCGTCATCGTCCCAATGGCGATGATTGCGGAATACGCTGACCACGGCGCAGCTGCCGCCGCCGGCGTTCTGGCAATGCTTCAGCGCGATGTCCATCGCCTCCTGCCGCTTGTCGGCGCCCCAAAAGAAGCCGTGCTTCTCGTCGGGGCTCGAATAGGCGATCGCCGCCCAGATGCCTCTCTCCTCCTGGGCCGGCGGCTCGGGCACGTCCGCCGCCGGGGCTAGGTCCGCCGCGCCCAGCCGCCCGGCGCAAAGCAACAGCATGCCGATCGCCGCAATGGCGGAATTCACCCTCATTGTACGCCTCCTTGTTTACCTGCTGCCGAGGCCACGGAAATGACGACGCAGCTGTTGCCGGTTGGCAGCAGCATCGCGTTGCCCCCTCCATTGGCGAGTTCGTAGACGCTGATTTGTCCAAGATTGTTGGCAAGCTTGCTGTCTTTCGGAAGCAGGGCCGGAACATCGGCGCAATTGGCCGCGATTGGCGCCACCCTGACCATCGTACCTTCGCAAACGGATGCCGTGGGTGCCGCGAACACCAGGCCTGCCGCCGGGCCGCTGTAGCCCTGTGTGGCGTAGTTCATGCCGACCAGGGCTTCCACGAGGTGTTTGTCGGGGGCCTCGTTGTTCCAGATCGACTGGACGCTGTACGTCGTGCCGGTTGTCAGCATCTGCCCAAGGGCCGGGAAAATGTTGGAACAAGACTGCAAGCCTGCCTCTTTGGCGTGTTGCAGAAATGGCGTCTCGGCCAGGGCCGGATTGGGCTGGTTGGTCTCCGCGACCGCCGGCTGCGGCAATAAATTGTGGAGCAGGCCGTAGCGCATGGCCGCGAAGCCGGCCGTGGCGACGACGGCAATGGCGAGCAACGAGAAGACAGCGGTCTTCGCCCGGTTTCGTTGCGGTCTGCTCCGGTCTTCGATGCCGACCCGGACAGCACCCTTTCCCTGGTTGCGGGCCATTATCCGGTCATGGATCGATTGCTGGTTCATCGCGATTGCCTCGTCAATTGATCGCCGCAACGGCCGCGGCCAAGCCCTTGAGGGTCGCGGTTACGTTGATCGTCCTGCCATCCGTGGTCGGGAAGGAGATGACGGATGCCGCGGCCTTCGAAATCTGTTCGCGCATGATCGGACCAACCGGCAGCATGCCGACGCAGACGGCCTGATTGCATCCGTCGAGTTGAATTTTTATCGGCTCCTTGCGCCCCTCGAATGTCAGCGAGACAGGAGCGTCGCTCTTGGCGATCGGCGGGGCGCGCAAGATCATGTAGGGGTTGCCTTCCTTGGTGGCGGCAAGCGACCAGCTGAACGCAACCTGTCCTGCCTGGTCCTCGATGATCTGGGTGACATTGCAGACCTTTTGGCGCGCCTTCAGGTTCTCGTCGCAGATCAGCGTCCAGTTCTCGAACGGACGGGTGGTCCGTTGATATTCGCCAAGCTTCGCATCCGCAGGGATCGCTACGTCGGAAGGTTTTACCCTGTAGTCGGAAGGGATCGCTTCCTGCCCGGCCGCTAACGAGCCGGACAGGAGCATTGACGTCATGGATATCGCGACAGCAAGGACTGCCTGCCTGATCATGGCCGGGCTCTAGTTCAGCGTAAGGCTGACGCCCGCGCCGACGCCCCAGTGCCCGCCTGCCGTTGTGCCGGACAGGTTCGCTCGAACACGTCCCTCCTCGCTCGTGTAGCCGGCGCCGAAGGCCAGGGCGCCTTCACCGCGCCAATAGCCTCCGCCGGCGGCCACGCTCAGCTTGCCGGGACGATCGTCGTAGCGCAGCGAGCCGGCCGCCAAGCCGATTGCCGCAGCCTGGCGCGCCTCGCCCCTGACCTCTCCCATGTCCATGTTGAGCTGGCTGAGTTTGGAGTCCGCATACGCATTGGCTTGCTGCAGCGTGGTGGCCGCCACCTGGTTGGTGTAGTTCTTCGAATTGTCCAGGTTGAGTGCTAACCCGCTGTTGAACTGCTGAACATTGACCGCATCGGTGTTGGCGACGCCCGGCCCGACATTGTGGATGACCACCGGCGTGTTCGGGTCGCCGCCGGCAAGGGTAATCGAGTTGGACTTGTTGCCGTTCCCGTCCTTGTCGTACTGGACGGCGAACTGATTCAGGTCGCCGACGCTACCCTGCATGGCTTCGACCGCCTGGTTGGTGGCGAAGAGCTGGCTGCCGTTGATGGCATCGGTGGAGGTGCCGCTGATCCGGCCCGCCGCGACATTGGTGACGGTGCGCTCGTTGCCGACGGTGCCGACGCTGACCGTGCTCGTCGGAGCTGTTCCGGCGAAGGTATAGGCAACGCCGTTGATCGTGGTGCCGGTGGTGGCGACCGCCGCCGCCGTCGTCGAGCCCGCGCCGAGCGCGACGCTGCCCGGCTCGTTGGCCTTTGCGCCGGCGCCGAGCGCCACGGCCTGCGCTCCGTTGGTGGTTGCGTTGGTGCCGAGGGCGATGCTGTCGGCCTGGTTGACCGTCGAATTCTGGCCGATCGCGATGCCTCCCGGCGCCGTCTGCTGCACGATGGCGCCATTGCCGATGCCGATGCCGTTGTCGCCATTGACGGTGGTGCGCGGACCGACCGCAACCGAATCGACGCCGACCGCAAGCGAATCCGCGGCCGTCGAATTGGCGTGGAAGTACAGGCTCCCCGTCACCGCGAACGAGCTCAGCGCGCCCTTCAACTGGCGAAGCGTGACCGCGTCCTGGTCCTGCGTGCCGTCGGCCACGTTGATGATCTGGCGATAGGAGGTGGAGGTGCCGACCGAGACGGCGCCGAGCAGGCTCATGTCCGCGGTGTTGTAGGGAATGAGGCCGGTGCCGGAGAGGATCGATCCCGAGACGGGCGCGACCGCCCGGTCCGAAACCGAGCCGGCGCCGAGCGCCACGCCGCCGATGACGCTGGCCTGGGTGTCGCGGCCGAGCGCCAGCGCATTGTCGGCGCTCGCGGTCGCCTGGTAGCCGAGGGCGGACGAGCCGATCCCTTGCGCGAAGGAGTCCGCGACGGCGAGCGTCCGGTCGTTGGTGCGCACATAGCGTATGCCGTCGCCATTGGCGTCGGTGTAGGCCAGCGAGGTGTCGCCGGTAATGTTGCTGATCGAATTGCCGAGATTGGTGATGTCAGCCGTGTTGGCGGCAATGTCGGTCGTGTTCTGCGTCACCTGCTGGTTGGTCGCAAACAGCTGCGAACCATTGACCGCGTCGGTCGAGGAGCCGCTCAACTGCCCGGCCGCGACATTCTGGATCTGGCGTTCCGCGCCCACCGAGCCGACCGAAAACGCTCCCGCCGGCGTGGTTCCGGCGAAGGTGTAGGCAACGCCGCCGATCGTGGTGCCGCCGACCGCCGTCGTCACGGTCGACACCGCATTCGCGCCGATCGCCACGTCGCCGGCATTGTTGGCCACGGCATTCGGGCCGATGGCAACGGAATCCGTCCCCAGCGCCTGCGAATCCGCCAGCGTCGAATTGGCGTGGAAATACTTGATGCCGCCGCCGGTGCTGATGCTGTTGATCGTGTTGCCGAGATTGGTGATGTCGGCGGTGTTGGCGGCGATCGCCGTGGTGTTCTGCGTCACCTGCTGGTTGGTGGCGAAGAGCTGCGAGCCGTTGATCGCGTCGGTCGACGAATTGCTGAGCCGCCCCGCCGCGACATTGGTGATGGTCCGCTCCGCGCCGACCGTGCCGATGCTGACGGTGCTCGCCGGCGTCGTGCCGGCGAAGTTGTAGGCGACGCCGCCGATCGTCGTGCCGGCGGTGCCGACCGCCGCTGCGGTCACCGAGCCCGAACCCAGCGCCACGTCACCTACGTTGCTGGCAGCAGAGCCGGCGCCCAGCGCGATCGCGTTCTGGGCGGCGGCATTCGCGCCTACGCCGAGAGCGGTTGCCTGAAAGCCGGTCGCAAACGCGTTCTGTCCGATCGCGGTGCTGGACGTGGCAGTAGCATTGGCGTTGGCGCCGACCGCGGTGCTGTATTGGCCCGAAGCCTTGGATATGTATCCCATAGCCGTTGCGTCAAGCGCCGATGCGACGGCGCCGCTGCCAATGGCCGAGGCGTTGGCATTGGAGGCGCTCGAATTGACACCCGCCGCGATGGCGTTCGTCCCCGTCGCGGTGGAGACCGGTCCGATGGCGACGGAGTCCGTGCCCGTTGCCGACGAATCCGCCGCCGTCGAGTTGGCATGGAAATACTTGATGCCGCCGCCGGTGCTGATGCTGTTGATCGTGTTGCCGAGATTGGTGATGTCGGCGGTGTTGGCGGCGATCGCCGCCGTGTTCTGCGTCACCTGCTGGTTGGTCGCAAACAGCTGCGAGCCGTTGATCGCGTCGGTCGACGAGTTGCTGAGCCGGCCCGCCGCGACATTGGTGATGGTCCGCTCCGCGCCGAGCGCGCCGACGCTGACAGTGCTCGTCGGCGTCGTGCCGGCGAAGCTGTAGGCCGTGCCGCCGATCGTCGCGCCGCTGGTGCCGACCGCCGTCGCGGTCACCGAGCCCGAACCGAGCGCTACGTCGCCGGAGCTTGCCGTCGCCGTCGCGCCGTTGCCCAGCGCGACATTGCCGGCAAGGCCGGCTGCACCCGCCGTCGAGCCATTGCCCAGCGCCACGGAGCCTTGCCCGACGGCCTTGTTGTTGTTGCCGATGGCAACCGCGCCTGCGGCCTGGTTTGCGGCTGTGGCGGTTGCCGTGCCGTCGCTGTTGGCGATGTTGTTGGCGCCGCCGGTGAAGGCGCCGGTGCCGCTGGCATAGCTCGGATCGCCGATGGAGACCGCGCCGTTGCCGTAAGCCGTGTTGCCGGCGCCAATGGCGACAGCCTTGCCGCCCGTGGCCGTCGCGGCCGTGCCGATGGCAACCGCGTCGGCGGAATTGGCGACCGCAGCATTACCGATCGCCACGGCGTTGGTGGCACTGGCCTTGGAGCCGATGCCGAGCGCGGTGCTGGCAATCCCGCTAGCGGCGGCGCTGACACCGGCGGCAAGAGAATTGTCTCCCGTCGCATTCGCGCCGGACCCGAATGAGGAGGCGTTCGCGCCGCTGGCGACAGCCGTGTTGCCGATCGCTGTGCTGGCGGAGCCACTCGCAACCGAGGTAGCACCCATCGCCGTGGCGAAAGCGCCCGAAGAGAGCGAATTGGTACCGATCGCGATGCTGTTGGGCACAGCCGTGTTGGCCTGAACGCCCGCCTGCGCGCCCGTGCCGAATGCGATGGACTGGTTGCCCCATGCACTGGCTCCTCTACCCACCGCTGCGGCGTTCGTTCCCGTTGCTTTGGTCAGGACGCCAATGGCAAGGGCGTTTTGCTGATTTGCTGTGACATCCGTGCCAAGGGCGATGGCGCCTTGGGCCAAGGCCCCTGACCCCGCAACGGTGCGCGCGCCGATATTGATAGAGTTGATATCGGACGCGACCGACTGGAAGCCTATCGCGATGGCGTTTTGACTGCCTGCATTGGCGTTGGTACCTTGGGCAAGGGAATCGATTCCGCTCTGGGTTGCTTGATATCCAAGCGCCATACCGCGCAGGCCACTAGCACTGGACTGATAGCCCATGGCGTATGCGTATTGGGCGCTGGCTACCGACCCGTAGCCAGTGGCGAACGCATAATTGTTGCTGGCCGTGGCGCCGACACCGACCGCGGTGGAGTTCGATCCCGAAGCGTGGGAGTTTGTGCCCAGTGCGCTGGCCCCGGCCGCAGTGGCGTCGGACTGAACGCCAATGGCTACCGTATTGATGTTGTTTGAAATCGCGCCGCCGCCGATCGCCACCGCGCCGCCGGTGCCTGTGGCCTGCGCATCCTGGCCGATCGCCACTGCGTATTGCGTTGACCCGACAGACCGGGTCCCGATCGCAACAGCATTGAGCTGAGAGGCCGTCGCGGCCGGGCCGATAGCGACTGAGCCACTGGCCGTCGCGGTGCCGCCGCCGGCGGCATACTGCGCGGACGCCGGGGTGGCGATGCTCCCGAATGCGATTGCACCCAGCGCCGCTGCCGCAATTCTGCCGCTGCCCAGCGTGCCAAGCCCCAGACATTTGCGTCGCATGCCGAGCACGCGGCACGCGTTGCGCAGCACCGCCATCAGGCGGCGCCGCACCGAGCGGCTGTCGGCCGCGCCCGCGATCCAGTTTCCGACAAAGCTTGAAGAAAGTTCGATCCTTCTCCGCCCCTCGACGCGTTTGGTCATGCTAGTTTTTCCTCGCAATTGCCGAGGCGCTCTGATGTGCCGCACCATTCGCCTCGGTGGCCAAAAAATCTTCGAAATTGCGCGTCTTCTCCCGCAACGAGAGACCGACCTTCGCGCCTTGTTTTTCAATCAGCTGATAGGCGCTCGCGACCCATGGCTGCGTCGGTTCTGGAACCGCATGCAGTGCAGCCTCCGTCCGTTCCGGCGGCAGGTTTACCGCCACCAGCGCGCGGCAGAGATCGAAATGAAATCCCGGATCGCCTTCACCACAAGCCGGAGAGGTCAGTCCAAGCACGAAACAGGCCAGGAGATGGTCGAGTTCAGCGCTGATCCGGCTGGCGTATTGGCGTTGCAGTGCAGCCCAGGCCGCTTCGGCCTTAGGCGCGAAGACCTCGATTTCCGCGAATTGAATGTCCATGGGACAATCCGACATGCTGTATCATCTGGTTGCTCCCCCGCCCCAAATGACTTCAATCGCGACCATGAGCACATTCGCGGTGCAGGTATTTTGGAATAATCCGGAATCTTTGTAGGAAAATCCGGTATTTGGTCCCTGCGCGACAACTGTGACTGCTCTGCCACACAACCTTCGACTATACTGAAGATCAATCGAGGTATCGCCGCGGACAATCATGCGCGCCGCAACAGTCGTTAACGTTGCAGCTTCACCTGCCTGGGGGTTCTGTTCCGGTATCTGGACATGGTGACTGTCAAGTGGCTCTGGTCCGAGAATCCACTGAGATGAGCGACTTCCGCAATCGACAGGTCGCTCTCGATGAGAAGTTTTTCGGCGAAATCGAGACGCAGCCGCAGCAGGTATTTGTGCGGCGGCTCGCCAAAGGTCTTGGTGAATGCCAGGATGAAATGGCTCGGCGAAAGGCCACAGAGTGCGGCCAACTCGGCCACCGCGATTTTGCTGGAAAAATTTACCTCCAGGAATTCGCGCACCCGCCGGGCGCTGCGGTTCGACAGACCGCCCTTTGGGGCTTGTGGCAACTTTCGCGCTCCTGCGTAGTTCCGAAGCAAATGGACGCCGAACATGGTGACCAACGAATCGATATAGAACTCGTTTGGAGTTTCCCGATCCGTCAGTTCCGCCTTCAGCAACTGCGCGAGTTGCAGCGCTTGGAAGTCGACGGTCCCGTACGGCGGCGGCTGAAGCTCGGCATGGCCGGTGTCGAATTCACGCGTTGCCAGCTCGAAGAGACTCTCGGGGGTGAGCGCCACGATTACGCTTTCCGTGGTGGATGACCGGGTCACCTTGCCGCCGAGGTCGGCTGGGACGATCATGATCATGCCGACGTCGCCGTCGTATTCGTGGACTTTGTCGCTGCCCAGCGATGCCGCAATCCCTGGTGAGGGTGTAAGCAGAACCGAAGCGAAATGTTCCGCCGCTTTGAATGTGTGTGATCCCGGCCCATGAACGACATGAGCCGCGCCGCCTCGAAACGTGACCAGGTAGCGCCCCGCGCTTTCCGGAATTCCGTCGAAGATGCGACGATCCGCGCGCCGCCGCTCTGTCCCGGCGCTTTCCTGGACGTTGCCTCTATGTTGCATCTTCGTCTCTGCCACTGCTGCGCCGATCAATCCAATCCTGTGCTGTATCGAGGCGCCCAGAATTCACGTTTGCTCCTGGACGTTCCTTCGAATCCTACAGATGCTGCTTTATATTGCAAAGAAGAATTTGAGCTCAAATGAAAATTTTACCAGGATTTTGACTATAAATTTACAGGTTTGAATTTTTAGCCAAGGCTACCTGACTATTTTCCGATCTTATCTTACCATTTTGCCTAGTTATTGTGCATAGTGTGCCGTCGCAATCCAGCGTTGTATTCCGAATATAGATCGCGCGGCCATTGACAGAGCTGGTCGACTATCTGTCATTGCCACGGACGATCCGGCAGCAGTTATCGCCCGAATCATGGCTTCTTTCCCTTGTGCTTCTTCATGGCGGTGGCCAAATGGCCTTGATCCGAAAATCCCGCGAGGTAGGCGACTTCGGCGATGGCGACCCTCCGGGAGCGATCCAGGGCTGCGGACAGAGCATATCCCGCTCCCCCGCATGGTTGCTCTTCTGGGATTGGCATTTTCGGGGATTGTGTCGATGCGTGCCGATCGACCCGATCGGCGCTTGCGCTGCGTTCCTGAACCTCGCCCGCATTTTTCACTCAGCCTTGCCTCAGCCGCTTTGCCAGCGCATCGAAATTCCGTGCCGTGCAACAGCCAACCCGGAAATCCGGACGGTAATTTGTATCCCCCATAGTCCTGCCCAAAGGCAGCGTAGCGCATCCCGCGGATAGAAAAAACATTGTAAGTGAAGAAAAAAGTTCGCGCGAGAAAAACATGGCCTGGCTTGGCCGGCGCTACCGAACTATCCGGCTCACGCAGGCCTGCTAAAGATCGCCTCGGCGTTTCTCGTACAGATCCCAGGACAGCTCGACCATGGCCAGAAGAACGTCTTCCTGGCTCCACCCGGCGGCAACCGCCGCCTCGACAATTCCGCGGACGAGCGGCAGCAATTGGCGCTCGCATTCGGCCGACAGGTTGGCCTCGGCGCCGTCGGCAGGCGGACTATCGAAATCAAATCCCACCATCGGCGTTCCCCCGCCATCAATGATCTAATGAAATGTATGTCTCTGCAATCATACTCCCGTCTAATATACATCAATCGGAAACGAAACACAGCAGCGTCGAGATTGACAGGGCATGGCCGCCCCGATTGCAGCGGCTCCATGGTTTGTCTGGACGTCTTTTTTGGCCTCCTGTTGCCGGCATTGCATATCTTGGATGCGAACCCCAGGCATTCGCGTGAAGCTATCGGGATCCTGACGAGCTTTGCCGCATGGAGCGGAACCTGCCGCTTCATGGCATAGATGAAGTCGATCAGGTCACCGGGCCGAGCAGGACCGAGCCATCCGGCACCCCGCCATCGATCGGGATGGCTCTGCGGTTTCCGCTCGCCGCCATCGGCTGGCCTATGTCGGACGTCACGATGACCGGGCTCTTCGACGGCACGCGGTCGTAGAGGTCGATGATGTCCTGATTTATCAGGCGCACGCAGCCTGACGAGACGGATTTGCCGATCGAGTTCCATTCCGGCGAGCCATGCAGGCGGTAGAGCGTGTCGACGTTGTCGTGGAACAGGTAGAGCGCGCGGGCGCCGAGCGGGTTCTTGAGGCCGCCGGGCATGCCGCCGTTCTTGGCGCTGTATTCTTCCAGTTCAGGCTGGCGGGCGACCATCTCATCGGGCGGCGTCCATTTCGGCCATTTCTGCTTCCACTGGACGACGGCGTCTCCCGACCATTCGAAGCCGGCGCGACCGAGGCCGACGCCGTAACGGATCGCTTGGCCGCCTTCGCGCACCAGATAGAGGAAATGGTTGGTCGTATCGACGATGATGGTGCCTGGCCGCTGGCCGGTCGGATCGGGAACAATCTGGCGTAGGAACTGCGGGTCCATCTTCTTGATCGGGATCGCTGGGAGCTCGAACCCGCTGTCGGAAATCGGGCCGTACATCGTCGCATAGTCGCCGAGCGGCGGCTCGTCATAGGTCGGCGGTGGCGGTTCGACCGGCGCCGGTGCCGGTCCGGTGGTGGTGCAGGCGGAGACCGCAATCGAGGCGGCACCAAGGGCTGCGGCATTCAGAAAGCCGCGACGGCTCAGGCGATAGGGGTCGATTTCGGTCTTCAACATGGTTGCCTTTTTTAAGTCTCGAATCGCAAGAAAGCGTGAATGCCTTCAAGCGGCGCAGTGGTCGGCCTCTCCCAATGCCTGACGCGATAGGCGGTTCCGATTCTGGCCTGAGGGTGGACAAACAAAGGCGAAGCTGTGACCGCTCTGCCACTGTTGCTCGAAGGCAACAGAGTGATCAGCCGCCGGTCAGCAGGCCGTCAAGCGACGGCAGGATCAGCGCCGGCGGGAAATCCCGGTATTCCTCGGGCTGGTTGGCGCGGTTGATCCACACGGTGCGAAAGCCGAATTTGGTGGCGCCGGCGATGTCCCAGCGGTTGGACGACTGGAACGAGACGGCGCCCGGATAGAGCCGCCAGCCCGTCGCCACCATGTCGTAGGTCGACGGGTCGGTCTTGAAGCGCCTGACGGCGTCGACCGAAAAGATATCGTCCAGCACCTGGTCGAGGGCGGCCGACTTGACCGCCGCTTCCAGCATCTCGGGCGAGCCGTTGGACAGGATTGCGAGCTTGGCGCCGGACGCTTTCAGCGCCTTGAGCACGGCCGGCACTTCCGGATAGCAGTCGAGCCGCCAATAGGCTTCGAGCAGCTTGGCCTTCAGTCCCTTGTCGGCGGAGGGAACCTTGCGCAGGGCGAAATCGAGCGCCTGTTCGGTGAGCTGCCAGAAATCGGCATAGCCGCCCATCAGCGTGCGCACCCAGGAATATTCCAGCTGCTTGGCGCGCCAGATTTCCGAAAGCAGCGGGCCGTCGGGGCCGATCTCGCCGTCGTGACGGCGCACGGCGGCGTGCACGTCGAACAACGTGCCATAGGCGTCGAAAACGTAAGCCGCGTAATGCATGGCGACAGTTTTGAGGGCAGGCGGCGCAAGGTGCAAGCATCGATTGTAGTCTTGATCGCTTTCTTGGGGCGCTCTGGCCTCAACAAAAACCGCTCCATGCCGGTTGACGGCGCCGGTCAAAGCATCTTCCAATGCTTGGCACAGGCAGCTTTGAAGCGGAACCGACAATGACACTGGCGACTGCGGCGCTATCGGCGACATGGACCTTCGTCGACGGCGACTGGTACGAAGGCAACGTCGCCATTCTGGGTCCGCGCAGCCACGCCATGTGGCTCGGCACCAGCGTCTTCGACGGCGCCCGCTGGTTCGAAGGCGTCGCCCCCGATCTCGAGCTGCATGCCGCTAGGGTGAACGCATCGGCGACCGCGCTCGGCCTCGCGCCGTCGATGAGCGCCGATGAGATTGTTGGACTGACCTGGGACGGGCTGAAGAAGTTCGACGGCAAGACAGCGGTCTACATCAGGCCGATGTACTGGGCCGAGCATGGCGGCTACATGGGCGTGCCGGCCGATCCGGCCTCGACCCGTTTCTGCCTCTGCCTCTACGAATCGCCGATGATCTCGCCGACCGGCTTTTCGATCACCGTGTCGCCGTTCCGGCGGCCGACCATCGAGACCATGCCGACCAATGCCAAGGCCGGCTGCCTCTATCCCAACAATGGCCGCGCCATCCTCGAAGCGAAGGGACGCGGCTTCGACAATGCGCTGGTGCTGGACATGCTGGGCAATGTCGCCGAGACCGGAACCTCGAACATCTTCCTGGTCAAGGACAGCCACGTGTTGACGCCGGCGCCCAACGGCACCTTCCTGTCCGGCATCACCCGCTCGCGCACCATGACGCTGCTTGGCGATTACGGCTTCAAGACCACGGAGAAGATGCTGTCGGTGCGCGACTTTCTTGAAGCCGATGAGATCTTTTCGACCGGAAATCATTCCAAGGTCGTGCCGATCACCCGCATCGAGGACCGCGATCTGCAGCCCGGGCCGGTGGCCAAGAAAGCGCGCGACCTTTATTGGGAATGGGCGCATTCGACTTCCGCCGGTTGAGCCGCTAAAAGGCAATTGGCGCTTCATTCCGGAGTTGTTCCAGATCAATGCAGCCCTATCTTAATCCGGTATCCGCACCGGATTTTTCCATGAGGAGTATGACCGATGGCTTTTGAATTGCCCGCCTTGCCCTACGACTACGAGGCCTTGCAGCCTTACATGTCGAAGGAGACGCTGGAGTATCACCACGACAAGCACCACAAGGCTTATGTCGACAACGGCAACAAGCTGGCCGCCGAAGCGGGCCTTGGCGATCTGTCGGTCGAAGAGGTGGTCAAACAGTCGTTCGGCAAGAATGCCGGCCTCTTCAACAACGCAGCCCAGCACTACAACCACATCCATTTCTGGAAGTGGATGAAGAAGGGCGGCGGCGGCAACAAGCTTCCGGGCGCCCTGCAGAAGGCTTTCGACGCCGACCTCGGCGGCTACGACAAGTTTAAGGCCGACTTCATCGCCGCCGGCACAACGCAGTTCGGCTCGGGCTGGGCCTGGGTCTCGGTGAAGGACGGCAAGCTGGCGATATCCAAGACGCCGAACGGCGAGAACCCGCTCGTCCATGGCGCATCGCCGATCCTCGGCGTCGATGTCTGGGAACATTCCTATTACATCGACTACCGCAACGCGCGGCCGAAATATCTGGAGGCCTTCGTCGACAGCCTCATCAACTGGGACCATGTCCTTGAAATGTACGAAGAGGCGAAAGCCTGATCGACCCAGAGAAGCCCCGGTACTCCGGGGCTTTTCTTTCTCAGCTGAAGCAGCAGGCACACAAAATTCGGCAGAATCCGGCCCGCGGACAGGGAATAATCCCGGCCCGCCCTCCGTTAACGTTAGGTCGCGACCCCTCATCATCCTGGAGCCAATTGAATGAGAAAGCTTGTTATCGCCATCTCTATGCTCAGCCTCGCCGCCTCGGCGGCTTTTGCCGACCCGATCCTCGACCGACAGGGACTGATGAAGGAACGAGGCAAGATCGTCGGCGGCCTGTCGAAGATCGCCAAGGGCGAAGCGGACTTCGATGCCGCCGCCGTGCTGACGGCGCTGCAGGCGCTGCAGGTCAACGCGGAAAAGTTCGATGTCGACACGCTGTTCCCGGCCGGCAGCGACAGCGGTGATACCACCGCCTCGCCCAAAATCTGGAAAGACATGGCGGGCTTCAAATCGACCGAAGACAAGTACCTCGCCGACGTCAAGGCCGCAGTCGCCGCCGCACCCGCCGATGTCGATGCGCTGAAGGCGCAGATCGATACGCTCGGCAGTGATTGCGGCACCTGCCACAAGACCTATCGGGTGAAGAAGAGCTGATCCCGGGCAATGCCCTTGTGGAAAAAATTTGTCGGCGTCGCCCTTGTCCTGGGCGTCGTCGGTGCGGGCGCCGGCTGGCTGTTGTCGGCGCCGGTCAAGCTCGACACTGGCACCCTGGCGCAGCTCGGCCCCGGCGACGCCGCCAGGGGCAAGCGCATTTTCAATGCCGGCGGCTGCACCTCCTGTCACGCCAAGCCGGGCTCGCAAGGCGACGCCCGTTTGCAACTGGTCGGCGGCCTCGAGCTCAAGACGCCGTTCGGCACCTTCGTGCCGCCCAACATCTCGCAGGATCCCAAGGACGGCATCGGCGCCTGGACGGTCGAGGACCTTGCCAACGCCATGCTGAAGGGCGTGTCGCCGTCGGGCGAGCATTTCTATCCGGCCTTTCCCTACGCGTCCTATGCCCGCATGAAGCCGGCTGATATTGCCGATCTCTATGCGTTCCTTAAGACGCTGCCGGCGGTCGCCGGCAAGGCGCCCGACAATTCCCTGACTTTCCCCTTCAACATCCGCCGCGGCCTCGGCCTGTGGAAGCGGCTCTATCTCAGCAAAGAGCCGGTGATTGCCTTTGCCGATGGCACGCCTGATCCGGTACTCGCCGGCCGCTATCTGGTCGAGGGGCCTGGCCATTGCGGCGAATGCCACACGCCGCGCGATGTCACCGGCGGCACCAGGAAGAGCCAGTGGCTGGCTGGCGCGGCGGCCGCCGAAGGCAGCGGCATCGTGCCGAACATCACATCGGGCGAAGGCGGGCTCGGTGACTGGTCGGAAGCCGACATCGCCAACTATCTCGAAACCGGTTTTACCCCTGATTTCGATTCGGTCGGCGGCGCCATGGTCGACGTGCAGCGCAACATGGCCGAACTGCCGCCGGAAGATCGCGCGGCAATAGCCGCCTATCTCAAGGCGGTGCCGCCGCATCCCAACGGCTACCCGGTGCGCAGCAAGCCGGCCAAGTGATCCCGGCTACAGGTGGCGATCTACAGGTGGCGATCGCCGAGGAAGTCGAAGCCCGTCTCGAAGAAATGGCTGTAATTGCAGGTCAGTTCCTCGCCGGGTGCGATGTCGCGCAAGGCATAGGTTTCCTCGGGCGAGGAGACATCGCAATTCGGTTCGTCGTCATGGTTCATGTAGCGGGCGTCGTCGGCTTCGAAGACGATGTAGTTCGGATCCCGGCGGTCTGGATAGGAATAACGGTCGAGATAGTTCTTCACCGGGCCGCTCTCGCCTTCATAGGTCTCGACGTCGATAATCCGGTCGAATCTGGGGTCGAGCTTCCAGACCAGCGTGCCCTTGGCAATGTGGTTCCTGGCGAAAACACCGATGCCCTGGATCGGTGATTTCTCGAGATAGGTGTCGACGAGCAACATAGTGGCCCCTTTGCGTATGTCATGGTCTGGAAGGTGGCGCGCATTGGGTAGCGCGCAGCCATTGCAAATGCGAGTGAAAATGAGCAGCCTGGAATTCAAAAAGTGACGACCGGCGCGCCTCGACGGGCGCGCCTTTCGCATCGACATCAGCGCTGCTGCAAGGCCAGACGGACGCCTAACGCGCAGTAGATGCCGCCAACCACCTTGCCTTGCCATTTCACCACCGACGGATTGCGGCGCAGGAACGTGCCGAGCCGGCCCGCACTCACGGCAAAGACGACTGTGCTGAAAAGGCCCAGCAGAACAAAGATTATGCCCAGCGTCATCAGCTGGAGCATCACCGATCCGTTTTCAGGCCGCACGAACTGGGGCAGGAAGGCGAGGAAGAAAAGCGCCGTCTTTGGATTAAGCACTTCGGTCAGGACAGCTTGACGAAACGCCTTGCTGGCGGAGATCGCGAGTGCGCCGGCAGTAGGGTCGGCCGGTATTCTCTCGATGATTGCGCGGATGCCGAGGTAAACGAGATACGCCGCGCCGATGTATTTTAAGACGCTGAACAGCGTTGCCGAAGTGGCGATGATCGCCGAAATGCCGACCATCGCCATGATGGTATGGAACACATCGCCAGCCGCGACGCCCGCGCCCGTCGCGACGCCAACCCTGGTTCCGGAACTCGTCGCGCGCGCGACCGTCAAAAGCGTGGCTGGGCCAGGAATAAACACAAAGCCAAGCACAACCGCTATGTAAGCCGTCAAGGTGGATAGATCGATCATTGCGACGCCTCCGTTGCATTCTCAGCCTTGCCCGTCACCTCGGGTTCGGGCTTGGCCGTAACCTTGAGCGCGAAGGAGTAGGTATAGGCGATCTCCTCCAGCCTTGAAAAGCGGCCGGAGGCGCCGGCATGGCCGGAATCCATGTTGATCTTGAACAGCACCGGATTGTCGCCGCTCTTGCGCTCGCGCAGCCGCGCCACCCATTTGGCCGGCTCCCAATAGGTGACGCGCGGATCGGTGAGGCCGGCCAGCGCCAGGATCGGCGGGTAGTCGTGATCGGCGACATTGTCATAGGGTGAGTAGGCGGCGATCGTTTGGTAATCTTCCGCCGACGCGATCGGGTTGCCCCATTCCGGCCACTCCGGCGGCGTCAGCGGCAAGCTTGCGTCGAGCATCGTGGTCAGCACGTCGACAAAGGGGACCTCGGCAACGATGGCGCCGAAATTTTGCGGCGCCATGTTGGCGATCGCACCCATCAGCATGCCGCCGGCCGAGCCGCCTTGCGCGACGATGCGGTCGTGTTGGGTGTAACGCTCGGCGACGAGATGCTGCGCGACGGCGATGAAATCGGTGAACGTGTTCATCTTGTGCGCCCGCTTGCCGTCGTCATACCAGCCATAGCCCTTGTCCTTGCCGCCGCGGACATGGGCGATGGCAAAGACAAAGCCACGGTCGACCAGCGAGAACCAGTTGGTGTTGAACGCCGCCGGGATGGCAATGCCGTAAGAGCCGTAGCCGTAAAGCAGGCACGGCGCGGAGCCATCGAGCGGCGTGTCGCGGTGATGCAGGAGCGAGACCGGCACCAGTTCGCCATCGGCGGCCGGCGCCATCAGCCGGCGCGTGACATAATGATCCGGATTGTGACCGGACGGCACTTCCTGGGTCTTCAGCAGCACACGCTCGCGGCTGCGCATATTGTAGTCGAAGACCTGCGCCGGGGTCGTCATCGACGAATAGGTGAAGCGCATGATCTCGGTGTCGTATTCATAGGACCCCGACAGGCCGAGCGAGAACGCCTCTTCGTCGAACGAGATCAGATGCTCCTCGCCGCTGCGGCGATCGCGCACGACGATGCGCGGCAGCCCTTCCTTGCGTTCGAGCCTGACCATATGATCCCTGAAGCCGACCACCGACAGGATCAGCCGGCCTGGCTCGTGCGCCACCAGCTCTTCCCAATTGGCGCGAACCGGGTCATTAGCCGGCGCCGTCATGATCTTGAAGTCCTTGGCGCCGTCGGCATTGGTGAGGACGAAGAAGATGTCGCCGCCTTCTTCCAGATCATATTGCAGGCCAGTCTCGCGCTTTGCCACCAGCTTTGGCTCGGCGAAAGGCTCATCGGCGCGCATCAGGTGATATTCCGAGGTTTCGTGATCGTTGATCCCGATCATGATCCATTCGTTGCAGCGCGTGCCGCCGACATCCATGAAGAAGCCGGGATCGGTTTCCTCATAAATCAGCCGGTCATTAAGGGGGCTGCCGCCGAGCGCGTGGAACAGCACCTTGGACGGGCGATGATTGTCGTCGAGCCTTGTGTAGAAGAAGCCGTCATCGGCGGCATTCCAGACGCCGCCACCACTGGTGGCCTCGATCTGGTCGCTCAGTTCCTTGCCGCTGGTGAGATCGCGCACGCGAAGTGTGAAGAATTCAGAGCCCTTGTCGTCGAACGCCCACAACAGCTTGCGGTGATCGGCCGAATGGTCGACGCCGCCGAGGCGGAAATAGGGCTTGCCCTCGGCTTCCGCGTCGCCATCGAGCAGGATCTGCTCATCGCCGCCATCGCGCGGCATGCGGAAATAGCGGGGCTGTTCGCCGCCAAGCTTGAAGGATGAGCCGTAAGCATAGGGGCCATCCTTCATCGGCACCGTCGAATCATCTTCCTTGATGCGCCCCTTCATCTCGCCGAACAGCTGCTTCCGAAGCTCTAGCGTATCGGCCATAAGCACTGCTTGATAGGCGTTTTCGGCTTCGAGATGGGCGCGGATGCGGCCCTCAAGCAGGGAAGGGTCCCTGAACATCGCCTGCCAGTTCTCGGCCCTCAGCCAGGCATAGTCATCTGTGCGGGTAATGCCGTGATGCGTGTCGAAGACGGGGTGTTTCTCGGGGCTCGGCGGGCTGGCGGTCGGAAAAGCTGAGGTCTTGGTCATTGCGTCTCACTGAAGAAATTACTTGAATGGCAAATGAACACGCCGATCAGCGCGGGTTCAAGGGCCGGGATGTATTGGTTGCGGCGGGCTCGGGAGATGAGCCAAAAGGAGAGGATGATGAATTTCCATATCAACACCGCTGCGGCTCTCGCCGTCGTCGCTTCGACCGTTCTGGCTTTCACCGGCCAGTCTCATGCAACCGCGTTCGCCGCTTGGCAAGTGGCTGGCGTGCCGTTCGGCGACACGCTCAACGTTCGCAAATATCCGTCCGGCACCTCGCAGAAGCAGGCCGCCTATCCCAACGGGACGATCCTGCAGATGACCGGCAAGTGCACCGGCGGCTTGAATCTTCTGGAGATCGCCGGCCAGCCGCACTGGAAACAGAAACAGGCAATTCGCTATCAATGGTGTCAAGTTTGGCACGACCCGGCGCAAAATGGTGGTTTTGTTAGTGGCTGGGTCTATGGAAAATACCTCACGCCGTATTGAATCCGGTCAGACCGAAGATCTTCTTCGGCGTGTTTCGCCAACGCTTTGCAACTTGCGGTTTGGTACGAATCCGACAATCAGCCGCCCAAATCTTGAAGCATAGACCAAGCATCGCTGCCCACTTTATGAGTCCTTGCTGATTTAGCGACGGCGTGACCTTACGTCATGCTAGTCCTGGTCCGACCAGAAAACATCGCGAAGTTACAGAGTGCACGAAAGATTGAAGCTGAAGAGCGACTATTCGATGAATATCGTTGAATATAGCGCAAGATGCGAATTGACTTACTTTGTCTGGGGGCTCATTAAGATGCCCGGACGCGAATCCATGAAGCTCTTCCCGCGTGAAATTCGCGCCATGCCCGATCTTCCAAAAAGGGCGCAAACAGAAACATCCTTCGTTGGGGCCTAAACCATGGATATCGTCGAAACACCTTCCAGAAATAGCGATGCGCTGATCGAGCTGACCGCCGATGTGGTGGCAGCCTATGTCAGCAACAATCCCGTGCCGGTCGGCGAATTGCCGAACCTTATCGCTGATGTCCATGCCGCTCTCGGGCGCGTGGGCGGAGCAAGCGAACAGCCTCCGGCCGACAAGCAGAAGCCTGCGGTAAACCCGAAGCGCTCTGTTCATGACGATTACATCGTCTGCCTTGAAGATGGCAAGAAGTTCAAGTCGCTGAAGCGCCACCTGATGACCCATTACGGTCTGACGCCCGATGAATACCGCGAGAAGTGGAATCTCGACGCCAGCTATCCGATGGTTGCCCCTAACTATGCCGCTGCCCGTTCGCAGCTGGCCAAGAAGATGGGCCTCGGCCGCAAGCGCAAGGGGCGGTAACACCGGCTCCAATGGACAAGATCAACGGCGCCCCTTACGGCGCCGTTTTTGTTTCTAGAACAATTCCAGGAAAACTGCCGAGCGCTTTCCCTTGGAATTGCGTCGAAAGAAGAGAAGATAGAGCAATCAAGCAGTCTGCTTGAGAGCCATCTCGGCGTCCCGCTTGACGCGCTTGACCATCGAGCGCAGGCCATTGGCCCGCTGCGGCGACAGATGTTCGTCGAGGCCAAGCGACCTCAGCGTCGCCTCTGCGTCCGTTTCAAGGATCTGGCTGGCAGTCCGTCCCGAAAACAGCGCCAGCATGATGGCGACCAGACCGCGCACGATATGAGCGTCTGAATCGCCTGTGAAGGTGATGACCGGATCGGCGCCCGGCGCTCGGCTCGTGGTCAGCCAGACCTGGCTGACGCAGCCCGGCACCTTGTTGGCGGCGCTGCGTTCGGCGTCGGGAAATGGCGGCAGCGCTTCGCCGAGCTCGATGACATAGCGATAGCGGTCTTCCCACTCGTCGAGCAGGGAGAAGTCGTCGCGGATCGTCTGGATCGTCGTGGCCATTGCTCGGGATATAGTCATCCGCGGCTGCGGCGTCACGGAAAAAGAAGAAAAGCACCGCAGGCATCGAGAGGTCCGACCGGCCTGCGGTGTCGCTGTAGATACAGCTGAAACGGTGTTTAGTTCTTCGCCACCAGCTTGGCAGGTATGTTGACTGTCGCCGGCAGCACGATGTCCTTGGCGACGCTGCCGGTGGCCAGCGATGTATCGGGCGAGGTCTCGGCGCTCTTGTCGTCCAGCATGGCGGCGGCGATCTTGGCGGTTTCCTTGGCCCGGGCGCTGATCGTATGCATCGCCGACTTGCCGGTTTCGCAGACGTCCGGTTTGCGCTCGCAAATCGCCGCGATGTCGCCGACCGCTTCGCGCGCCGCAAAAAGCGCTTGGAACGGCCCGACGCTCTCGCGGCCATCCTCGTCGGGGCCGACGGTCAGCGGCAGCGCCAGCAACACCAGCGAAAACCAGAACGTCATTCTTATCAAAAAGCCCATCGATCTGCCCTCTCGTCCAATGACCGGATCATGCGTCCATGCGCAATGACCTCTTTATATCAGCGACAATGGCACATGAGGCGCAAAGGACGGCTTTCTTGCTCAGCGAAAATTTTCCTCAAATTTTAGGCAAATTCGAAGCGAGGCGTTTTGCAGTGCATTAGCCTCAAATGCCGGCAATTTTCTTAACCTTGCAGTAACCATCTAAGCGATTGTTGCGCATGGATATCTTCAGAAGAGCAGGCATGCCGGCTCAGGGTTTCGCAGCCACGAGCACGCCCTTTGCACATAACGCTCCGTTTACTATGGCCACAAATGGCGGTGCATTCCGGTGCCGGCGCTCCAATTTTTGCCGCAGCGCGCTCGTTGTTCCGGTCAGCCTTATTCATTCCTTAAACGCTGGATGCGAGTTTCAAACAAGCAAAAGCGACCTGCAAAGCAGGGCAGTCACGACCGGGTGCGAGTGCGTTGAGTTTGACAACTGCCAGATACATTGAACTGCCTGGCGCGCTGGCGGCCGGTTGCGAACGCATGGTCCATCCGGCCATCATCGGCCAGGGCGATCGCCTGCGCCAGCGCCGGTTCATCGGCATCATGCTTGCCGCTCCGTTCTTCGCCGCCGGTGCGGCGGTGACACTGGTCACCTCGGGCATGGGCGCCGCCGTCACCGTCGCAGCCATTTTCGCCGCCTTCGGTCTTTGCTGGTTCGCCGCCTTGCTGGTGGCGGCGTCAGGCAAGATGACGCTGGCAGCCCAGGTTGCCCTTGCCGCCGGCGGTCTTGCGCTTGCCGGCGCCGTCGCGGCAGCAGGCGGCCTGGCGTCGCCGGTTGCGCTGCTGGCCCTGGCACTGCCATTCGAGGCCTGGTGGATCGGCGGTTCAAAGCGCGCGGCACTTTGGGGCGGCCTCTCGGCCTTGGCCGCAATGCTGCTGCAGCCCTTTGTCGCCTCTGTCGTCCCGCTCGGCGGGGCGCAAGTCGCGGCGTGGCACTGGCTGCTGCCGCTCGCCTGGGGCCTGACGCTGGTTCCCCGGCTCGCAGCCCTAGGCGATGCCGCACGCGCGCAGCCCGCGCTGCTTCCAAACGACCGCCTTGAAGACATGATCGACGCCGTTGTCCTGCATGTCGCCCGGCATGGCGAGGTCCTGGATGCCTCAGCCAAGGCGCGCACCATCCTGAAGCTGCCGCCGGAACTGCTTTTCGGCGCCGGGCTGTTCGACCGCATCCACCTGTCCGATCGCGTCGCTTATCTCAGCGCGCTTGCCGACATGCGCGATGGCGCCCTGGCGCGCCGGCTCGATCTTCGGGTAAGGCTGCCGCAGGACGGCAGCGCCTCGACGGCCGACAATTACCGGCCATTTCAGCTCGAGCTGATGCGTGCCGAAGAGCAGCAGGAGACCTTCACTCTGCTGCTGCGCGAGAACGACGAGACTGCCGAATTGCGCGACGAGCTTGCTGCCGCCAATGAGGCCGCAGCGTCGGCCGAGGTGGCAAAGGGCCGCTTCCTGGCGGTCGTCAGCCATGAGCTTCGGACGCCGCTCAACGCCATCATCGGTTTTTCCGACATGCTGCTGCATGAGATGTTCGGCGGCTTCAAGGACCCGCGCCAGAAGGAGTATGTCGGCCTGGTGAAGGAGTCGGGCCAGCATCTGCTTGCCGTCGTCACCTCCATCCTTGATGTCTCGAGGATCGAGGCCGGCGCCTACGCGACCGAGCCCGAACCGTTCCGATTCATCGAAGCGGTCGAGATGTGCCAGTCGATGATGCAGCTGCAGGCGAATGCCAAGAACATCGGTCTCCAGGCGCAGATTGCGCCGGACGCCGGGGAGATCAATGCCGACCGTCGTGCCGTGCAGCAGATCCTGATCAACCTCGTCTCCAATGCGGTCAAGTTCACGCCCGATGGCGGCAATGTCGTCGTCGGCGCCAAGCGGATCGGCTCGCGGCTGCATTTCTGGGTCAGGGACACCGGCATCGGCATCGCCGAGGAAGATTTTGTCAATCTCGGCAAGCCGTTCATGCAGATCCAGAACGACTATACGCGCCGCTTCGAGGGCACCGGGCTCGGCCTGTCGCTGGTCAAGGGCCTGGTGGCGCTGCACGACGGCACGATGTCGATCGAAAGCATGCCGGGCGAGGGGACGACGGTCACGATCAGCCTGCCGGTGAACGGGCCGAAGAGGAGCGCGACCGAGAGGAACGGCGTGCTGCCGATGCCCGCGACCAGGACAAAAGGCGACGCGAAAGGGGACAGGAATGGCTCGCTCCGCAAAACAGCCTAAGGCGGTCAAGCGCCGCAGCGGCGCGTTCGAGGCCGGCGCGATTGCGCTGGGCGGCGCGATCTCGCGCAATCCGGTCCTGGTCGGCGGCTCGACCGCCTTCCTGGTGACGCTGTTCTACGTTTCCGCCAACGCGCTGTGGTACCAGCCGTTTCCGCATGCCGGCGCCTTCTTCGCCACCCGCAGCATCGAGGGTTTTCCGCACCCCGGCGCGGACGAACCCGAAACCACCATCAACATCCTGCGGCCCGGCCCGGCTCCGGTCAAAAGCGATCCGACCGTCGAGCAGGTCCAGGGCATCCTGAAGGATCTCGATTTCTACACGGGAACGGTCGACGGCATTTCCGGGCCGAATACCCAAAAGGCGATCCAGGCATACCAGCAGAAAGTTGGCCTGCCGGCCTCCGGTGAGATCGACGCCGTCCTGCTCGACCAGCTCGGCGCCAAGCAGACAACGGCTGGCATCCCGCATCCTGTGCCGAGGCCCGTGGATATGGCCGCCGCTCGAGTTGCCGCGCCCGAGGCCGCGCCTGCGCCCATCCCGGTTTCCGCGCCGGTATCCGCCCAGGCGCCCGATGCCCGCATCGTCAAGATCCAGGCCGGCCTGAAGGCATTCGGCAATGACGACATGCAGCTCGACGGCGTCGTCGGCGCCCGCACCAAGGCGGCGATCAAGGAATTCCAGTCGCTGTTCGGCCTGCCGGAAACGGGCGAGCCCGACGAGGTCGTCTACGTCAAGATGCGCGAGATCGGCCTGACCAATTGAGTGGTCAAGACGACCGCTCGCGGATAGACGAAAATCCGGCTAAGACGCCGCGCATGTCCTCCGGAGCCTCGTCATGCGCGTAACCACCGAGTTTTGGGTGTCGGCCCTGCTGCGCCGTGTTTTCGGCGCCGGCGGCTTTGCGGCCGTCGTCAAGCGCGGCGCGACCGAGGCCGGCGCTGTCTTCGTGCTCTCCCGCGGCAGGCTGGGCGACGTCTCCCTGTTCGGCCCGGCGCCGCAGACGAGCTACGATTCGGACAAACCGGATGATCGCTTTTTCACGCTGCTCGGCGCCGGCGACGATGCCGCCGCGCTTGACGCCAGGCTTGAGCGGGAGAAAAAATTCGATCCCGACATCTGGGTGGTCGAGATCGAGGCCGGAACGGTTTCCGTCGAGGAGCTTCTCTCCGTCAAGACGCCTTGAGGCTGGCCCCTAGGCTGGCTTTGTCGACGTCCGGCGCTTGGTCGCCATTCGCGGCGACAGGGGTGTTGCCGCGCACCGCTCGCGACAATGTTTCGGCCTTCCAGCCGCGCACCTTGTCGAGCGCCGCCTCGTGGTGCAGCAGCCGGTAGCGGTCGAGGAAGATGCGGATCGCCTGCGGGTGCGGAAACTCCCGGGGGTAAACCGCGACCACGATCAGGAATGCCCTGTCCTCACTGAGGTCGAGCGCCCGCAGCGCGGCGAGCAGCGAGACATAGCTCGAATGCTCGGTCAGCGACCGCGCCGTCGAGAAGTCGATATCGAGCGCGTCGGCAAGCGCGGTCTGGAAGAAGGCGGCGTTGCCGGTCAGCGCCGTCTCGCGCAGTTTGCTGTAAGTTGCTGAGCCGACGAAGGGAGTGACCGATGTCGCCTCGCCCTCGGTGAGCATCATCGAGCGCAGGCGGCGCCTGGCGGTTTCGGCGGCGCTGCCGGGCAGTTTTGGTGCGCTGGGAGCGGCGGCAGCGGCTTCGGCGCCGTCGCCCGCCACGTCGGCGATCGGCTCGGGCTGCCGCACGCGCACCAGGGTCGGCTTTTCCAGCGCCTTGATCAACTGCGCGATGGTCGGGTTCAAATCCTTGCGGCGGGCAATGGCGCGCGCATGCGGCAGGCCGTGGCGGCCGATCAACGCGATCAGGTCGATGTCGCCCAGCGCCCGCGAACGGACCAGCAAGGGCGCGCAGACATCGACCGGCTCCTCGCAAAGCCGCCGCACCAGGGCGGCCGGCGCATATTCGCATTCGGACAGGGCGGCGGCGACATAGCGGCGCGATTCGACCGGCACGCTGTCGAACAGCGGCAGCGTCAGATCCTCGAGCTGGGCGATCTCGCGGCGCGACGGGCGGGTCAGCGAGCAGAACGCCGACACCGCGGCGCGAAACAGCCTTTCGGCTTTTCCCGATTCCGTCCGTATGGCGATTTGCCTGAAATCCGAAGCTGACACGGAAGATACGCCCGACACTCGACACAACCCGGACCATGCTCAACCGCAACTGTGTCGGTTTCGCGTGAGGCCTGGAACAAACATCAAATTAGCCGCGATCCGTTAGCGCTCCGTTAACCCTCTGCCGGCCTTAATCACATTTGGAGGCGTTGCGTTGTGCTCCGGGGCAACCGAGAGGAATACGCGAACCATGGGCATGGTACTGTCTTTCGTGCCGCGATCGGCACCAGTCAATCGAGCAGTTCAGGACACCGGTACGCCGGCGGCGGTGATCATTTTTCCCGGCGTCCGCTACGAGCATCCGCCATTGGCGGGCCAGGCGCGACCGGCGGACAAGCCGGGCACACCACGGACGCCTGTTCCGCACCACTGAGTTTGCTGGTCGTCGGGCTGAGGTCAGTAGTCCTGCAGTTCGCAGGAGCTCTGGTCCAGGAACTGCGACACAACCGGCTTCCAGCTGTCGTCAGGCACGAAGGCGCGGATGACGAAGATGCCTTCCTCGATCGGCGCCTCGACGAAGATCGCCCCTTGCAGGTCTTCGGGAAGCTCCCTGCGCACGTCGATCATCTGTGCCGGCGTCAGCACCACGGTGTCCAGCTTGTTGCCGGTCGCCGTGCGGTCGTTGAATGAATAGAAATTGTGGCCGTTGCGGTCATAGACCGACACCGACCAGAACGGCACGCTGCCCGGCGCCTTGATCCGCACCATGCCTTCGGCAAGGTCGAAGCGGCAGGCGGCGGCGTAAAACAGCGGATCCACCGACTTCACCACCGGCGCGCCGCCCGCCTCGGCATCCAGCCTGGTCATCTTGTAGAGGTCGGACGCCATCGCCAGCCGTGACCAGGCATCGCGCTCGGTAAATTCCGGCACCAGCAAAAGCACCACGATGTGGACGATGCCGGCGCCGAGCAGGCCGAGCAGGATGGCGTGCAGCAACCTACGCATTGCAGCCAGCCTTGACGATCCGGGGCAGCGACACGTCGGAAAGGCCGGTGCTTGAGGCAATCGGCGTGTCGTAGAAGGTGAGCACGAAATACATCCGGCCAAAACCTTCGGTCAGAAGCCAGTTGCCGGGGGCCGGACGGTTGCCGACGGCGATGATCACCGAATTGTCGGGCTGACGCAGCACCTGGTAGGATTGCAGCGCCGCCAGCCTCGGCTTGCCGGTGTCGACCACGCCGAGCGATTGATCCGCGGCATAGAGCGTCCAGAACCGGGCGGTCGGGAAACTGCCTTCGATCCTGTAGTCGCATTGCCGCTGAAGCTCATCGCCGGCCGCATCGCGTTCGGCGATGAAGGACAAGCCTTCCGCCTTGCCGAGCGCCAGCACGCCCTCGCGCGCCACGCGCGCCTTCGAATAGGGGTCGGCATCTTGCGTGCCGATCTCGGGGAAGGCGGTCCATTGGCCGATGCTGATCGCGCCGACGCCGCTCTGCGCCTGCAGCGCATACCAGACGCTGCCGCCGCCGAGGCCGATGGCTATGGCAAGCGAAAGCAGCGTGAAAAAGGCGGTCTTGAGCATGAAGAACCGGGACGAGAGAATTATCGTTCGGGGATATAGCGGGGCAGGCCACAGAGCAAGCAGCGCTGTGGAATCAAAGCGCCGACAGGGTCTCCGGTGTCTGCGGCGAGCCGAGCACGGGCGCTGTCTGGAACACCTTGGTCATCTCGCGCAGCGTCTGTGTCGTGCGGCTGGACAGCACCGCCGGGCGCTCGGCCGCGGCATCCGCTGCTGCCTGATCGGCATTTTTCTTCTCCGCTTCCTCGGCCTTGGCCGCGATCTCTTCGTCGACGAAGGGTTTGTCTAGGCCGGGGATCGGCTTCAGGTCGATATTCTGGTGCGCGTAGACCATCAGCCGCTGCCACACCATCGCCGGCAGCGTGCCTCCGGTCATGTTGCGGGTCGGGGTGAAGTCGTCATTGCCGAGCCAGACGGCAGCGGTGTAATTGCCGGTGAAGCCGACGAACCAGGCGTCGCGGTAGGATTGCGTCGTCCCCGTCTTGCCGGCGACGACGATGTTGGGCAGCTGCGCGCGCCGCGCGGTGCCGATCGCCGGCACCGCAGCCAGCATGGTGTTCATGTATTTCAGAGCCTGTTCCGACAGAACCCGATGCGGCGCCGGCGCATCCTTGGCAAAGTCGTAGACGACATCGCCGGTGCGGGTGACGAGCTGGGTGATGCCGTGCCGCGAGCCGGCGAAGCCGTTCTGCGCGAACACACTGTAGCCCGTCGCCTGGTCCATGACCGTCATGCCCGATGTGCCGAGCACCATGGTCTTGTGCGACTCCAGCGGCGATTCCACGCCGAATGATTCGGCCATCGCCTTGATCGGGCCGATGCCGAGATAGTCCTTGGCCAGCCGTACCGGCACGGTGTTGATCGATTTGGCGATCGCCGTGATCAGCGTCACATTGCCGGCCGAGCCGCCATTGTAATTGTGCGGTGACCAGCCGCCCCAGCTGATCGGCCCGCCTGAGACGACGGAGTCCGGGGTGAACCCGTGCTCCATGGCGGTGGCGTAGACGTAAGGTTTGAACGAGGAGCCGGTCTGGCGCAGCGCCTTGGTGGCGCGGTTGAACTGGCTTGCGCCATAGTCGCGGCCGCCGACAATGGCCCGCACCGCGCCATTGGTCTCGATCACTACAACGGCGCCCTCGGTGACGTTGTATTCCTTGCCGAACTGGCGGAGATGGAATTCGACGGATTCCTCCGCCGCTTTCTGGATGTTGGCGTCGAAAGTGGTGTGGGCGACCAGCGAATGCTGGCCGGGCTTGGCGATCTTCTTGACCTCATCGAAGGCCCAGTCGAGGTAATAGTCCGGGCTCTTCTGCTCGCCGCGGTCGACGATCTCGGCCGGATGCAGCCTTGCCTGCAGCACCTGGCCTTCGGTCATGAAACCGGAATCGACGAGGTTCGACAGCACCACATTGGCGCGAGCACGGGCGGCGGGCAGGTTGATGTGCGGGGCGTATTTGGTCGGCGCCTTGAACAGGCCGGCCAGCATCGCCGCCTCGGCGAGGTTCAGATCCTTGACGCTCTTGCCGAAATAGAAATCCGCCGCCGCCTCGATGCCGAACGTGCCGCCGCCCATATAGGCGCGGTCGAGATAGAGCTGCAGGATCTCCTTCTTCGACAGATTGGCCTCCAGCCACAGCGACAGGAAGGCTTCCTTGATCTTGCGCTGGAAGGTACGCTCATTCGACAGGAACAGGTTCTTGGCCAGCTGCTGGGTGATGCTGGAGCCGCCCTGGACGACGGAATTGGCCCGCACATTCTCGAAGATGGCGCGCGACAGGCCGAGCACGTCGATGCCGTAGTGCTCGAAGAAGCGCCGGTCCTCGGTCGCCAGCACCGCTTTGATGACATGGTCCGGCATCTCGTCGACAGGCACGGAATCGCGCTGGATGATGCCGCGCTGGCCAATCTCGTTGCCGTAGCGGTCGAGGAAGGTGACGGCGAAATCGCCCTGACTGCGCCAGTCGCCGGTGGTGATCTGGAAGGCCGGCATCGCGAGTGCGAGCAGCACGACGACGCCGCCGGCGCCCATCGTAAAACCTTCGCTCAGCACCTCGATGATGCCGCGTCGCCAGCCGGTGACTCGGAAGCGCCGCGAAAAAATGGTTGCCGATTCCCAGAACTGGCCGGCCTTGAAGCCGATTTCGTAGAGCGAGGAATCGATCCACGCGTCCACCGCCAGCAATGCGGCGGCGATCGGACCTCTTCGTCTTGGACGTCGTTCTAAAGGACTGGCCATTCCCGAAACTCACCCAACCCACCTGAGAACCGCAAGCGGGCAATTTCAGGGCGGGCATACCCGGCCAAGACTATTCATCCATTTCAGCCCGGCTCACAAGGGCAGCCAGGCCACACCGCACGGTTTGTTGAGCGCCGCCCGGATCGTGACGCTGGAGGTCGACGCCGTCGATGCCGACGCCAGTGGCTTCGAGCCAGTCTAGCACAAGGGCCGGCGCGTCGGCTTCGTCGCCTCAGCCGGCTATGGCTACACAATAGGCAAAAGCGTCGCGCTGACGTTGCTGGGCGACGAATTCGCCGGGGAGGGGACCGCGCTTTCGGTGCACATTGTCGGCGTCGAGCGGCCGGCGCGAATTATTCCGGCCTTCCCATACGACCCCGAGGGCAGGCGATGCGGCAATGAGGAGTTTTGGCCATGGTCGATGACATCATAAGGGAGACCAGGCGCGAGCGCCGGCGCGGGCACACCGGTGAGGCCGGCAGCGGGCCAAGCCGCCACCCGAACTATCGCTCGCTCAAGAACCCGTTCCTGCCGCAGCCGGTGTTTTCGGACGACCAGGTCGCGGCCATCCACGGCACGGCGTTGCGCGTGCTGGAAGAGCTCGGCATCAAGGTGCTGCTGCCGGAGGCACGGGCGATCTACGCCAAAGCCGGTGCGCTGGTCGACGAGGACAGCCGGATGGTGCGCATCGGCCGCGATATTGTCACTGCGGCACTGGCCTCGGCGCCGAAATCCATCCGGGCGCTGGCGGGCAACCGTAGCCGCGATCTCATGCTGGAGCTCGGCTCGATGACGTTCCTCGCCGGAGCCGGGGCGCCCAACGTCACCGATCTCGAACGCGGACGGCGTCCGGGCACGCTCGCCGCTTTCGAAGAACTGACCAAGCTTGTTCAGAATTTCGACGTGCTGCATATGCTCGGCCCCTGGATCGAGCCTCAGGATGTCGACAACCGTTTGCGCCACTATGCCGTCAACCGTGCGCAGCTGACCCTGTCGGACAAGTTTCCCTTCGTCTTCGCCCGTGGCACGCCGCAGGTCGAGGACGGGTTCGAGATGATCCGGTTGGCGCGCGGCCTCTCGCAGGACGAGTTCCTGGCCGGCGTCCATTGCTATACCGTCATTAACACCAATTCGCCGCGCCAGCTCGATATCCCGATGGCGCAAGGCATCATCGACTTCGCCAAGGCCGGCCAGGTGTCCATCATCACGCCCTTCTGCCTGGCCGGCGCCATGGCGCCGATCACCGTCGCCGGCGCATTGACGCTGCAGCATGCCGAGGCGCTGGCTGGTCTCGCGCTGGCGCAGATGGTGCGGCCGGGCGCACCGGTGGTTTACGGATCCTTCTCCTCCAATGTGGACATGAAGTCCGGCGCACCGGCCTTCGGCACGCCCGAGCACGTCAAGGCGACGCTGGGCGCCGGTCAGTTGGCCCGCTTCACCGGCCTGCCTTGGCGGTCCGGCGGCGGCAGTGCGGCCAACATTTCCGATGTGCAGGCGGCGCACGAGACGCAGTTCGCGCTGTGGGGCTCGGTGCTTGCCGGCGCCACCGTCTGCATCCATGCCGCGGGCTGGCTGGAGGGTGGCCTCAGCGTCTCCTACGAGAAGCTGATCACCGATATCGAGGCATTGCAGACGGTTGCCGAACTCTGTGCTACGACCCCCGGCGACAAGGATTCGATCGGCTTCGAGGCGATCGCCGAAGTCCAGCCGGGCGGGCATTTCTTCGCCGCCGGCCACACCATGACGCGCTACCGCACCGCCTTCTACGAGCCGCTGGTCGCCGACTGGTCGAATTTCGGCAGCTGGACGCAGTCCGGTTCGAAGTCGGCCACCGAGCGCGCCACCGGCATCTGGAAGCGGACGCTGGCCGACTTCCAGCCGCCGGCGTCGGCCGTTGCCACATCCGATGTGCTCGACGAGTTCATTGCCCGCCGCACCGAAGAGGGCGGAGCGTTGCCGATGTCGTGAGGTTGGCAGCCGTCACATCGGCCGCTTGTCGCCGGTCTTCGACGGCTCGCGGCGAATCGGCCCGGCATCGGCCTGCCTGTGCTTGTCGGCGGCAATCCGGCGGATGCGATCGAAGCGGCTCTCCTCCGCCGGCTTGGTCGCGGATACAGCGTTTGGCTTCGGGGCAAATGTGATCATCTGTCGATCTCCCTGTCGTTGCTGACTGGTCTTGACTGACTGACGGAAATTCCTGGCTCGCCGGGGAAATGTCCCCGGCAGCCTGTTCTGATTTATGCCCGCCCAGATTCCCAGGCGGGCAATTTTCGGGCGATGGTCAGTAGCCGCCCATGCCGCCACCGCCGCCCGCAGGCGCCGCATCCTTGGCCGGAACGTCGGTGATCATCGCTTCGGCGGTGATCAGAAGCGCTGCAATCGAGCCGGCATCCTGCAGTGCGGTGCGCACCACTTTCGCCGGATCGACGATGCCCGCCTTGATCATGTCGACATAGACCTCGTTCTGGGCATCAAAGCCCTGATTGTGGTCCTTGCTGTCGGACAGCCTGCCGACGACGATCGAGCCTTCGACACCGGAATTCTCGGCGATCTGGCGGATCGGCGCTTCGAGTGCCCTGAGCACGATCGAAATGCCTGCCGTCACATCGTCATTGGCGCCAGTCAGCCCGGCCAGCGCCGATCTGGCGCGCAGAAGCGCCACGCCACCTCCGGGCACGATGCCTTCTTCCACCGCCGCGCGCGTCGCATTCAGCGCGTCGTCGATGCGGTCCTTCTTTTCCTTCACTTCAGACTCGGTGACGCCGCCGACGCGGATCACGGCGACGCCGCCGGCGAGCTTGGCCAGCCGCTCCTGCAGCTTCTCCTTGTCGTAGTCGGACGTGGTCTCCTCGATCTGGCCCTTGATCTGCGCGATGCGCGCCTGGATGGTCGCCTTGTTGCCGGCGCCGTCGATGATCGTGGTGGTGTCCTTCTCGATCAGTACGCGCTTGGCGCGGCCAAGCATCTCGATGGTGACGTTTTCGAGCTTGATGCCGAGATCCTCGGAAATCATCTGGCCCGATGTCAGCACGGCGATGTCTTCCAGCATCGCCTTGCGGCGATCGCCGAAGCCCGGCGCCTTGACGGCCGCGACCTTGAGGCCGCCGCGCAGCTTGTTGACGACCAGCGTCGCCAGTGCTTCGCCTTCGACGTCTTCCGAGATGATCAGCAACGGCCTGCCGCTCTGCACCACTGCTTCGAGGATCGGCAGCATCGCCTGCAGATTGCCGAGCTTCTTCTCGTGGATGAGCACGTAAGGCTCTTCCAGTTCGACGCGCATCTTGTCGGCATTGGTGACGAAATAGGGTGAGAGATAGCCGCGGTCGAACTGCATGCCTTCGACGACGTCGAGTTCGGTGTCGGCGGTCTTGGCCTCCTCGACGGTGATGACGCCGTCATTGCCGACCTTGTCCATCGCCTTGGCGATCATGGCGCCGACGCTGGCATCGCCATTGGCGGCGATGGTGCCGACCTGCGCGATCTCGGCCGACGACTTGACCTTCTTGGCCTTCGCCTTGATGTCCTTGACCACGGCGGCGACAGCCTGGTCGATGCCACGCTTGAGGTCCATCGGGTTCATGCCCGCGGCAACCAGCTTGGCGCCTTCGCGCAGGATCGATGCGGCCAGCACCGTGGCGGTGGTGGTGCCGTCACCGGCGAGGTCGTTGGTCTTCGAAGCCACTTCGCGCACCATCTGCGCGCCCATGTTCTCGAACTTGTCAGCAAGCTCGATTTCCTTGGCCACCGTCACACCGTCCTTGGTGATGCGCGGCGCGCCATAGGCCTTGTCGATGATGACGTTGCGGCCCTTGGGGCCGAGCGTGACCTTCACCGCATTGGTGAGGATCTCGACGCCGCGCAGCATGCGGTCGCGCGCGTCGGTGGCGAATTTGATTTCCTTGGCAGACATTTTTTTCAATCCCGTTGGTGTGGTGAAGCAAGCGGCTCGCCGGAGCCTGGCAAAGCCAGGCCGGTCAGGCAGCCTTCTTGGCTTTGACGCTCTTCTCGGTGACGACCGTCCCGCTCTTGCCGATAGCGGCCGTCTCGCTCTTGTCGATGACGCCCATAATGTCGGCTTCCTTCATGATCAGCAGGTCCTCGCCGTCGATCTTGACCTCGGTGCCCGACCATTTGCCGAACAGGATGAAGTCGCCGGCCTTGACGTCGAGCGGAACAAGCGCGCCGTTTTCGTCGCGTGCGCCCGGCCCAACGGCGATGACTTCGCCTTCCTGCGGCTTTTCCTTGGCATTGTCGGGAATGATGATGCCGCCCTTGGATTTGACATCGCCTTCGGCGCGCCGGATGACGACGCGGTCGTGGAGTGGCCGAAACTTCATGAGAACTTCTTTCTGGGGCCGGCATAGGCGACCGCGCCGTTCTTATAGGCGTGTTGGCACTCGATAGATAGGAGTGCCAAAAATTATTCGTGGCCAAAATTAAATATTAAAAAGTATTATGATGTCTGCAGGGTTCGAAACGTCGCGAGGCGCCTAGATATTTCAAAAAATTGAATTCCGAGGCAAAAGTGACTATTTATATCGTAAGTTCGATTTCACAATTTCAGGCACGAAGGAGATTTAGGCGATGGCCGAAGGCAATCAGAGCATCATGGAAAAAGCTGAAGCCCGCTTCATGGACAAGCAGAAGAAGACGGCCGAGCGCAACAAGGCAACCTCCGACTACATGTCCGAAGCGAGGGCCAGGGAGATCAAGACGGCAAGGCTCAGGGAATTGCGCTTGGCCAAGGAAGAGGCCGACCGCGTCGCGGAAGCCTTGAACCCGACACCGAAGAAGAAGCGGGCGACAGTCAAGAAAGCCGCCGCCGCGCCGAAGGGGGGCACGTCATGAGCCTGACATTCCCCAATCCAAGTCGCTTCTATGACGAGGCCGGCAAGCGCATCCGCTTTGTCGGCCACGACGGCATGTTCCAGATTTCCTTCTCTGTCGCAGCCGATGCCCTCTCGAAGGCGCCATCAGGGACGGCGACCGCGGAAGCCACCTATCTGGCGGCTTTCGACACCGCGTCCAGCTCCATCCATGACATTGCCAGCAAGGCCTACGCCCGCACCCGCAAGAGCATATATGTGCTCACAGCCGCGGATTTCGGTTAGCGCGCGTTCGTCTTGCAATCAGAGCGGCTGAGATCAGCGTGCGTCAGGACTTGCGGTCGGCTTTTGCCCGCCGCTTGACGTCCCGGCTGTTCAGGCGGTCGGCCATCGCTTCCGCATCGCGCAAATTCATGGCCACCATTACCTGTTGCTTAAGCTCGACAGGCTGGCCGGTGAAGATGTCGAAGATAGTCCAGCTCTCGGGCTCGTACATGCGCAACGCGTAGCGGTTTGTCATATCGGCATCAGGCCCTTGACATGAAAAATGCCGCCGCCAGGATCAGGATTGTCCAGGCCACCACCGACAGCTTCAAGGCCAGGCCGCCATGCATTGAAAGTATCTCGCGCATGCGCAGGGCCACGGTGCTCTTCGACAGGGCGGGTGCTGCCGCAATCGCGACCGGGGGCTTGACGCCAAGCTTTCCAAAAGCCGGCAGCAGCGGTGGCGTTCGCATGAAATGACCTCGAATTGCCGGAGAAAACAGGGCTCCTCATAACACCCTTCTTGAAACTCCCCGCATGCCAAATAGAACCCGGTCCGTGAAAGGGCCATGCCGCCCGATTCGCCGCCTTCCATCAGGCGGATCGTCATCTGGCGAAATCCGTGCAACGCGGTTAGGTTGCGCGCGAAACTGAGGTTGTTCAAAGCGTGACAGGCGAACGGAGACGACGATGACGGCGCCCGGCGATTTGCTGCAAGCCTTGTTCATGAGATTGAAGAGCGATGCCTCGCTGACGGCGCTGCTCGGCGGCGCCGGGTTGCGCGAGCAGGCGGCCGACAGTGCCGCCTTCCCTTATGTGACCTATGGCAGGACCAGCGCATTCGATCTGGACACCGGCGCCGACAATGATGACGACCAGCTCATCACGCTGCATGTCTGGTCGAAGGCGCAAGGCGAGGCCGAGACGCGTCTGATTATGGACAGCATCCGGGCGCGCCTTGACGGCGCCGCTTTCGCCACCGGCTCGCGCGACCAGACCCGCCTGTCGCTGGAGTTCGCCGAGGCCCGCTACGACGAGGACCTGGCGCTCTACCACGGGGTGCTGCGGATACGCGCTCTCACCGAACAAAGTGATTGAAGCAACCTAGATCTGCGCCTGGATCTCGGCCTTGTCGATGACTGACCACACCTCGCGGATGCGACCCTCTCCGAATTCGTAGAAAACATTCTCAGCGAACGACACGCGCTTGCCGTTCACCGGCAGGCCGAACAGCACGCCCTTGGGATGACAGTCGAAATGCAGGCGCGCCGCCACGCGCGGCGGCTGGCAGACCAGCAGTTCGATGTTGAAGCGGAGGTCGGGAATCGCCTCGAAATCGCCTTCGAGCATACGGCGATAACCCGACAGGCCCAGCATTTCGCCATTGTGCTGCACCTCGTCGCCGACAAAGTCTCCAAGTTTCGCCCAGTCCTGGGCATTCAGGCAAGCGATATAGCCCCGGTAAAGGTCGGCAAGGTCTTTATCCGTCATGGCGCACTCCGATGATTTGGCGTTTCCCGCGCTATTTAGGGCGGCCCTTCAGAATGGTCTCGCCTTGACCTGTTCCCAATCTGGCTGCGAATTGAGAACCTGCGCGCAAACACCATAGCCGCGCAGCCGGTTTTCCGGTTATGAATCCATTGCCCGGTCTGAGGGACTGGGCGGTAGGATCGCATTCATTCGTTGCGCGCGCAGGGGGTATTGCGGGGATGGATTTTCACCCGTTCACCGTTCATTTCACGTTCAGCACAGTTGCGTTACAACGCCGACCATGAAAACGCTTCGCTCTCATGTCAGAACCGCGATACTGGCGCTCACAGCGGCCGGCCTGTTGGCGTCGCAAGCGACGCCAACAGCCGCGGCGGATTGCTACGCGATCGGCCAGCAGGTTGCCGAGCAGAATGGCGGCACGCTGGCCAAGGCTTCGCAGACGACGCGTGGCGGCCAGGAGGTCTGCATCATCATCGTGCTTGTGCCGGGCAAGGACGGCCAGCGTCCGCGCCGCTCCGAGATCGTCGTCCCGGCGAACTGATCCAATCTTCCCCTTGCAGGGCTCGTTTCCCAGACCACCGGAATCGGCCTATATCTGACACATCAACAGGCCTGACCGATCATGCGCGTACTCGTCGTCGAAGATGACAAGGATCTCAACCGGCAGCTGGCCGACGCGCTGGTCGATGCCGGCTATGTGGTCGACCGCTCCTATGACGGCGAGGAGGGGCATTTCCTCGGCGACACCGAGCCCTACGATGCTGTCGTGCTCGACATAGGCCTGCCGCAGATGGACGGCATCAGCGTCGTCGAGCGCTGGCGCCGCAACGGCCGCAAGATGCCGGTGCTGATCCTGACAGCGCGCGACCGCTGGAGCGACAAGGTGTCGGGCATCGATGCCGGCGCCGACGACTATGTCACCAAGCCGTTCCACATCGAGGAGGTGCTGGCCAGGGTGAGGGCGCTGATCCGCCGCGCCGCCGGCCATGCCTCGTCCGAGCTCACTTGCGGGCCGCTGCGCCTCGACACCAAGGCCTCCAAGGCCGATGTCAACGGCGTGCCGCTGAAGCTGACCTCGCATGAGTTCCGCCTGCTGGCGTATCTGATGCACCATATGGGTGAGGTGGTGTCGCGCACCGAGCTGGTCGAGCATCTCTACGACCAGGATTTCGACCGCGATTCCAACACCATCGAGGTCTTTGTCGGCCGGCTGCGCAAGAAGATGGGCATCGACATGATCGAAACCGTGCGCGGCATGGGCTATCGCATGCGTGAGCCGGAGGCGTAAGGCGGAACCGCTCCCCATACCAGCAAGGAAGCCTTTTTCGGCGCGGCTCTGGCCTCGCTCGCTGGCCTTCCGCGTCATCGGCTTTTCCACGATCTGGGCGATCCTCACCCTGATCGTCATCTTCACTCTGATCACCACGCTCTACCGCCAGGCCAGCGAGCGCGGCTTCGACAGCCTGCTGTCGGCGCATCTGTTCAATTTGATCGGCTCCGTCGGCGTTTCCGAAACCGGCCAGCTCACCGGCGCTCCCGACCTTGGCGACCTGCGCTTCTCGGAGCCGAATTCGGGCTGGTACTGGTCGGTGGAGCCGGCTTCCGAAGGCGTGCACGGCAACCTTCATTCGTCCTCGATGACCACGACGATCCCGTCGCCGACCGTTGCCGAGGTGCCTTTCAATTCCAGTTTCCAGCGCAGCTATTCCACCGACGGCATCGGTGACGAGGAACTGCAAGTGTTCGAAAGCGAATTCGTCCTCGATGCCAAGAACCGCGCCGCGCGCTTCCGCGTGATGGGCAACAAGACCGAGCTCGAGCACGAGATCGCCACCTTCCAGGGCCGCCTGTTGACCTATCTCAGCCTGTTCGGCGTCGGCATGATCGCCATCAATGCGATCGCTATCCTGCTCGGCCTCCAGCCCTTGCGCCGGGTTCGCAACGCGCTTGCCCAGGTGCGCGAAGGCACGGCGCAGCGGCTCGATGGCCGGTTTCCCGCCGAGATCGAGCCGCTCGCCAACGAAACCAATGCGCTGATCGAAAACAACAAGCGCATCGTCGAGCGCTCGCGTACGCAGGTCGGCAACCTTGCCCATTCGCTGAAGACGCCGCTCGCCGTGCTGATCAATGAGGGCCGGGCTCTAGGCGGCGCCAAGGGCCAGCTCATCGCCGACCAGGCGGCGTCGATGCAGAAACAGGTCGACCACTACCTGCAGCGGGTACGGGTCGCGGCGCAGCGCGACAGCGTCGTCTACCGCACGCCGGTGACGCCGCTGGTGCAGCGCATGGTGCGCGTGCTGCAAAAACTCAAGCCTGATGTCAGCCTGTCGCTTACGCTGCTGGCGGCCGACATCGTCTTTGCTGGCGAGCGCGAGGATTTGGAGGAACTGCTCGGCAACCTTCTCGACAATGCGATGAAATGGGCGAAGAGCACTGTTGCCGTATCCGTCACGCCGGCCGCAGCCGGCCTGTTCGAGCTATCGATCGAGGATGACGGTCCCGGCATCCCCGAGGACAAGGCCCGCGATGTCTTGAAACGCGGCCGGCGCCTCGACGAGACAAAGCCGGGAACCGGGCTCGGACTTGCCATCGTTGCCGACCTCGTCAACGAGTATGGCGGGGCGCTGGCGCTGGAACGCTCCACGATGGGCGGGCTGAAGGCGGTTGTGCGCTTGCGGAGCCTCCAATGATGTTTGATGACCAATCGACATGGTTGGGGGCCTGTGTTATGGCGGCCTGTCGATTGTTCCCTGGGCGGTCGGCAAACGGCCAAATTTCCGACAAATATCAATACTATGGCCAGCAGACATCCCCGATGACGCGGCACCCAGCGCATCCCGTTCAAGAAAACCGGTTGTTGGCATGAAGATTCGCGTTGCGCTCGTTTCCGCACTGCTCGCTCTTTCCGGCTGCGGAACGCTGGGCAAGGGCAGTGGCCCGGATATTTCCATCACCAATCCGCCCGCGTCACCTCCCTCGGGTGCCAAGGTCGCGACGACGATCATCTCGGCCATGGCTGGCGGGCTCGTCGGCGGGTCGATCGGCAGCGGCCTGACCAGCACCGAGAAGCGCAAGGCGCTCGAGGCGGAGTACAAGGCGCTCGAATATACCGCGAGCGGCCAGAAGGTGACCTGGAAGGGCGACAGTTCGGCCCATTCCGGCGAAGTCGTCGCGGCCCAGCCCTACCGCGTCGGCTCGCAGGATTGCCGCCAGTACACCCATACGGTGTTTACCGGCACGGCCGGCCAGACCGCGCGGGGCACCGCATGCCGCAACGCCGACGGCAGCTGGACGCCGCTGACCTGAACATTGGGCCGGGGTCGGAATCCCGTCAAAGCGTCGCAGCGACCTCATGTTGTGAGAGCAGGGCTCTCGCTCTATTGGAAGAACCATGCTGTTCTGGGTCATAGCCGCAATCCTCACGCTAGGCGCAAGCCTGACGGTGCTGCTGCCGCTGACCAGTGGCGGCAAGGACGCTCCGACCAGCAGCGACCACGACCTCGAAGTCTATCGCGACCAACTGGCCGAGCTTGAGCGTGACGCCGCGCGCGGGCTGATCCAGCCGGCGGAAGCCGAGGAGGCGCGCGCCGAAATCGCCCGCCGCATCCTTCGCCTGGGAGATGTTGGTCAAGCCAATGTCGGTCAAGCCGATGCGCCTGGCACGCGGCAGCCGTCAAAGGCGGCAAGGCTGGTGGCAACGGCTGCGGTACTGGCGGTCCCTCTGCTCAGCTGGGGCCTTTACAGCCAGCTCGGCTCGCCGGATCTGCCGTCGCAGCCGCTTGCCGAACGGCTGGCCAAGAATCCGGCCGATAGTTCGGTCGACGAGTTGGTGGCGCGCGCCGAGGCCCATCTTGCCGCCAACCCTGGCGATGGACGCGGCTGGGACGTGCTCGCCCCGATCTATCTGCGCCTGCAGCGCTTTCCCGATGCCGTGACCGCCTATCGCAATGCCATCCGCCTCGATGGCGACACGGCTGCCCGCGAGGCCGGTCTCGGCGAAGCGATCGCCAATGCGGCCGGCGGCATCGTTTCGGCCGATGCGCAATACGCTTTCGAACAGGCGCTAAAACTCGACCCGGGAAACGCGAAAGCCTCGTTCTATTTGGCGATGGCGCTGGCCCAGGAAGGCCGCATACCCGAGGCAACCACGGCTTGGCAGAAAATGCTCGATTCCCTGCCGCAGGATTCGCCATGGCGCGGAGCTGTCCAACAGGCACTGGCCGAGGCCGCCAACCGCAGCGTCGCGTCAGGAGAGCCCGCCAAAGGCCCCGACGCCGCAGCCGTCGATGCCGCCTCGTCGATGGCGCCGCAGGACAGGCAGGCCATGATCGAAACCATGGTCGCCGGCCTCGACGAAAAATTGCGGCAAAATCCGCGCGACACGGAAGGATGGATGCGGCTCATTCGTTCCTATGTTGTGCTGGGCAAGGCCGACCAGGCGCGCGACGCGCTGCATCGCGGTATTGCCGTGTTTGGCGCCGACAGTGAGGAAGCGAAGAAATTCACCGCCTTTGCCGCCTCGCTCGGCCTGACGGCGACGGAGTAGGACATGACGCGCAAGCAGAAGCGATTGTCGGTGATTGTCGGAGGTCTTGCCTTCCTCGGCGCCGCCACCGGGCTGACCTTCTATGCGTTGGGCCAGAAGGCCTCCTATTTCTATATGCCCGCCGATCTGACCACCGCCAGCTTGCAGCCGGGACAGCGCATCAGGCTCGGCGGCCTCGTCGAAAAGGGCACGGTCGTGCGCGGGCAGGGCGCGACGGTTGCGTTCTCGGTCACCGACACGCACAAATCGGTCAAGGTCAGCTATACCGGCATCCTGCCCGATCTGTTCCGCGAGGAGCAGGGCGTCATCACCGAAGGCAGCTTTGGCGCCGACGGCGTTTTCGTCGCCGACAGCGTGCTGGCCAAGCATGACGAGCGCTACATGCCCAAGGAAGTCGCTGACGGGCTGAAGGCCAAGGGCGTGTGGCAAGAGAGCAAGAGCCAGTAATGGTTGAGACCGGACACTTCGCGCTCGTCCTCGCCTTTGTGCTGTCGCTGGTGCAGACGCTGGTGCCGCTGATCGGCGCCCGTACCGGCAACCAGAGGCTGATGGCTGTCGGCGGTCCCGTCACGGTCACAGGCTTCGCGCTCACGGCGCTGTCGTTCGCAGCACTCGCCGGCGCCTATGCAAGTTCCGATTTCTCGGTGGCGAGCGTGTGGGAAAACTCGCATTCGCTGCAGCCGCTGATCTACAAGATCACCGGAACCTGGGGCAATCACGAAGGCTCGATGCTGCTCTGGGTGCTGATCCTGACCTTCTTCGGTGCGCTGGTCGCTGTCTTCGGCTCCAACCTTCCGGCGACGCTGCGCGCCAATGTGCTGGCCGTGCAGGGGGCTATCGGCGCCACCTTCTTCCTGTTCATCCTGACGACATCCAATCCGTTCACCCGGCTCAATCCGGCGCCGATCGAGGGCCGCGATCTCAACCCGGTCCTGCAGGATCTTGGCCTCGCCATCCATCCGCCGCTGCTCTATCTCGGCTATGTCGGGTTCTCTATCTGCTTTTCCTTCTCGGCCGCCGCCCTCATCGAAGGCCGCATCGATGCCTCCTGGGCGCGCTGGGTGCGGCCGTGGACGCTGGTCGCCTGGATGTTCCTCACCGGCGGCATCGCGATGGGCTCCTACTGGGCCTATTACGAGCTCGGCTGGGGCGGCTTCTGGTTCTGGGATCCGGTCGAAAACGCCTCCTTTATGCCGTGGCTGGCCGGCACGGCTCTTCTGCATTCGGCGATCGTCATGGAGAAGCGTTCGGCGCTCAAGATCTGGACGCTGCTGCTTGCCATCCTCACCTTCTCGCTGTCGCTGCTCGGCACCTTCCTGGTGCGCTCCGGCGTGCTGACCTCGGTGCATGCTTTTGCCACCGATCCGACCCGCGGCATCTTCATCCTGTGCATTTTGACGCTGTTCATCGGCGGCTCGCTGGCCCTGTTTGCGCTGCGCGCCTCGCGGCTGACGGCCGGCGGCCTGTTCCACCCGATCTCGCGCGAAGGCGCACTCGTTCTCAACAATCTGTTCCTGACTACGGCCACGGCCACCGTGCTGGTCGGCACGCTCTATCCGCTGGCGGTCGAAGCGCTTTCGGCCGGCAAGATCTCGGTCGGCGCCCCCTTCTTCAACCTGACATTCGGCCCGCTGATGGTGCCGCTGCTGGTCGTGGTTCCTTTCGGACCATTGCTCGCCTGGAAGCGCGGTGACCTCTATGCCGTCGCCCAGCGCCTGATGGCGGCTTTCGGCGCCGCTCTCCTGGCGATGCTGGTCACCGGGCTGTTCATCGACGGCGCGTCGGTGTTCGCCGCCCTTGGTGTCGGCCTCGCCTGCTGGCTGGTCTGCGGCGCGCTCACCGACCTCGCCGTCAAGTCCGGCTTTGGCAATGTGTCGCCCGCCATCATGCTGCGCCGTTTCGCCGGCCTGCCGCGTTCGGTGTTCGGCACTGCACTTGCCCATCTCGGCCTCGGGCTGACGACGCTCGGCATTGTCGGCACGCTGTGCTTCGGCACCGAAAGGATACTGTCGATGCATGCCGGCGAGAGCGTCGAACTCTCCGGCCACACGCTGCGTTTCGACGGCCTCTTCCCGGCGCAGGGTCCGAACTACAGCGAGCAGCGCGGCCGCTTTTCCCTGATCGGCGCCGATGGCGGCGTTTCAGCCGAAATCACCTCGGCAAAGCGCTTCTTTCCGGTGCGGCAGACGACGACGACCGAATCCGGCATCGAGACGATCGGCTTCAGCCAGCTCTATCTGTCGCTGGGCGATGAAGGCACCGATGGATCCGTCGTGGTGCGCCTGTGGTGGAAGCCGCTGGTGACGCTGATCTGGGGCGGAGCTCTGGTGATGATGGCGGGAGCCGCAATGTCGCTGCTCGACCGTCGCCTGCGGGTTGGCGCACCCTCGCGCCGCCGCAAGCAGGCAGCCTCCATGCGGTCGGCAGGCGCGCCGTGAGCACCAGGTTCTCGTTGGCCTCGCTCACCCTGCTTCTGGCGCTGCTGTTTGCCGGCGCGGCGCAAGCGGTGAAACCGGACGAGGTTCTCACCGATCCGGCGCTCGAGGCGAGGGCGCGGCTCCTGTCGGAAGGCCTGCGCTGCATGGTCTGCCAGAACCAGTCCATCGACGAATCCGATGCAGACCTCGCCCGCGACCTGCGCATCCTGGTGCGCCAGCGCCTGGTTGCCGGCGATACCGACCAGCAGGTGATGGACTATATCGTGTCGCGCTACGGCGAGTTCGTGCTGTTGAAGCCGCGCTTCAGCCCGCGCAACGCCTTGCTTTGGGGCACGCCGGTGCTTCTGCTTCTAGTCGGCGGCATTTTCGTTGTGCTGACCACACGCTCCCGCCGCTCGTTGGCAACCAAGGCGCTGAGCGCCGAGGAACAGGCGGCGCTGGACAAGATGCTGAGCGACTAGCTCGGCCATTCCTCCAAAGGCCAGTCCCGCGACGTGTGGATGGCGCGCAGGATAACGATGCTCTGACGGCCGGCGATCAGGCGCAATTCATAGGCAATGATGTAGGGCAGGCGGCCGATGGGCTTCTCATAAGTGCCTGTTACCCGGCCAGGTCGGCCCGTCGCCATATCACCAAGGCCCCGGCCCATTTCACGGATACGGTCCGCGAGGCGTCGGGCGGCGGCAGGATTGTCCTGAGCGATAAAGGCAACTTGCTGCGTGAGATCGTCCAGCGCTTCTCGCGACCAGGTGACGAACAGCTTCACGCCTTGCCTGCGCGCCTGGCTTTCGCTGCTTCGATCACCGCGTCGAGCTCCGCCATGGCGTCGTCGTGGGGCACGACGCGGCCAGCCTCTGCGTCGGCCATGCCACGTTTTATGCCTTCGATGATATCCAGCTCGCGATCGACATAGGCTGAGACCGCCTCGGCGGCGAGGAACGATTTACTACGCCTGGTATCGGTAGCGATCTGCTCCAGCTTCAGCTTGGTCTCGGACGAGACTCGAATGGTCATGGTGGTGCTTGCTGTCATTGTGAAAGCCTTGTGCTGAGTTGTGTACACCATAGGGCAGCAGGCGAGCGCAACCAAGCGATTTGTGCGTCCGCCCAACATTACAAAACTTTCATGCTTCGGAAATGGCGCGGTAATGTGCGCCTCTCTATTTCTCTTGTCCGAGGATGCTCTGCCTGAGCCGCATCCAGTGAAAAGAGGATACGAGACCCATGACTATCGCCCCCAACCCATATTCCCGCACCCGCAAGCGCCTGTTGGCCGCCGCCGCTTCGCTGGCCATTGCCGGCGGCATCGGTTTCGGCGCCGTTGCCACTGGTACAGCTCCCGTTCTGGCCGACGCCGTGCGGGTCGAAGCGCCCCAGGTGCCGGGCTTTGCCGATGTCGTCGAGCGCGTTTCGCCGGCCGTGGTCAGCGTCAAGGTCAAGGCCAAGATCGAGCCTGCCGCCGATGACGGCTCCGACCAGTCCGACGATCCGGACGGCATGAACAACCTGCCCGACAATCCGCAGCTGCGCCAGTTCTTCAAGCAATTCCGCGGCTTTGGCGATCAGAACGGCCATGACGGCGGCAATCGTCGCTTCAGCCACCGCGACCATAACAACGACCAGCCGCGTCCGGTGGCGCAGGGTTCTGGCTTCTTCATCTCCGATGACGGCTATCTCGTCACCAACAACCATGTCGTCGAGGAAGGCTCCGCCTTCACAGTGGTGATGAATGACGGCAAGGAGCTTGACGCCAAGCTGATCGGCACCGATCCGCGCACCGATCTGGCGGTGCTCAAGGTCGATGGCGTCGGCAAGTTCACCTATGTCGATTTCGCCGACGATTCCAAGGTTCGCGTCGGCGACTGGGTGGTGGCCGTCGGCAATCCCTTCGGCCTCGGCGGCACCGTCACCGCCGGCATCGTCTCGGCCCGTGGCCGTGATATCGGCGCCGGTCCCTATGATGACTTCATCCAGATCGACGCCTCGGTCAACCGCGGCAATTCGGGCGGCCCGACCTTCAACCTCAACGGCCAGGTCGTCGGCATCAACACCGCGATCTTCTCGCCGTCGGGCGGAAGCGTCGGCATCGCCTTCGACATTCCGGCCTCCACCGCCAAGCAGGTGGTGCAGGATCTGATGAAGAGCGGCTCGGTGCAGCGTGGCTGGCTCGGCGTCGAAATCCAGCCGGTTACATCGGACATCGCCGAATCGCTGGGCCTGAAGTCGCAGAACGGGGCTCTGGTTTCGGGCGCCCAGGACGGTGGCCCCGGCAAGAAGGCCGGCATCACCGCCGGTGACGTGATCACCCAGGTCGAAGGCAAGGACGTCGCATCGCCGAAGGAACTGGCTCGTCTGATCGGCGCGTACCCACCCGGCAAGTCGGTCGACGTCACGGTGTGGCGCGACGGCAAGAGCCAGACCATCAAGGTCGATCTCGGCACGTTGCCATCCACTGACAAGCAGGCCTCGGCCGACCCGCAGCAGCCCGCGGCACCGGCAAAGCCCGCCGCGCTGGCCGATCTCGGCCTCACCGTCACCAAGTCGGAAAACGGCAAGGGCCTGGTGGTGACCGATGTCGATCCCGACAGCGATGCCGCCGACCGCGGCATCCAGCCCGGCGATGTCATCACCTCGGTCAATTCGACGGAGGTGAACGGCACCGAAGACGTCGCCAAGGCGATGGCCGATGCGGTCAAGTCCGGCCGCAAGGCGGTGCTGATGCAGATCACCCGCGACGATTCAAACCGCTTCGTCGCGCTGCCAGTCGCCAAAGGCTGACATCACACAGTTTCCAGTGCGGCGGTTTCAACACCCCCGAGCCGCCGCACGGGAAGCAAGGGGCCGAACGCGTTAGTCAGTCATCGTGTTCTGCCCCCGGCGGCAGCGGGCCCCCATCGCCCGCTGCCGCTCTAACATCGAAGCATGTCGCCCAAAGTGCACGGCGGTTTGGCAAAACGACATGCTTGAACGAAAGCTTTTGCGCTTATGGCGGCCTCTCAATCTTCCGGCGAAATCGCGTATAACGGCTCTATGAAGATTCTCGTCATAGAAGACGATCGCGAGGCGGCCGACTATATGCAGAAGGCCTTTGCCGAGGCTGGGCACACCGCCCATGTAGCCGGCGACGGCGAAACCGGCTTTGCGCTGGCCGATGCCGGCGACTATGACGTGATGGTCGTCGACCGCATGATGCCACGCCGCGACGGGCTCTCCGTCATTGCCGGCCTGCGCTCGCGCGGCAACACCACGCCGGTGCTGATCCTGTCGGCGCTGGGCGAAGTCGATGACCGCGTCACCGGTCTGCGCGCCGGCGGGGACGACTATCTGACCAAGCCCTATGCCTTTTCCGAATTGCTCGCCCGCGTCGAGGTGCTGAACCGCCGCGCCAGCGCCAGGGAGGCCGAAACCGTCTACCGGGTCGGCGATCTCGAGCTTGACCGGCTGTCCCATTCGGTCAAGCGCGCGGCGCGCGAGATCACGCTGCAGCCGCGCGAATTCCGCCTGCTCGAATATCTGATGCGCCATGCCGGCCAGGTGGTGACGCGCACCATGCTGCTCGAAAATGTCTGGGACTATCATTTCGATCCGCAGACCAACGTGATCGACGTTCACGTCTCGCGCCTGCGTGGCAAGATCGAGAAGGGTTTCGACAAGCCGATCCTGCATACGGTTCGCGGCGCCGGCTATATGCTGAAGAGCGGCTAGAGCATGATCCCAAAAAGTAGGTACCGGTTTTTGGAGAAGATCATGCTCCAACAAAGGGGTAGGTCATGATGAGATTTCAGCCAAATCTCATCATGAGCTAGAACTCGATGGCCCTTTCCCTGCCGGCCATCATGAGGACGACGGCGGCGCGGCTTTCAGCGCTTTATTTCCTGCTTTTCGCGCTATGTGCCGTGTTGCTGGTCTTCTACATGACGTCGTTGTCGGCCCGCATGCTGACCGGCCAGACCCAGCAGACCATCAATGACGAGGTGCTCGGCCTCGCCCGTGCCTATCAGAGCGGCGGCCTGCCGCGGCTGGTGCGCGTCGTCGAGCAGCGCTCGCGCCAGCCCGGCGCCAACCTCTATCTCATTGCCGATGTCAACGGCCAGATCCTCACCGGCAACGTGCAGAGCCTGGCACCGGGGGTGCTCGAGACCGGTGGCTGGACGACCGAACCCTTCTCCTATCGCCGTTTCGGCGAAGGTGAGCTCGAACGGCAGCGCAACCAGGCTTCTGACCCGAATGGCGCGCAGCCCGGCGAGACCGAAATTCAGCCCGAGGGCGAGAAGGGCCACAACGCCATCGCGCTGGTGCTGCGGCTGCCCAACCAGATGATCATGCTGGTCGGCCGCGATCTCGGCGAGCCCGAGCGCTTCCGCGCCGTCGTCCGCCGCGCCCTGATGCTGGCGCTGGGCATGATGGGCCTGGGCGGGCTGCTGATCTGGTTCCTTGTCGGCCGCGCCGCGCTGAAGCGCATCGACAGCGTCTCGGAGGCAAGCCGCCGCATCATGGGCGGCGATCTCACGGGACGGCTGCCGGTGACCGGCGCCGGCGATGAGTTCGACCGCCTGTCGGAAAACCTCAACACCATGCTGGCCAGGATAGCGACGCTCAACGAAGGGCTGAAGCAGGTCTCCGACAACATCGCCCATGATTTGAAGACGCCGCTGACCAGACTGCGCAACCGCGCTGAGGCGACACTTTCGGGCAAGCACAAGACCACCGACTACCGGCAGGCGCTGGAAGGCACCATCGCCGAATCCGACCAGCTGATAAAAACCTTCAACGCCATCCTGATGATCTCCAGGCTGGAGGCCGGCTATTCCTCGGAGAGCACCAGCAAGGTCGATCTCGCCGCCGCGGTGCATGACGTTGTCGAGCTTTATGAGCCGGTGGCGGAGGAGGCTGGCGTGGTGCTTGAAACTGCCGCGGACGGGAATTTTTCCGTCGATGGCAACCGCGAGCTGATCGGCCAGGCACTGTCGAACATCGTCGACAACGCCATCAAATACTCGACCGATGCGACGGAAAAGCCTGCCGTGCGCGTAGCCCTGCAGCGCGTCGGTCACGAAATCCGCCTTTCCGTTTCCGACAATGGCCATGGCATCCCCGACGATGCCGACCGCGCCAGGGCGACCGAGCGCTTCGTGCGGCTGGAAAAGAGCCGCTCGCAGCCGGGATCCGGTCTTGGCCTCAGCCTCGCCAAGGCGATCATGACTTTTCACAATGGCCGGCTTGAACTTCTGCCTGCCAATCCCGGATTGTCCGTTATCATGAGCTTCCCGGCGCGGGAGGACCATTGATGGCGGTGAGGATGGCTGCGAAACGGATCGAGACCGAATGGCGCCTGCAACTGGCGGCGCGGCTCGCGCCGCTGGATGAGGCCCGCGCCCGGCGTGAACTGTCGGAGATCGCTGGCGATGCCAAGGACGAGAACCTGCCGCGGCTGGCGAAATTCCTAGGGGGCAAGGGCGCCGCACAGGAGTTTCTCGCTGCCGTCTTCGACCTCTCGCCCTTCCTCCGCGATGTCGCGCGCCGCCGGCCGCAAATCCTCGACGCGCTGTTCGATGGCAGTGTCGAGGCTCGGCTGCTCGCCATCGCCGAAGCGATCGGCAAGGCCGCCTTTTCCGAGACCGTTTCCGAATCCAGCCTGATGATGGAACTCAGGCAGTGGAAGGGTGAAGCTCACTTCCTGATCGCACTTGCAGACCTCTCCGGCGAGGCCGATGCAGCGCTGACGGTAAGGCGCCTCAGCAATCTCGCCGATGCCTGCACCTGCGCGGCGGTCGACTTCCTGCTGCGCGAGGCGCACAGCCAAGGCAAGCTCAAATTGCCCGATCCCGAAAATCCGTCACGGCAATCCGGCTGGATCGTGCTCGGCATGGGCAAGCTTGGCGCGCATGAACTGAATTTCTCCTCCGACATCGACCTGGTCGTCTTCTTCGATCCGGATGCGCCGGCAATCGTCGATCCGCTCGACGCCACAGAGCTGTTTGCGCGCCTGACCCGCAGGCTGGTCCGCATCCTGCAGGACCGCACCGGGCACGGCTATGTCTTCCGCACCGATTTGAGGCTTCGTCCCGATCCAGGCTCGACGCCGCTGGCCATCCCGGTCGAGGCAGCACTTCGCTACTATGAGGCGCGCGGCCAGAACTGGGAGCGCGCCGCCATGATCAAGGCGCGTCCCGTGGCCGGCGATCTCGATGCCGGGGACGCGTTCCTGCGGGAATTGCAGCCCTATGTCTGGCGCAAATACATGGACTATGCGGCGATCGCCGACGTTCATTCGATCAAGCGCCAGATCCATGCCCACAAGGGTCATGGCGAGATCACGGTCAAAGGACACAACGTCAAGCTCGGCCGCGGCGGCATTCGCGAAATCGAATTCTTCGTCCAGACCCAGCAACTGATCGCCGGCGGCCGTTTTCCGGAGCTGCGCGGCCGCGAGACTGTGCCGATGCTGGGTGCGCTGGCGGCGCGCAACTGGATCACCGCCGATGCACGCGACGCGCTCACGCAGCAATATTGGTTTCTGCGCGGCGTGGAACACGCCATCCAGATGGTCGCCGACGAGCAGACGCATATTCTGCCCGACGATGATGAAGGGCTGGAACGCATCGCCCATATGCTGGGCTTTGCCGATGCCGCCAGATTTGCCGAAACCTTTCGCGCGGCTTTGCATGAGGTCGAGCGCCATTACGCCGCGCTGTTCGAGACCGCGCCTGAATTGTCGGCCGGCGTCGGCAATCTGGTCTTCACCGGCGATGTCGACGATCCCGACACGCTGCAGACCTTGCATGGCCTTGGCTTCCAGCGGCCAAGCGACATCTGCCGCGTCATTCGGGGCTGGCATTTCGGCCGCTATCGCGCCACCCAGTCGGCGGAAGCGCGCGAGCGGCTGACCGAACTGACGCCGGCGCTGCTCAAAGCCTTCGGCCAGACGCGCCGGGCCGACGAGGCGCTGGTTCGCTTCGATGAATTCCTCGCCGGCCTGCCCGCCGGCATCCAGCTGTTTTCGCTGCTGCAGTCGAATCCCGCTCTGCTGAAGCTTATGGCGACGATCATGGGCGCCGCGCCTCGGCTGGCGGCAATCATCACAAGGCGCCCGCATGTCTTCGACGGTCTGCTCGACCCGGCGCTGCTCACCGAACTGCCCAACCGCGCCTATCTCTCAGCGCGGTTGGCCGCTTTCATCGATGGCGACAGGCCCTACGAGGATGTGCTTGACCGGCTGCGCATCTTTGCCTCCGAGCAGAAATTCCTGATCGGTGTCAGGCTGCTCGCCGGCTCGATCGACGCGGCGCGCGCCGGCCGCGCCTTTTCCGATCTCGCCGACCTCACCATCGACGCCGCATTGCAGGCGGTGACCACCGAATTCGCGCTGCGTCATGGCCGCATCGCCGGCGGCACCGTGTCGCTGCTCGGCATGGGCAAACTCGGCAGCCGCGAGCTCACCGCCGGCTCCGATGTTGACCTCATTCTGCTCTACGACCACGACGCGGATGCCGACGAGTCCGAAGGCGACAAGCCGCTCGCACCATCGCACTACTATACCAGGATGACGCAGCGGCTGATCGCGGCTGTCTCGGCGCCGACCGCCGAAGGCGTTCTCTACGAGCTCGACCTGCGCTTGCGGCCATCCGGCAACAAGGGGCCGGTGGCCACCCACATCGATGCCTTCAAGAAATACCAGCGCCAGGAGGCCTGGACCTGGGAGCACATGGCGCTGGCCCGGGGGCGCGCCATCGGCGGCGACGCGGCCCTTTGCACCGAGGTCGAGGCCGAGGTGGCGGCACTTCTGGCCTTGCCGCGCGACGCCGCCAAGGTGAGGGCGGAGGCATCCGAGATGCGCGCGCTGATCGAGAAGGAAAAATCGCCGCGCGATCTCTGGGACATCAAGCTCATCTCCGGCGGCCTCATCGACCTCGAATTCATCGCGCAGGTGGCGGTTATAACCGGGCAGGTCGAAGCCGGCCGCAGGGTGACCGCGACCGGCGAAATTCTGGCGCATCTGTCGCCGGATTTCGCCGAGGCTGACGTCAGGCAGCAGCTTTGCGAAGCCTACCAGCTCTATCTGGCGCTGACCCAGATGACGCGGCTTTGCCTCACCGGCGCATTCGAACGCGATGACGTTCCGCCGGGACTGTCGGATCTGCTTCTGGCGGTGACTGACCTGCCGGATTTCGGTGTGCTGGAAGCACACCTCAAGGAGACGTCGCAAAAGGTCGGAAAGGATTTCGACCTTTTGCTTCGTACGAAACGGTTGTGAGGGCGTGAAGCGCTGGCGGCTGTTTCGGATCGCATCGGGGGTGACGATGCAACAGGAGAATACCCATGAGAAAGACAACCGGACTTGCCCTTGCCTTCGTCGCGCTTGCCGGCGCCGTTGGCACCACCGCCTATGCCGAGAACAATGCCAGCGCCAGAATGCGCGAGGGCGCGATGATGCGCCTCGACAAGGCGATGAAGGATTCCAACGGCACCATCAGCTTCGACCAGTTTTCCGACGCCATGAACGCGCGGCTGAAGAAGCTGGTCGCCGACAATGGCGGCAAGCTGACCGTTGCCCAGCTCGCCGACGCGCTGGAAAAGGCGCGGTTCGAGGAAATGGCAAAGCGTATCGTCGCCCGCTACGACACCAAGGGCGACGGCACGCTGACCACGGACGACATCACCGGGCGTGAGAAGAAGGTGTTCGCCATGCTCGACCGCAACAATGACGGCAAGATCGAGCGCAACGAACTCCCAAAGAAAGGCCGCATGGGCCGCCACCACCAATGGGACGGCGGCGACGACAGCATGGAGTGAGTGGTGATTGTGGCTCCGGCGGCGAAGCCGCCGGAGTCCTTACATGACCGCGCCTACTCAGTCCTTGAACGCAGCGGAGAGCACCGCTGGCATTGGCGGGCCGTCAGGCCGCCGCCTTCACCGCCGGTTGCGCCTTCTTCACCGGGATGCGCACCGACACGATCGTGCCGACGCCTTCGGTCGAGCGGATTTTCAGCGCTCCTCCTTGCAACTCGGCCAGCGAGCGCGAGATGGCAAGGCCGAGGCCGGAACCGGCGTGGTTCTTCGAAAACTGGTTCTGCACCTGTTCGAAGGGGCGGCCAAGCTTGCTCAGTGCCTCCTTCGGAATGCCGCAGCCATTGTCCTCGATGGTCAGCACCAGCGCGCCTGACGTGTTGCGGGCGCGCACCGAGATATGGCCGCCCTGGCCGGTGAACTTCACCGCATTCGACAGCAGATTGATGGCGATCTGCTTGATCGCCCGGCGGTCGGCGAACAGCGTCATCGTATCAGCGATGCGGGTTTCGACCGTGATCGATTTCTCCGCCGCCTGCAGCGAGATCACCCGCACCGTCTCGCGGATCAGCGGGCAGAGATCGATTTCCTCGCGGTCCACCGAGAATTGGCCGGCTTCGATCTTCGACATATCGAGTATGTCGTTGATGACGCCGAGCAGATATTTGCCGCTGCCGTTGATGTCGTTGGCATATTCCTCGTAGCGCGGCGAACCGAGCGGCCCGAACAGGCCTTGTTCCATCAGTTCGGAGAACCCGATGATGGCGTTGAGCGGCGTGCGCAGCTCGTGCGACATGTTGGCTAGGAATTCGGATTTGGCCCGATTGGCGGCCTCGGCGCGCTCGGTTTCCTTCATATATTCGCGGTTGAGCTCGACCAGTTCCTTGGCGCGCTCTTCCTCGGCCCGGCGGGCGAGGCTGAGGTCGTGGATGGTCGCCATCAGCCGGCGCTCGCTGTCGACCAGCTTTTCCTGGTGCAGCTTGATCTGGGTGATGTCGGAGCCGACGGAGACCGTGCCGCCGTCCCGGGTCCTCAGTTCGTTGACCTGCAGCCAGCGGCCGTCGGAGAGCTGCCGCTCGAAGGTTGCGCCCCCTTGCGGCCCGTTGGTGTTGGCCAGCCGCCGTTCAGAGGCGAAGGCCAGCATGCGCTCTTCAAGCACGGCGCGCGCAGCGCCCGGCATGACGTCGCGGTCCGACAGGCCGTTGTCCTTCTGGTATTTGGAATTGCACATGATCAGGCGCTGGGCGGCATCCCACAGCACGAAGGATTCGTTGATGTTTTCGATCGCGGTCCGCAGGCGCAGGTCGGCCGCCTCCGAGCGCAGCGCCAGATGCCGCTGCTCGGTGACGTCGACGGCAATGCCGATCAGCTGGATCTCAGGCGCTTCCGGGTCGATCACCTGGGCCCTGGCGCGCATCCACACCCACTGGCCGTCGGCGTGACGCATCCGGAACACCTGGTCGATATGGTCGATCTCGCGCTCGACGATTTTGTTGGCCAGCTCGAACAGGTCGCCGTCCTCGGGGTGGATGATGTCGTCGACCTCGCCGAACGACAGCATCGAGTTGCAGGGCTCGTAGCCCAGCATGTCGTACATCGAGCGCGACCAGTACATCTTGCCGCGCACCATGTCCCAGTCCCACAGGCCGCAGCGACCGCGAACCAGCGCCATGTCGATGCGCTGATGGGCTTCGAGATAGATGCGGTCGGCTGTCTGGGCGCGCGATGCCTGGCCGAAATAGGCGTAGAGGATGATGATCAGCACGCCGGCTGTCAGCACAAACAGCGTGACGTTGAGCGAGACGGTCTTGCGCCAGTTGTCGAACGCCGCTTCCTGCGGCACCAGCACGGCCGCGGCGTTCTTGCGGTCCCGGGTCAGGCTCACCGCCGCGTACCAGTCCTGGCCGCCGATGCTGACATCCATGACCCCGGCGCGGTCGCCGAACATGAACAGCGGCTGGCCGTCCAGCACCAGGCTGTCCAGCGATCGCCCTTGCCAGCCGGTCGACAGCGGCGACACGGCAATGATCTTGAAGGCGCTGTCGGTGATCACAAGCACATGGCTTCTGCCCATGGCGCCCTGGCGGCTCGTGCTTTCCAGAAGATCAATTGCACCGCTGGATGCCGCGGTCGGGTCGGCCGAGATTGCGTTCGCCATCTGGCCGGCGGCGAGACCTAGCACCGCCTTGCCGTCGCGCTCGGCCTCGTCGCGCTCGTTCATCAGCGACAGCACGCGCAGTGCGGCGATGACGATCAGGAAGATGATGATGAGAGCCGGTATCGAACGGCGCAGAAGGGGTTCGGCAGCCAGGAGCCGCCGGTAGGCTGGTTCAGCGATGAGCCGCGTATTGCCGGCGAGGCCGTCGCCTCGCGCCTTGCGCCGCTCAAAAGCCGTCCCTTCGGGCGCGCCCCACGCGTCCGCCTTGGCCATAAATGGCACTCCCCGAATTTCCGTACGCTTGACGATCCGGCAACACCGCACATCCGAATCGTCTGTAAAGAATCAAAGGTGATTCGCCTTGTCCAGAGGCGCGGCCGAAAAACATTAAAAATTGATTGAAATAACGCTGAAATCCCTCCCCTTGAGGGGAGGGTGGCCCGAAGGGCCGGGTGGGGTCCTCGGCGAAGCGCTCGACTCTCTCAATCACGGTCGAAGTTGGTCGAGGTCGCGCACTGCCGCAACGACCCCACCCGTCCATCCGCCTTCGGCGGCTGTCCACCGTCCCCTCAAGGGGGAGGGATCAGGCCAGCGTTCGCTCCACAATGTCCCGCAAATCCGCCGACAGGTTCTCGGCACCGGCGATGGCCAGCAGCGCTTCCCTGGCCTTGGCTTGCCTGCCCGGCTCCAGCGAGCGCCACGAGCGCAGCGCTGTCGCCAGCCTGGCCGCCACTTGCGGATTGCGTTTTTCAACCTCGAGTACGGTCTGGGTAAAAAACCGGTAGCCTTCGCCATCGGCGCGGTGGAAGCCGGTCTGGTTGGCGCTGGCGAATGTGCCGACCAGCGAGCGCACCCGGTTCGGATTGGCCATCGAGAAAGCTGCGTGACCAGTCAGCTCGCGTACCGTGTCGACTGTCCGGCGTCCCGGCACGCTGGCCTGGATCTGGAACCATTTGTCCATGACCAGCGGATCGGCGCCATAACGCGCCTCGAAATCGGCCAGCGCCTTGATCGCCTCCGGCGAACCGTCATGGCGGTGCGCAAGGACGGTCAGCGCTGCGGCGCGGTCGGTCATGTTGGTCGCGGTTTCGAAATGCCGGGCGGCGAGCGCAGCACCTTTCGGCAGCAGCGAGAGGTAGTCGAGCAGGATGTTGCGCAGCGCGCGGCGTCCCGCACTTGCCGCGTCGGGGCTGAACGGCCCGTCGCCGGCGAGGCGGCCGTATAGGTCGGTGAACGTTTGCTGATTGGCGCGCGCGATTGCCAGCGCCAACGCCTCGCGAGCGGCAAAGATGGCGTCGGGATCGATGTTCGTGCCGATGTCGCGGGCAATGTCGGCCTCGCCCGGAAGTGACAGCGCCAGCGCCCGGTAGGCAGGTTCCAGGGTCTCGTCGCCGGCGATCTTGCCGGCAAGTCCGGTCAGCCTGGCGGTGAAAGCCGGCTTCGCGCCGCCGAGGATCTGGCGGAAGGCCGCTATCAGCGCATCGGTGAGCAGCGTGTTGAACGCCTGCCAGCGCGCGAAGGCATCGCTGTCATGGCCGGCGAGGAAGAACTGGTCGTCGGCCTTCTGCTCGACCGAAAGTGTGATCGGCGCCGAAAAGCCGCGATTGAGCGACACCGCCGGCCGCTCGGCGACGCCTGAGAAGCGCACCATATGTCGGCGCTTGCGGATATGGATGATACCGTCTTCGACGGTGGCGCCTTCGACGCCGCCATAGGCGACCGGTTCGCCGCCGGCGCCGACCAAGCCGAAGGCGAGCGGAATGTGCATCAGGCGCTTGCGGCTCTCCGACGGTGTCGGCGGCACCGACTGCTCGATCTCGAGGGTAAACTCGCGCGTCGCCGGATTGTGCGTCGAACTGACGGTCAGGTTCGGGGTGCCCGCCTGGTGATACCAGAGCGCGAACTGAGACAGGTCGCGCCCGGAGGCGTCCTCGAACACCTTCAGGAAGTCCTCGATCGTCGCGGCCTCGCCATCATGGCGCTCGAAATAGAGGTCCATGCCGGCGCGGAAAGCCTCGGCCCCGAGAATCGTGCGGATCATGCGCACGACTTCCGAGCCTTTTTCGTAGACCGTCGCCGTGTAGAAATTGTTGATCTCGCGGTAGCGGCGCGGCCGTACCGGATGCGCCAGCGGTCCCTGGTCCTCGGGGAACTGGTGCGCCCTGAGCGTGCGCACTTCGGCGATGCGCTTGACCGCACGCGAGCGCTGGTCGGCGGAGAATTCATGGTCGCGAAAGACCGTCAGCCCTTCCTTAAGGCAGAGCTGGAACCAGTCGCGGCAGGTGATCCTGTTGCCGGTCCAGTTGTGGAAATACTCATGCGCGATGATCGCCTCGATATTGGCGAAATCGGCATCGGTGGCGGTTTCCCGGTCGGCCAGCACATACTTGTCGTTGAAGATATTGAGGCCCTTGTTCTCCATGGCCCCCATGTTGAAGTCGGAAACGGCGACGATGTTGAAGACGTCGAGGTCGTATTCGCGGCCGAAGGCCTGCTCGTCCCATTGCATCGAGCGCTTCAGCGCATCCATGGCGTAGCCGGCAAGCCCCTCCTTGCCTGGCTCGACATAGATGCCGAGTTCGACCTCGCGCCCGGACATGGTGACGAAACTGTCCGCAACCTTGCCGAGATTGCCGGCCACGAGCGCAAACAGATAGGACGGCTTGGGGAAGGGGTCGTGCCAGACTGCAAAGTGCCAGCCGTCGGCAAGCGCGCCGCTTTCGACCGGATTGCCGTTGGAAAGCAACAGCGGCGCTTCGTCCAGCCTCGCCTCGATACGCACGGTATAGACCGACAGGATGTCGGGGCGGTCGAGGAAATAGGTGATGCGGCGAAAGCCCTCGGCCTCGCATTGCGTGCAATAGACATTGCTGGAGCGGTAGAGGCCCATCAGCGCCTCATTGCTGGCCGGCGCGATCTCGGTCTCGAGCAGCAGCTGGAAACGGGCCGGCGGCCTCAAAATGGTCAGCTGGTCCGGCGTGGCGAGATACTCGGCCGGGGCAAGCTCGCGACCGTCGATGGCAATGCGCTTGAGCACCAGGCCGTCGCCGTCCAGCACCAGCGACGTCGAGGCGGCGGCGCCATCGCGGCGTTCGATCGTCAGCACTGCGGTGACACGCGTTGCGTCTGGCGAAAGGCGGAAGGTGAGGCCGGTTTGCGGGATGGAAAAGTCGTTGGGGCGGTAGTCTTCGAGCTTGAAGACCTGGCCGGTATCGGTTCGCATTCCCTTGGGTTTCCCTGTCGCTATCGGAGCCGCTGACGTGTCATGGCCCATTAAATCTAAAGTTGCGCGCTCTTTACACGAAACGGTCACTCGACAAAACTGCGCCAATGCCTATTTCGGGGCGTTCCCCTTCCGCCATCATCGTGAGGCCTTGATGACCGTCGTCAGATCGAAGTTCGGCATGGGCGCCTGTGTACCGCGTCGTTCGACGCGCATCTCAGCGGAGATCCGGGAAGCAACAGAACAGTGAAAGCCGGACCTGGAGACGAAGCGGGCGGGAAACTGTCCGATCATCCCGGCGCGCATCGGCCCAATAATCGATGTCGATTTTTGGAAAGCACGATGCGCAGATTTAAAGTGTCAGAGCGTCCTTTGCGCGTCGAAGACGACGCGCGGCGCTCTAATGTTCTCACCGGGATCATGCTCAAGGTCATGTCGGTGGCGGTCTTTGTCGGCATGCAAACCTGCATCAAGGCCGCCGGCACTTTGCCGGCCGGCCAGATCGTCTTCTTCCGCTCCTTCTTCGCCATCTTCCCGATCATCGCCTTCCTGGCCTTCAAGAGAAAACTGGGTACGGCGTTCGCCACCAAACGCCCGCTGAACCACATTGCGCGCGGTGTCGTCGGCGTTTGCGCCATGGGGCTCGGCTTCTTTGCGCTGACCCGGCTGCCGCTGCCTGAGGCGATCACGCTGAACTATGCCCAGCCTTTGCTGGTGGTGGTGTTCTCCTCGCTATTCCTCGGCGAAGCCATTCGCGTCTATCGCTGGAGCGCGGTTGCGGTCGGTCTGGTCGGCGTGCTGATCATCTCCTGGCCGGAGCTGACGCTGCTCACGTCGGGCGTCGCGCTCGGCGACCAGGAGGTGCTGGGCGTCATCGCTGCTCTTGTTTCTGCAGCAATCTCCGCCAATGCCATCCTGCTCGTGCGCAATCTTGTCCAGACTGAACGAACAGCGACCATCGTGTTGTGGTTCTCGGCGACGGCGAGTGTCATGGCGCTGCTTACGCTGCCCTTCGGCTGGCAGGCGCTGACGCCGCTGCAGGCCGGTCTGCTGGTCGCAGCAGGGTTCTGTGGCGGGCTGGCGCAGATTTTGATGACGGCGGCGTACCGCCATGCCGAAGCTTCGGTGGTGGCGCCGTTCGAATACACCTCGATGATCCTCGGCGTGGTCGTCGGCTATTTCGCCTTTGGCGATATCGCGACCATCAACACGCTCGTCGGCGGTGTGATCGTCGTTGCCGCCGGCATGTTCATCATCTGGCGCGAGCGCCAACTCGGCCTGGAACGCACCCGAACGCGCAAGGCAGCGCCACCACAGGGGTGAGGAGGTCCGCGGGGTTGGCTCAGTTAGCTTCCGCACGTTCCTTCGCCAGCCGCACCAGCACCGCTCGCGTCTGCTCGTCGGCCGGGAAGAAAGACTCGATCGCCAGTTCCGACAGCGTCACGTCAAGCGGCGTGCCGAAGACGGTGATGGTGCTGATGAAGGACAGCACCTGGTCGCCATGCGCCAGCCGCAGCGGATGGACGATGCCGTTGGGCTCGACCGGCACCGGCCGCGCACTCTTGAGCCCGGACGGATAGGTTCGCAATTCGCGCTCCAGCTCGACCAGGACGGGATCGCCGGCGGCATCGTTCTGGTGTTTCAGCCGCTCCAGCAGATGCGCCCGCCATTCCGCGAGATTGACGATGCGCGGTGCGATGCCGTTCGGGTGCAGGCTGAGGCGCAGCACATTGACCGGCGGCTGGAGCAGCGACGGCTCGGCAACATCGGCCAGAAACGGGCCGATGGCGGCATTGGCGGAAATCAGGTTCCAGTGCCGGTCGACGGCGAGGGCGGGGAACGGCTCATGCCCTTTGAGCACGCTCTCGACCGCGGCAAGCGCCGGCGCCAGCGTCGTATCTGTGAGTGGCCGCTCGCTGAAGCTCGGGGCAAAGCCGGCAGCCAGCAACAGCTGATTACGCTGCCGCAGCGGAATCTCAAGCTGCTCGGCCAGATGCAGCACCATCTCGCGCGAGGGCGCGGCGCGGCCGCTTTCGACGAAGGAGAGATGACGCTGGGAAATCTCAGCCTCCATTGCGAGATCAAGCTGGCTCATGCGCCGGCGCGTGCGCCATTCGCGGATCAGGCTGCCGGCGGAGGTTTGGGCTGTTGTCATGGGAGGATGAGTAGGCCGGGGCGGGCGGTATTTCAATTACCTCTGAGGTCATTGGCGCGGTTCTCCCTTCTCCCCCTGTGGGAGAAGGTGGCCGAGCGAAGCTCGGTCGGATGAGGGGTGTTCCAGGGAACGCCAACGTCTCACTCCGCTGGAACACCCCTCATCCGTCTCGGCGCTGCGCGCCGATCCACCTTCCCCCACAAGGGTGGAAGGAAGAGGCGCGCCTCACCCCACCTCTCGCAACTTCGCTTTCACCTCGAGAAAATCCCGCCACGCCAGTTTCTTGTGCGCCGGCGTCCGCAAGAGATAGGCCGGGTGCAACGTCGGCATGGCCGGAATGGCAGTGCCCGACACCGTCGTGTGCACCTGCCAATTGCCGCGCAGGCGCAGGATGCCCTCGGTAGTGTTGAGCAGGGTTTTGGCCGAAGGGCCGCCGAGATTGACCAGCACCTTCGGATTGACCAGCTCTATCTGCCGCTCGATGAAGGGACGGCAGATTTCGGTCTCGTGCGGCGTCGGCGTGCGGTTGCCGGGTGGCCGCCAGGGAATGACGTTGGCGATATAGACCGAAGTCCGGTCAAGCCCGATCGCCGCCAGCATGCGGTCGAGCAGCCGGCCCGAGCGGCCGACGAAGGGCAGGCCCTCAATATCCTCGTCGCGGCCGGGCGCCTCGCCGACCAACATCACCGAACCTTCCGGATTGCCGTCGGCAAAGACCAGGTTCTTGGCGGTGAATTTGAGGTTGCAGCCATCGAACGACGCCATGTGCTGGCGCAGTTCGTCGAGCGTCGAGGCACTTGCCGCCATTTGCCGGGCCAGGGCCGCCTGTGCCTCGTCGGGCACCGTCGCCATGGCCGGAACGGAACGCGCCGGCGCGTCCGGCACCCGGCTTGCGTCCAGCCCGGGGCTGGCGGCGGCTTGTTCCGGAAACTTGTTTTCGCGAGGCGGCGCGGCAGGCGCCGTTGTGCGCTCGGGGCGCTTCGGTGCTGCCCCGGCAAACCGGTTCACCGGCGCGTCCTCCAACGCTTCGTCGACACCGGCAGAGGCGTAGAAGGCGAGCAACTCGGCCAGGTCGGATCGGTTGTTGGGGGAGGCGGCAGTCATGCCGGGCACATTCGTCCGCCGAGAGACGATTTGCAAGGTTGGGCGGTTAGTAATCTCCCCCTTAAGGAGGGAGATTACGCGCTCGTCGGCTTTCGCCAATCACGAAGGGCATTTCGTGGCGATTTTCACGGCGTCTGCCGCTTACCCCGTCGGTATCCGCGGATCCTGCACCAGATAGAACGTCCAGCGCGGCGTGTAGTCGGTGATCAGAAACTCGAAGCGTCCCCTCTTCAGCGGGTCGATCTGTCCACTCTTGAACAAGAGCCGGTCATAGGGTTCGAAATCGCGGTCGAAATCGGCGTACGCGCTCGACAGGATGTTGTCGGGCGTCTTGTTGCGCTGGTCGAAGGACAGGCCGTCGCCGAACACGCTCGGCTGGTTGAGTATCTCCTGCAGCTCGAACTGGAATTCGACCCAGGCCTGGCCGCTGTTGTTGAGCACCTCGATACGCATGTACAGGATGCCGTTGGCGAATTCGCCGTTGGTGCTGAACGGCTGGATCGGTTTGGTGGTGCGGATGGTGAGCGTCACCGGCGTCGACGAATTCAGCTCCTCGGAGATGACCAACGGATCTTCCTTGGTGCCGGTGCCCGAGGCGCCGGTGATGTGGAAACCGCCAAGCTCGTCGGAAAAGGAATAGGCGCCGGTCGCCCACACCTTCACCGGCTCGGCCTGAGCGCGAACCGGCGTAAGCATTGAAAGGGCGAGAAGGATCGCTCGGCACGTCCGGCCGGGCGGAAGGGGGAAGCGCGTCAATGAATAGCCGGACGGCGTGCGCATGGAAATAAGTATGGCCGATAAGAGAGCCGTCGAACAATTAAAATATGGGACGCTGAGCGCGGCCGCGCGCAAAACGCTTGCGGCAGAGTTGTCATCCGCGACTTTTTGTCGAAATCGGCATTGTCACGTCAGCGCCGGTTTCCTGTCGCGGATTGATGCGCTATGCAGCGCAGGAGCCAGCAAAATGCCGGAAACGGTTGGCCAGTGCGGAGGGGTTGATGAGCGAGATCGAACGCGAGAGCATGGAATTCGACGTGGTCATCGTCGGGGCCGGCCCGGCGGGCCTTGCCGCAGCGATCCGTCTCAAGCAGGTCAATCCCGAGCTTTCCGTCGTGGTGTTGGAAAAGGGCGGCGAGGTTGGTGCACACATTCTGTCAGGCGCCGTCGTCGATCCAATAGGCATCGACCGCCTGTTGCCGGGCTGGCGCGAGGAAGATGGCCATCCCTTCAAGACGCCGGTTACGGCCGACGATTTCCTGGTGCTCGGCCCCGCCGGCTCGTTCCGTCTGCCCAATATACTGATGCCGCCGCTGATGAACAATCACGGCAACTACATCGTCTCGCTCGGCAATGTCTGCCGCTGGCTGGCAACCAAGGCTGAAGCGCTAGGCGTCGAAATCTATCCGGGCTTTGCTGCCGTCAGCCTCGTCTACAACGATGCCGGCGCCGTCACGGGCGTCGTCACCGGCGACATGGGCGTCGAAAAAGACGGCACACATGGCCCGGGCTTTGCGCCGGGCATGGCGCTGATGGGCAAATACGTGCTGATCGGCGAGGGCGCGCGCGGTTCGCTGTCCAAGCAGCTGATCGCAAAATACAAACTGTCCGACGGGCGTGAGCCCGGCAAATACGGCATCGGCCTCAAGGAGCTGTGGCAGGTCAAGCCCGAGAACCACCGGCCGGGCCTGGTGCAGCACTCCTTCGGCTGGCCGCTCGACCTGAAGACAGGCGGCGGCTCCTTCCTCTACCACCTCGAGGATAACCAGGTCGCGGTCGGCTTCGTCCTGCATCTCAACTACAAGAACCCCTGGCTGTCGCCCTTCGAGGAATTCCAACGGTTCAAGACGCATCCGGCGATATCGCGCACCTTCGAGGGCGCCAAGCGCATCGGCTATGGCGCGCGCGCCATTACCGAAGGCGGCTGGCAGTCGGTGCCGAAACTCTCCTTCCCCGGCGGCGCGCTGATGGGGTGTGCGGCGGGCTTCGTCAACGTGCCGCGCATCAAGGGTTCGCACAATGCGGTGCTGTCCGGCATGCTGGCGGCCGAGCATGTCGCGCAAGCGATCGGCTCCGGCCGCGCCAATGACGAACTGTCGTCTTATGAGGACGCCTGGCGCGCGACCGATATCGGCAAGGATTTGAAGAAGGTCCGCAACGTCAAGCCGCTCTGGTCGCGCTTCGGCACCATTATCGGCGTCGGCCTCGGTGGTCTCGACATGTGGCTGAACACGCTGTTCGGCTTCTCGCCCTTCGGCACGCTGAAACATGGCAAGGCCGATTATGCCACGCTTGAGCCCGCGGCCAAGCACAAGAAGATCGCCTATCCCAAAGCGGACGGCGTGCTGACCTTCGACCGCCTGTCCTCGGTGTTCCTGTCCAACACCAATCACGAGGAAAACGAGCCGGTGCATCTCATCGTCGGCGACATGGAGTTGCAGAAGCGTTCCGAGCATGATGTCTTTGCCGGGCCTTCGACCCGCTATTGCCCGGCCGGTGTTTACGAATGGGTCGACAAGGACGGCAACGCCGCCGCCGATCCGTCTGCCAAGGATGTGCGCTTCGTCATCAACGCGCAGAACTGCGTGCACTGCAAGACCTGCGACATCAAGGATCCCAACCAGAACATCAACTGGGTGCCGCCACGAGGCGGCGAAGGCCCGGTCTATCAGGGCATGTGAGCCCCACCGACCGGGGCCGTCTCGACCAGCAAAAATGGCGGCGATGGCCGGGTTTACCAAGGCATGTAAGGCGCTCGGCGCCAAAGATTGTTGAAACCGTCGTCTGCTTGTGGTCTCATTGCCGCGTCCATGGGGAAAATGGCATGCGCGTGTTGGTCTTGTTTTGCGTCGCCGTCATAAGCGCGGCCTGCGGCGTCGTCGGGACGGCGTCGGCGGGGGTGAAAACCGTCGTCAAGACGCGAACCTATGACATCACCGGCACGACAGGTGCCGGTCTGGTTATCGCCATGAACCGCAGGGGCCCCAAGCACGGTTTCATGACCCACGCCATCGCGCAGACAAGCTACACCGCCGACTGGAGCCTGGACGTGGGTCAGGTCAACGGCGTCTGCCGCCTGCGCCAGGCCAATGGAACGCTCAACATCGCCTACACCTACCCGCGCGTCGCCTCGGCCGTCACGCCGGCGCTGCGCAAACGCTGGAACCGGTTTTTCACAGGCGTTCTCGCTCATGAAGGAACCCATGGCCGTATCGCCGGGCAGATGATGCAGGCTGCCGAGCGGTCGGTTCGCGGCCTGAAATTTGCCAACGATCCGCAATGCAACAAAACGCGCGTCGAAGCCACGCGGCGCTTGCAAGCCACTTCCAAGCTCTATGAGGCAAAACAGATCGCGTTCGACGCGCGCGAGCACAGTGAAGGCGGCCATGTCGAGCGCATCATCGAGGCCTTGGTAGGCTTGTGAAACCGTAAGCCCCGTGGCGTACGATCTAGCCGCCCATGCTGGGCTGGATCAGCGACACAGTCGCGGTAGAATCCTCGTCGACCGGCTTGGTCTCGTCGCGCATCAATGAAAATTCCACCATCACCGGCAGATGGTCGGAGCCGGTCTCTTCCATCTGCGTCGACGACAGGATGGTCACCCCGCCCTTCGAAAACACCTGGTCGATCGGCAGGCCCGCATAGCGCCGCAGGAAATCGGGCAGGGTCCGGTGGATCCAGGTCGGTCCGGCCGACGGCATCACGGTCAGTCCGCCGAGCGAGGCAACGCGCCGTACCGCGGCGCTCCACGGCACGGCATTGCAGTCGCCGGCCATGATCGCCGTCTCGCCGAGCGAGGTGAGCGTCTCGGTCAACTCGCCGATCTGCCAGTATTGTTCCTTCGGCCACGGCCAGCTCAAATGGATCGCCGCGACATCGACCGGAGTGCCGCCGAAATCGACGGTGGCGGCCGCCATCGCGCCGCGCGGTTCGCAATGCGGCTCGGTGCCGGCCGCAAAGGGTCGCCGGGACAAAAGCGCCACGCCCCACACGCCGTCGGGATGGGCGCACAGGATGCGATAGGGATAGGCGTTCTGGATATAGCTGAGTTCGGTCGCCCACATGGCCGATACTTCGTCGAGCGTGATCACGTCTGGGTTGGTCCTGCCGATCAGCGAAAGAACCTTCTTGGGTGTCGGATTGTTGAAACGCAGGTTCATCTGCAGCAGCCGGTAGACCGGTTCGTTGCCGGGCGCGGCGTCATTGGCGGCCCGCACCGGCCACAGGCGCGGCAAGGTGCTCAACGTGCTGGCGAAGGCGGCCACGGCCAGCAGCAGGCCCACGCCCGCCTGCAGGCGAAACGAGGTGGCGAGCAGCGGCAGCGCAATCAGCCCCATCAGCACGGCAAAATGGATGCGGAAATGGGCGAAGGAATCGAAGGCCGGATGCAGTGCGCCAAAGAACCCGGCTACAAGCGCGGCCGAGAGGCCGAGCATTGCCAGGAACGCCATTGAAGCCATCATCTTTCGCACGCGTGCCATCAGACCGGGTCTTGCCCATAGACCGGGTAATACATTGCCGAGGTATCAGGCCTTTATCGGCTGAAATGCGGCCCAATCAAGATGACGAAACGCCTCGCGGCAAACATTTACGGCAAGCCGGTCTACTGAAAGGCCGTCTCCGAAAAGCTTCTCAGCTTGCGCGAATGCAACCGTTCCATCGGCATTTCCGCCAGCTTCTCCATCGCCTTGATGCCGATGGTCAGATGCTGCGCCACTTGCCGCTTGTAGAATTCGGTCGCCATGCCGGGCAGCTTCAACTCGCCATGCAGCGGCTTGTCGGAGACGCAAAGCAGCGTGCCGTAGGGCACGCGGAAGCGGAAGCCATTGGCGGCGATCGTGGCCGATTCCATATCGAGCGCGATGGCGCGCGACTGCGACAGCCGCTGCACCGGTCCGCGCTGGTCGCGCAGTTCCCAGTTGCGGTTGTCGATGGTGGCGACGGTGCCGGTGCGCATGATGCGCTTGAGATCGTAGCCGGAAAGTCCGGTGACTTCGGCGACCGCCTCCTGCAGCGCCACCTGGATCTCGGCCAGCGGCGGTATCGGCACCCACACCGGCAGGTCATCGTCCAGCACATGGTCTTCCCGGACATAGGCATGCGCCAGCACATAGTCGCCCAGCGCCTGAGTGTTGCGCAGGCCGGCGCAATGGCCGAGCATCAGCCATGCATGTGGCCGCAGCACCGCGACATGGTCGGTGATCGTCTTGGCGTTGGACGGGCCGACGCCGATGTTGACCATGGTGATGCCGCCATGGTTCGGCTTCTTCAGATGATAGGCTGGCATCTGAGGCAGGCGCGGCGCCGCCACGCCTTCGCTGGGCGCGTTTTGCCCTGCCTTGGTGATGACATTGCCCGGTTCGACGAATTCGGTATAGCCGTGGCCGCCTTCAGCCATCTGGGCCCGCGCGCGGGCGACGAACTCGTCGATGTAGAACTGGTAGTTGGTGAACAGCACGAAGTTCTGGAAATGCTGCGGGCTGGTCGCGGTGTAGTGCGTCATGCGGTGCAGCGAATAGTCGATGCGCTGCGCCGTGAACGGCGCCAGCGGCCTTGGTTCGCCGAACGCGACCTCGAAGGTGCCGTTGGCGATCTGGTCGTCGGTGCCGTCGAGATCCGGCACGTCGAACAGGTCGCGGATCGGCCGTTTGATGCGGTCGGCGGCGGCGCCATCGACATGGGTTCCTTCAAGGAACGCGAAATGCAGCGGGATCGGCGTGGTCGATTCCGAAACCGTTACCGGCACGCCGTGATTGCGCATGATCAGGCGAAGCTGCTCTACGAGATAGCGTTCGAACAGCACCGGCTGGGTGATGGTGGTCGAGAAATGCCCGGGGGTCGGCATGTGGCCGTAGGCCTGGCGCGAGTCGATCTGGGTGAACGAATTGGTGGTGACGCCGATCTCCGGGTAGAAGGCGCGGTAGCGCTTGCTTTCGTCGCCGCCGGCGGCAAGCGTGGCAAAGGAGTCGCGCAGAAACTTGGTGTTGCGGTCGTAGAGCACCTGCAAGGCGGCCACGGCCTTTTTGGCGTCGTCGAAGCTCTGCTTGCCGAAAGGCTCCGGCATGACGACCGATTCGATAGCTTGTGGGTAGATTCGCTTTTCCATGGCTCAATATAGAGACTTGAGGCCGCACTTGGGAGGGGAGGGTGGCCGCCAAGTGGTCGATTTATTCGTCCACGCCCAAGGTGTGCTGAGATTCAGGTAAGGCTGAGCCGGAGTCGAGGACGGGCGCGAAGCGACCAAACTGGTTGGCTTCGAGAACCGGAGCGGAGCGTACTCGAAGCATGTGAGCACCAAGGCCGCCACTTGCAGGCCAGCATCACCTTAATACCGGCACACCTTACCCGCGCTGCAGACTGACCAGCAAGACAAAGCCGACGCCATGCTTCTTCGTCGCCGGCGCGTCGATCGTCGTGTCGGCATTGGCCCGCATCATCGGCATGGCCAGGACCGGCGCCGACAACACGACCAGAACGAGCGCCGCCCGCGGCAGGAGCCGAAGGGTCTGGAGGGCGTTGATGGCGATGCGGTTCATGGCTTTTGCTTTTCTGTTTGGATCTATGTCTTTGTCGTCTCAGGGGCGAAAATGGTTCATGCAATCGAATTGGCAGGAACTGGCTGCATTCCAGGAACGGGCCGGACGGCCGGATTCGGCCACGAGGATGGCGAAGAGCATCCCGAACAGGCTCATCAACAGGCAGACGATGGTGAAGCGGCGAGCGAGCATTTGCGTAGTGTCTCCTTGAACACGCCATCAAATGCCCTGATGCGACTGAACCGGCGCTGATGCCGACGTTCATCTGCGGTTCAAAGTGATTGACGAGGTCTTAGAGAGAGCGTCGGTTCGGGTTTGCGCCGCCGCAAACGGCACGGTCGTCGCTATGGCGCGGACCGTCCTGCAAAGAAAACGGGGCCTGTGAAGGCCCCGTTGGTCAACTCAAAGCAGCAAGATCAGAGCTTGTGCCAGGTCTGGCTCTTGCAGATCAGCCCGCCGAGCACGCAGCCGCTCATTTTGAGCGAGGTGCCCGACAGTGTTGCCTTGCCCGAATAGGTCTTGTCGTTTGCCGGATCGGTGATGTTGCCGGCATATTTGTTGGCCCCGGCCGCCTTGAGCGAACCGATGGTCTTCCCGGCATATTTGCCGGTCTTCAGGGTGATGGAGAATGAACCGCTGCCGCCGATAACTGCTGTGTCGCCGGCTTGTGTCTTCCAATTGCCTTCGATCGGATCGGCCCAAGCCGCACCAGCCATCATCACGGCGGCCGCCAGGGCCAAGCTCACTTTGCGAAACATATCTGTCCTCCCTGGTTTAGATGGGGCAGCCGCCTCTCTGCCCCTTACGCAAACGTAAGCTAATCCAGCTCCCGGCAAAACAAAAGCGTGCCGCGACGGAAGGTTTCGCAATTTTCATGCGGGGTCGGGAGAGTGCAGCCCGTGGAAATGAAACGATCGAGGCGTTGGCTTTGGTTCGCGTGGTTAGCAGAGTGTTGATCGGCGCCTTGCAAATTTTCGTCAAATCGGTCGAGAAACGGCGGGATTGCTGACTTTGTATCCTTAACGAATTTCCGCGTTTACCTCTTGTTTTAGCTTTGTTTTCTCCAAATTAAGCACGCCATTTAACGACGGATTCAAGGCTCGGCCTCATTCTCGGAAGCATCGAAAGAGCGGCTCCCCAGGGAACACCGGGGGACAGAAGAGGCCCGCTCTCGGGAGCCAGACAGGGGACTAAAATGGCACGTTTTGAAATGCTTGAAGCCGGCTTCGGCGCCATGGGGGCAACTGCCCAGGCCGACATTCTTTTCGAACTGGGCATGATGTATGCGACCGGCCGCGATTGCGAGACCGATGTCGTTGCCGCCCACAAATGGTTCAACATCGCCGCCATCAAGGGCTCGGTCCGCGCCGCGGAACTGCGCTCGGAACTGTCGGCCGCAATGTCCAAGGTCGAGATCGCCAAGGCGCTGCGCGAAGCCCGCGAATGGATGACGATGCACTGAGATCGCGAGCAGATTATCGCAGGCAGATTATCGAAAACAGGGAAGCCCCGGGATCAAGACCGCAAAGACGGTCGGAACCGGTGAAACGACGAGGCCGCGACAAGACGGCCGACCATGAAAGAACAAGAACGCGGCAGGCCGGCACGGTCCAGTCGTGCACAATGGGGACGGCGGGCAGGTTTTCGTGGCGCGGGGGCGCATGGGGACTGCTACGAGCAAAAAGCCACGACCGGCCGGAACAGGCTGGCGTGGCTTTTTGCGTTGATGAGGCCCAATCGAGCGGCGCCGATGCGCCTAGACAGGCCCAATGAAGGATGAAATTGTCCCGCCTTCGGAAAGAAGCGCGGCCAGAGCGGCTGCGCGAGTGTGGGAGGAGTTCTATCACCATGAAAAAAACGGGTATTTTGAGCGCGGCCGTATTTGGCCTGATGATGAGCGCGCCGGTTGCCTTTGCCGATGACATCACCATTTCGGTGGTCGGCCCGATGACCGGACAGCTCGCCACGATCGGCGATCAGTTCAAGCAGGGCGCAACGGCAGCCGCCGATGCGATCAACGCCGCCGGCGGTGTCAACGGCTCGATAATCAAGCTCGACATCGAGGACGACCAGTGCGATCCCAAGCAGGCGGTTTCTGTGGCCAACCGGATCGTTGCCAACAGCGTCAAGTTTATTGACGGCCATGCCTGTTCAGGTTCGAGCATCCCGGCTTCCGCCGTCTACGCCGAGGCCGGCGCGCTGATGATGAGCCCGGCCTCTTCAAATCCCGAGCTGACCGATGCCGCCGCCAAGGCCGGCTGGCCGACGATCATGCGTCTCTATACGCGTGACGACGCGCAGGGCGCCTTCATTGGCCCGTGGATCGCCAAGAAATATGCCGGCAAGAATGTCGTTATCCTGCATGACAAGAGCGCCTACGGTCAGGGCGTTGCCGATGCCGTGAAGGCGACGATGAATGCCGGTGGCCTCAAGGAGATCGACTATGAAGGCATCAATGCCGGCGAGAAGGATTATTCGGCTCTCGTCACCAAGCTGAAGGACCTCAAGGCCGACGTTGTCTATTTCGGCGGCTATCACCCGGAAGCCGGGCTTATCCTGCGTCAGTCGGCCGAGCAGAGCGTCAAGTTCCAGCTGATCATGCCGGACTCGATCGCCTCGCCGGAATTCTGGCAGGTCGCCGGCCCCGCCGGTGAAGGCACCCTGTTCGTCTTCCCGTCGGACCCGCAGGCCAAGCCGGAAGCCAAGGAGGCCATCGCCAAGATCAAGGCGGGCGGCTTCGTGCCGGAAGGCTTTACGCTGTTCTCCTACGCCGTCGTTCAGGCGTTTGCAGAGGGCGTCAAGCGCGCCGGAACGGACGATCCGGTCAAGGTAGCCGAAGCGCTGAAGAACGGCACGCCCTTCAGCACCGTGGTCGGCGACGTGACCTTCGACGAGAAGGGCGATCTGAAGAACGCCAGCTACGACATCAACCAGTGGCACGACGGCAAATACGCACCGATCGCGCAGTAAGCGGCCGCGTACTCATGGAAATGGCCGGGCTTGTCCCGGCCATTTTTGTTCAAGCCTCCAGCCGGCTTGCAGCCTCTTCAACGAAGCGCACCAGCACCGTTCCGTCGGTGACCTGCGCGCCCTCTGTGGCGATTTCCGCGATCACGCCGTCATGGCTGGCCGCGATCGTGTGCTCCATCTTCATCGCTTCCAGGATCAACAGCGGCTGGCCCTTGATCACCCTTTCGCCCTTTGCCGCGCGCACCAGCTTGACCACGCCTGGCATCGGCGCGCGCAGGCTGCCGGAAGCGGCGGCCGCCTCGTCGGTGCGCGCCAGCGGATCCGGGACGAGGAAACTGTAGCCGACCGCGCCTTCGAACACGGTGACGTGGCCTGGCCAGCGGGCAAGGCGAGGGGCGGCGCGAAGATCATGCGAATTGACGCTGTCATAGGGCGCGTCCAGCGCCACCTCGAAGCGCCCGTCCGGCCGCACTGAAACACGCGCCAGTATATCGTCCTCGCCATGGCGCAGGCGCGTGCGGCGCGCAACGCTGTGGAAATGCGCATAGCCGGCAAGCGACGACCACGGATCGTTCGACGGCGGCAAAGCACCGGCGCCCGCCGCGGCAAGGGCCGCCGCGGCAACGATCTCGCTGCTCGGCGGGGCGACCGCGGTCAGCGCTTCCTGATGCCTGCCGATCAGGCCGGTATCGACATCACCAGCCGAAAAATCGGCGTTCGCGGCAAGTGCCGCGAGAAAGGCGGTGTTGACGGTCGAGCCGGCAATCTCGGTCTGCGACAACGCAGTCCCGAGCGCATCGAGTGCCGCCTGCCTGTCCTTGGCGTGGATGACCAGCTTGGCGATCATCGGATCGTAGAAGGGCGAGATCGCATCGCCGGCCCGCACGCCGGTCTCGATGCGCATGCTGGCGCCTTCGGGCGCGTTGTCGGGAAACGCCAGGTGATGCAGCGTGCCGGTCGCCGGCAGAAACCCTTTCGCCGCGTCCTCGGCATAGATGCGCGCCTCGAAGGCGTGGCCGGAAAGCGTGATTTCGCTCTGCGTCTTCGGCAGCTTTTCGCCGGCGGCTACCCGCAACTGCCACTCGACCAGGTCGGTGCCGGTGACCATTTCGGTGACGGGATGCTCGACCTGCAGGCGGGTGTTCATTTCCATGAACCAGAAGCGGTCGGCCTTCAGCCCTTGCGAGGCATCGACGATGAATTCGATGGTGCCGGCGCCGGAATAGCTGATCGCCTTGGCGGCCTTGACCGCCGCTTCCGTCATCGCCTCGCGCAGCGCCAGCGTCATGCCGGGCGCCGGCGCTTCCTCGATCACCTTCTGGTGGCGGCGCTGCGCCGAGCAGTCGCGCTCGTAGAGATGCACGGCATTGCCAAAATTGTCGCCGAACACCTGGACCTCGATGTGGCGCGGCTTGTCGACGTATTTTTCGACCAGCACGCGATCGTCGCCGAACGCGGCCTTGGCCTCGCGCCGTGCGCCTGACAGCGCTTCCGAAAAATCTTCGGGATGTTCGACGCGGCGCATGCCCTTGCCGCCGCCGCCGGCGCGCGCCTTGATCAGCACGGGATAGCCGATCTCACGCGCCTTGGACGCCAGCAGCACGATCTCCTGCGCCTCGCCATGATAGCCCGGCACCACCGGCACGCCGGCCTTTTCCATCAGCCGCTTGGCCGCATCCTTCAGCCCCATGGCGCGGATCGAGGCGGCCGACGGGCCGATGAAGGTGAGCCCTGCCGCCACCACCAGGTCGACGAAATCGGGGTTTTCCGAGAGGAAGCCGTACCCGGGGTGAATTGCTTCGGCGCCGGTCGCCAGCGCCGCCGCAACAATCTTGTCGCCGCGCAGATAGCTTTCGCCGACCGGCGAGGAACCGATACTCACTGCCTCGTCGGCCATTTTGACATGCAGGGCCTTGGCGTCCGCGTCGGAATAGACGGCAACGGTGCGCACTCCCATCTTCCTGGCCGTGCATATCACCCGGCAGGCGATCTCGCCGCGATTGGCGATCAGGATCTTGGCGAACATGGAGCCTCCAGAGTTTGTCTCGGGCGGCGCCGGTCTGGCAGGAATGAGCCTATTTCGAAGCCGCGATTTTGCAGCCGCCGCTCGCGGTCTGAACCTTCCACTTTTTCAGGCCAACCTGACAGCTTCGCAACGCCAACTCTTCCGCGGCCTTCTGAGATGGCGCGTTCAGCCGCGCACCGCAGATGATGTAAAGATCGTCGACGCGCGAGTAGAATGTGGTCGCGTAGGCCGAGTGGCCACTCGCCGCGACATAGGCGTTGTACGACTTCGTGCAGGGCTCCTTTGGATTCAGTGACAACGGAGGCCAGAATCGGGTGTCTCCCTTGCTGCCCGCCAGCGATCCAGCCGCCCCGATACCGGGTGCCGTAAATACGAGCAGGCCGGCAAGCATCGATACAGTAATTCGTTTGATGCGTGTCGATTTCATCTTGCGCCGCCCATTTGAAAAATGCCCAAGCCGATGCTTGTCGGCCTACTTCGATGCCGCAACTTCGCAGCCCGCACCTGTAATGACCTTGTAATGGCTGCGGGCGGACTCGCAGGATTTCATCGCCCGTTCTTCGGCAGCCTTCTGTGACGGTGCATTCAAGCCCGAGCCGCAGATGATGTACAACGAACGGATCCGGGCATAGGGCGTGGTCGCATAGGCCGAATGGCCGCCGGCGGCCACATAGGCGTTGTAAGCCATGGTGCACTGGTCTTTCGGGCTTTTCGGCAAATACGGATAGAAATGGATGTCGCCTTTGCTTCCCGCCAGCGATGCCGCGGCGCCAACGCCGGGTACCGCAAATATAAGCAAGACTGCAAGTACCGACGCAGTCGTCTTTCCCGAATATTTCGGCCTCATCTTTACCCCATCCCCGTTGCCCAATGCGGGATGAACAATAGCGTCTATTCTCCAGTGCCGCCAGCCTGCTCACCGAAAATTGCTTTTGCGTAGGTGGATGAACCATCTTATCCATGCAGACTAGCATCCTCCAATGGCAGCAACGGCTTGTCGGTATAGTTGAGCTGTTGGCTCGTCGAAGCAGCAGAAAATAACTGTTTCGGGCGTTGAGTTCTGTCCGACGAAGGTACCTGCGATGCCAACGGCAATCTGCGTCGCCTCATTTTTCGGATAACGGTAGATGCCGGTGGAGATCGCCGGAAATGCCACGGTCCGGCAATCCCTGGCGGCGGCGATTTCGAGCGACCTGATATAGCAGGAGGCGAGCAGCCCGGCTTCGCCTTTTCCGCCGCCTTGCCAGACAGGTCCCACCGTGTGGATGATGTAACGTGCCGGCAGGTGATAGCCCTTGGTAAGCTTTGCTTCGCCGACCTTGCAGCCGTTCAGCATCCGGCATTCGAATTCGAGCTCCGGGCCTGCGGCGCGGTGAATGGCGCCGTCGACGCCGCCGCCGCCCGGCAGCGAGGAATTGGCGGCGTTGACGATGGCATCGACCGCAAGCCTGGTGATGTCGCCGGTGTGGACATGTATCCGTTCGCCGAACTTGCTCATCTACATCCTGAACACGCCGAACTTCGTTTCTTCGATGTCGGCGTTGAGCGCGGCCGAAAGGCTGAGCGCGAGCACTTCGCGCGTTTTCCCCGGATCGATGATGCCGTCGTCCCACAGCCGCGCCGAGGAGTAGAGCGGGTGGCCCTCATGCTCGTATTTCATCAGGATCGGCTTCTTGAATTTCGCTTCCTCGTCCGCGCTCCACTCACCGCCCTTGCGCTCGATGCCCTCGCGCTTGACCACCGCCAGCACGGTCGCCGCCTGTTCGCCGCCCATCACCGAAATGCGCGCATTCGGCCACATCCACAGGAACCGCGGCGAGTAGGCGCGTCCGCACATGCCGTAATTGCCGGCGCCGAACGAGCCGCCGATGATCATGGTCACCTTCGGCACGCGAGCGGTGGCGACCGCCATCACCAGCTTGGCGCCGTCCTTGGCGATGCCGCCGGCCTCGTATTTCCGCCCGACCATGAAGCCGGTGATGTTCTGCAGGAAGATCAGCGGGATCTTGCGCTGGCAGCACAGTTCGATGAAATGCGCGCCCTTGACAGCACTTTCGGAAAACAGCACGCCATTATTGGCGATGATGCCGACCGGCATGCCCTGAAGATGGGCAAAGCCGGTGACCAGCGTGGTGCCGTAATTCTGCTTGAACTCGTCGAACTCGGAGCCGTCGACGACGCGCGCGATCACCTCGCGCACATCATAGGGCTGGCGCAAATCCGTCGGCACGATGCCATAGAGTTCACGCGGATCGTGAAGCGGCGGCGCGGGTTCCTGTAAGCTCAGGCTTACGGTCTTGCGCCGGTTGAGGTTCTTGACGATGCGCCGGCAAATCGCGAGCGCATGTTCGTCGTCCAGCGCATAGTGGTCGGCGACACCGGACAGCCTGGTGTGCACGTCGGCGCCGCCAAGCTCCTCGGCGCTGACATCTTCGCCCGTAGCCGCCTTCACCAGCGGCGGGCCGCCGAGAAAAATGGTCGCCTGGTTGCGCACCATGATCGTCTCGTCCGACATTGCCGGCACATAGGCGCCGCCCGCAGTACATGAGCCCATGACGCAGGCGATCTGCGGAATGCCGGCCGCCGACATGTTGGCCTGGTTGTAGAAGATGCGGCCGAAATGCTCGCGGTCGGGAAACACCTCGTCCTGGTTGGGCAGGTTGGCGCCGCCGCTGTCGACCAGATAGACGCAAGGCAGATTGTTTTGCAGCGCGATCTCCTGCGCGCGCAAATGCTTCTTCACCGTGAGCGGATAATAGGTGCCGCCCTTCACCGTGGCGTCGTTGACCACGACCATCACCTCGGTCCCTTCGACACGGCCGACGCCGGCGATGATGCCGGCCGAGGAAATCTCCTCGCCATACATGGACCATGCCGCGAACTGGCCGATCTCGAGGAAAGGCGAGCCGGTGTCGAGCAATTGCGCCAGCCGCTCGCGCGGCAACAGCTTGCCGCGCGAAACATGACGCTCGCGCGCCTCCTCCGAGCCACCGCGCTCGACGCTGGTTGCTTTCTCCGCAATGTCGGCAACCAGCGCCCGCATGCGCTCAGCATTGGCGCGGAAGGTTTCGGAGGAGGGCGAGATCTGGGTTTGGAGTACGGCCATGCTAAACCCCCTCCGCCATGATCTCGCGTCCGATCAGCCAGCGGCGAATCTCACTGGTCCCGGCGCCGATCTCGTAGAGCTTGGCGTCGCGCAACAGCCGGCCGGTCGGGTACTCGTTGGTATAGCCGTTGCCGCCAAGCAGCTGGATGGCGTCGAGCGCCATCAGCGTCGCCTTTTCGGCGGCAAACAGCACGCAGCCGGCAGCATCCTTGCGTGTCGTCTGGCCGCGATCGCAGGCAGCCGCGACAGCATAAACGTAAGCGCGCGCGGCGTTCATCGTCGAATACATGTCTGCAAGTTTGCCCTGCACGAGCTGGAACTCGCCGATCGGCTGGCCGAACTGCTTGCGCTCATGCACATAGGGGATCGCCACGTCGAGACAAGCCGCCATGAGCCCGAGCGGTCCGCCGGCGAGCACGGTGCGCTCGTAGTCGAGGCCCGACATCAGGACCTCGACGCCGCGGCCCTCCTCATGCAGCACATTGTCATAGGGCACCTCGACATTGTCGAACACCAGTTCGCCGGTGTTGGAGCCGCGCATGCCGAGCTTGTCGAGCTTTGGCGATGCCGAGAAGCCGGCCATCGTCTTTTCGACGATGAAGGCGGTGATGCCGTGCGATTTCCGCTCCGGATCGGTCTTGGCGTAGACCACCAGCGTTTCAGCGTCGGGGCCGTTGGTGATCCACATTTTCGAGCCGTTGAGCACATAGCGGTCGTTGCGCTTTTCGGCGCGCAGCTTGAGCGAGACGACGTCGGAGCCGGCGCCCGATTCCGACATGGCCAGCGCACCTGCCCTTTCGCCCGAGCACAATGCCGGCAGGAATTTCTCCTTCTGCGCAGGTCTCGCCCAGCGGTTGATCTGGTTGACGCAGAGGTTCGAATGGGCGCCGTAGGAAAGGCCGACCGAGCCCGAGGCGCGCGAAATCTCTTCCACCGCAATGACATGGGCGAGGTAGCCCATGCCGCTACCGCCGAAATCGGGATCGGCGGTGATTCCAAGCAGGCCGAGCGCGCCGAGTTCTTTCCACAGATGCGCGGGGAACTGGTTGCTGCGGTCGATCTCGGCGGCGATCGGCGCTATTTTCTCCTGGGCAAAGCGGCGCACCAGATCGCGCAGCGCCTCGATGTCCTCGCCATGCCCGAAGCTGAGTGTGTTCGTGTACATGCCGTTCCCTCCTGCCGCATGACCCCGAAATCAACTTTGATTTTCGGAAAGGATCATGCGCGAAATCAAAATGCTACAGCGTCATTTGCGCGTCCGAAGGGACGCGCGGCGCTGTAAGTCTTGCCGTCTATGTTCGCGCCAACCAGGCGCATTGTCATTGAAAGATATGTCGCCGTGACTTCAGCCATCGACAGCCGCTCGCCCGGCCGGAACCAGACGATGACGCCGGTCATCATCTGGATCAGCGCCATGGCAGTGAGCCCGGTGTCATCGACACTGAAGGCGCCGGCCTCCGCGCCGTCGCGCAGGATGGCGCGCAACTCCTTCTCATAGGCGGTGCGCATGCGAAGGATCTGCGTCAGCCGGTCATGTGACAGGCTGCGCAATTCCATGTTCGAGACATGGGTGGAGTGGCGGCGCTCGATGTGGAAAGCGATGTGGTTTTCGACATAGGCGGCAAGCCGCGTTGCCGGATCGGCAGCGTCGGGGCGTGCGGCGTCCCACGCTTCGATCAGCCCTTCCATATGTTCGCGCATCAGCGTGAACAGCAGGTCTTCCTTGGTCGGAAAATAGCGGTAGAGCGCGGCCGCCTGGACGCCGACCTCGGCGGCAAGCTGCCGCATCGACGTCGCCTCATAGCCGAAGCGGGCGATCAGGCTGACCGCTGCCTCGCGGACGGCCGCTTCAGTTTTTTCGCCGTCGGATCCCGTTGTGCGTGCCATGATCGTCTCCCGGTATTTAGTAATAAAACGAACGTTCAATTAATTCAAGCGGCAATAAAGTGGTTCCATCTAGACAATGATCCGAAAGTCGATGGGCGCGTCGAGGAGTTCGAATTCTTCGATCTCGACCCTCGAAACCGAAGCTCCCCTTGGCCCTTGCCGGAGCCGTTCGATCATTGTGGAAACCGCAGCATCGGCACCGGCAATCGAGGCCGTCACCGTGCCGTCTCGTTCATTGCGTACCCAACCTACGAGGCCAAGCCTTATCGCTTCGCGTCGCGCCCACATCCGGTAGCCGACGCCTTGCACCTTACCATGCATGCGCGCCTGCACCGCCTTTTGCCGGTCGTTATCTCCCATGCTCAAGAACTGGCGCGGGATCGGACGAAAGCAACAGCCTTGAAGGGTTGGATTGTTGTTGGATCGACGGAAGCCGGGGGCCCGGCTGATTCTGTTTTGGCCTTGGCGGCCTCGGCAGGCTCTGTTGCGATGGCAATCGGCGGGGCTAGTTTCCCCGCGCCGCGGCGAGTGCGCCGGGCAGTTCCTCGGCAAAGATGTGGAGTTCATGATCGAGGCCGACGCTGACCCGGATGCAACGTTCGAGCCTTGGCGCCATCGGCTTGCGGATGAAAACGTCGCGCGACAAAAGGTTTTGCAGCACTTTCAGCGCGAAGGCGCCGTCCTGGCCGCAGTCGATGGTGACGAAATTGGTCGCCGATGGCAGCGGCTTCAGCCCGTTCGTCTCCGCAATCCCGGCTATACGTGTGCGGCCGGCAGCGACTCGCGCCACCACGCTGTGCAGCCAGTCCTGGTCGGCCAGCGCCTCGACGCCGGCGATCTGCGCCATGCGGCTGACGCCGTAATGGTTGCGGATCTTCTCGAAGTCACGGATCACCTCGGCTTCCGCCACCGCATAGCCGCAGCGTATGCCGGCCAGCCCGTATGCCTTGGAGAAGGTGCGCATGCGGATGACATTGGGTCGCGCGACATCGATCGGCGGCAGCGCCGAGGCCGGCCCCAATTCGCCATAGGCCTCGTCGAGCACCAGCATGGTGGTTTCCGGCAACGCTTCGACCAAGCGGGTGATATCTCCTGCTTCCCACCAGCTGCCCATCGGATTGTCCGGATTGGAGAGATAGACCAGCGGCGCCTTCTCCTTGATGACTGCCTTGAGCAGGCCGTCCAGGCTTTCCTTGTCGTTCTCGTAAGGCACCGTGACCAGCCGGCCGCCGACGCCGGCAACGTGGAAGTTGAAGGTCGGATAGGCGCCGAGCGAGGTGACCACCGCGTCGCCAAGCGCGACATACATGCGCGCCACCAGGCTAAGCAGCCCGTCTATGCCTTCGCCGACCACGACGTTTTCGGCGCCGATGCCGAGATGGGCGGCCGCAGCCTGCTTCAGCTCGTAATTGTCGGGATCGCAATACATCCACTGGTCACGCGCGACGCGCTCCATACGGGCGATAACGCGCGGCGAAGGCCCGAAGCTGCTTTCATTGGCGCCGATGCGGGCGCGAAAAGCACGTCCGCGCTCGCGCTCCTGCGCTTCCGGTCCGACAAACGGCACCGTCGAGGGAAGCGCGCCGACAAGCGGCGTGAGGGCAGGGCGCTGGCGCATGGCAAAGGCTCACGAGAAGATGGGCCTTCTTGCTAGCGTGCCCAATAGGACGGCGCAAGTTCTGGCGCGGCTGGAAATAGTGGCCATCACGCCCGTGATGAAATCGGCGCGGGTGGCCACGCTCTACGACCTGACCGCCGGTAGGCGGCAACCCTTTTGAAGGCCAGCACTGCAGCCAATGGCGACGGGCGCTTCAAAAAGAAAACCCGGCGGTTGCCCGCCGGGTTCGATTTTCAGCCAGGCTGAGCGTCTTAGAACGAGCGCTGGAAGCGGAGGAGACCGCCGATGCTGCTCTTCTTGTCGGCGTTGGTGAAGTTGGAGAAATTGGCGTCGTCGAACTTGCCTGCATTGAGGTAGTCGACTTCGGCCGTGACCGTGAAGCCGGGAACAACGTCGTAGGCGATGTTGGCGGCAACACCGAGATTCTTCCATTCGTCATACGAGACCTGGGCATTGAACGAGGTCTTCTCGTTGATGGTGTAGGTGCCGCCACCCCAGAATGCCCAGTTGCCGCCCCACTGCTTGTAGAAGCCGCGGCCGCCAGCGTCGATCGCATAGCTCGAGTCCGTCAAATTGTCGTCGGTGCCGTAGCCGCCCATGATGAACAGCGACAGGTTCTGCATCGGGGTGATGTCCAACCGAACCTTGCCGGCGACTTCTTCATAGTTGCTGTCATAAGCGACGACGCCGGTGATGGCGCCCCAGCCCTGCGTGTACTTCACGCCGCCGACGACATGCGGAACGTAGCTGTCGATGGTGTCGAAGCCCGAGCCTTCTTCGAGAGAGACGACGGCCGAGAAGCCGTTGCCCGCATCGAAGTAGTACTGGACGACGTTGGTGTCGAAGTCGCCGTAGGGAACGAGCGTATCCTGAAGGACGTTGCCGGCGTAGCCGATGAACGTGTCGAAGGCCGATTCGTCTTTACCGACGCGCAGACCACCGAGCTGGATCCAGGCGAAGTTCAGCGAAACGTTCTTGTTGCCGGCAGGGTTGGAGTTGAACTCGTCTGCTTCCGTTGCCGGATCGTCTGCCGACGGATAGCCGTTACGATTGCCGAAGTTGAAGCGGGTCTCGGTGTAGGTCTTCAAGGTGCCGAGTTCGGTTTCCTGGCCGGTCCAGGTCTTCAGCGTGAAGCGGGCGTTCTTGTAGAAGGTATCCTGCTCGTCGCCATCCTTATGGTCGAAGGACCTCGCACCGTCGAACGAGCCGACGTCGCCGGCGCCGATGTCGTAGCGGACATAGCCGCCGATGCGCAGGCAGGTTTCGGTGCCGGGAATGTAGAAGTAGCCGGCGCCGTAGACGTCGCAAATCTTGACGTATTCAGCCGGTTCCGGCTCGGCGACGACGACGGCGTCGGCGGCACGCGCACCGGAAACTGCGATCAGGGCCGCAGCGGAGCCGAGGAGAAGGCTCTTAATGTTCATTTTCTGACCTCCAGTCAGAATCGAACAAGACAGTGAAGCCGGCGACAGGCGTTTTCGCTGTAATCAGTTGTTATTGTTGAGGTCTATTGAAAAATGGAACTTTGCTGCGGGTGATGCGGCCATCACCACAGGCGCTTGTTTGCGGAGGCATGCCCTGAACCGGATTTGAGATAGCGCTCGAATGAAGCTGCCTTGCCCTGGTTCGAAAAGGCCATATAGGTCACGATCCGCCACGGCAGAAACTTGGATGTATGGCTGGATTTCCCCGCATTGTGCTCGACAAGCCGTCGTTTCAGGTCCGTCGTTATGCCGATATAGCGTTCGCGTTCGGCAGCCGCACTCTCCAGAAGATACACATACCACATGAGCTGCTCTTACCACATGAGCTGCTCTCCTTTGCCGGGCGTCGAAGGGCATCCTCTCCGCCATCCTGCTTCGCGCTGAGGTGGGCTTGTCCTGCGAAGCTCGAAGAGCGAAGCAGGACTGCCAATCGAATTTTGCAAGGGATTGTCTGGGCTTACGCTGTGCGGCACGTAGCACACCACACGGTCCGGCCCTTCTACGCCAAGGCTTCGGAGGGCATCCTCTCCGCCATCCTGCTTTGCGCTGAGGGTTGGGCTTGTCCTGCGAAGCTCGAAGAGCGAAGCAGGACTGCCAATCGAATTTGCAAGGGATTCTCTGGGCTTACGCTGTGCGGCACGTAGCACACCACACGGTCCGGCCCTCCTACGCCAAGGCTTCGGAGGGCATCCTCTCCGCCATCCTGCTTCGCGCTGAGGGTTGGGCTTGTCCTGCGAAGCTCGAAGAGCGAAGCAGGATGGCGGAGAGGATGGGATTCGAACCCACGAGAAGCTTTTGACCTCTACTCCCTTAGCAGGGGAGCGCCTTCGACCACTCGGCCACCTCTCCGTTGCGCCGCTGGATAGAGAAAAGCGCCGGCACAATCAACAAGCCGGCGCGATAATCGTTGAAAAATCCGCATTCGGCCGCAGCGGCGCCTTTTGCATGCGGCGATTCTACGGCAGTTCCCTGGCTGGCGAGTCGGCGACATGGCCGCAATTCTGGCCGGCCATCGCCGGATTCGGCCGCATTGCGCGGCGCTGGATAAGGCTTGCGGGCCCTTCGATGGTTAATGAGAGCTTTCTGACTGAGGCCAAATCGTGTCATTTGTGCAACAACGCATGGGGATAGCGCCCGCATAGCCCTTTCGCCGGTACGATCGTGGTTGAACGCCGCCGCCTCATGGGTAATGTCGATTTCGAAGGAGCGGCGCGGTGCGCATCTTTTTCGGTAGTGGGGATGGGGCAGGGAACGCTGTCCTTCAGCAAAGAATACCCAGACCCGTTTTTTAACTTTTGACTGGAGGTCAGAAAATGAACATTAAGAGCCTTCTCCTCGGCTCCGCTGCGGCCCTGATCGCAGTTTCCGGTGCGCGCGCCGCCGACGCCGTCGTCGTCGCCGAGCCGGAACCGGCTGAATACGTCAAGATTTGCGACGTTTACGGCTCGGGCTACTTCTACATTCCCGGCACCGAAACCTGCCTGCGCATCGGCGGCTATGTCCGCTACGATATCGGCGCCGGCGACGTCGGCGCATTCACGGGTGCGGAGTCGCTCGACCACGAAGATGGTGACGCGCAGGACACCTGGTACAAGAATGCCCGCGCCACCTTCAAGACCTGGACCGGCCAGGAAACCGAACTCGGCACCTTGAAGACCTACACCGAGACCCGCTTCAACTTCGGCAACAACAATCGGTACGCCACCAACATCGCTGATGATCCGGCCACACCCCTCGTCGATGAAACCGCTTTCGATAGCAATCCGGCCGGCATGAAGAGCGTTTCGCTGAACTTCGCCTGGATCCAGCTCGGTGGCTTGCGCGTTGGTAAGGACGAATCGGCCTTCAATACGTTCATCGGCTATGCCGGCAACGTCATCCAGGATACGCTGGTCCCCTACGGCGGCTTCGACACCAACGTCATCCAGTACTATTTCGATGCGGGCAACGGCTTCTCCGCCGTCCTCTCGCTCGAAGAAGGCGCTGGCGTCGTCGGCACCATCGACAGCTATGTTCCGCATGTCGTCGGCGGTCTGAAGTATACGCAGGGCTGGGGCGCCATCACCGGCGTCATTGCTTACGACAGCAACTATGAAGAAGTAGCCGGCAAGGTGCGTTTGGACGTCACCCCGATGCAGAACCTGTCGCTGTTCATCATTGGCGGCTACGGCACCGACGACAATCTGTCGGATCCGACCTGGGCAATCCCGGCCGGCGGCCGCGGCTTCTACAAGCAGTGGGGCGGCAACTGGGCAGTCTGGGGTGGTGGCACCTACACCATCAACGAGAAGACCTCGTTCAACGTCCAGCTTTCGTATGACGAGGACAAGAACTTCGGCGCCGCGGCGAACATCGCCTATGACGTCGTCCCCGGCTTCACGGTCACGGCCGAAGTCGACTACATCAACGTTGGCGACTCCGATTGGACCGATGCCCGTGATGACGACGCCATTGGCGGCATGCTCCGCTTCCAGCGCTCGTTCTAAGGGCTAGCTTTAAACAGGTGAATACCAGCCCGGGCGATTCAACGCCCGGGCTGTTTTGGTTCGTGACTGGGTCAAGACAAGCAGAAGGAACAGGGGGAATCGGCAGCTGAACAGTCCGTAGGGTGAGTTCGTGGGATCCGCTGATGGTGGATGAATTCACAACTGCGTGATTAAATCTCTTGAAAGGACGCTTCCAAGCGGGTAGGTCTGACTCTATCCACTCGGGGGTGTGGCAATTTATGACCATCGAAGCGATACAAGAGGGCGACCCCTCCGAACATTTCTCAATGTTCTCTTCTCAAAATGCGAAGATAAAATACAGCTACAACAAGATCAGAGAAGTAAAGTCGCACCGGGTCGGAGAGCTTTTTTCAGCGTACCGAGACATACTCTGGGATGATGGGCGACATAAGTACAATGTCAGCTCCTTCATCGGCGAAATAGACGAGATTCTCCTCGGAGAACGGTTCAGCGCCTTCGACCAGAGCACCCTTGACAACCTTATCGGCACCTTGCGCCAGCGCGGCAACAGCAACGCAACCATCAATCGAAAGATGGCTGCCCTCAGCAAACTGCTGCGCAAGGCTTACAAGATGGGGGATATCCACAGCCTGCCCGAGTTCCGCCGCCAGAAGGAGCGGGCGGGACGGATACGTTTCCTCGAAAGGGACGAAGAAGCAAGGCTGTTCGCCGCCATCAGGACCCGCAGCGAGGATGCCTACCGTCTTTCATGCTTTCTCGTGGACACCGGATGCCGTCTCGGCGAGGCGCTCGGACTGATCTGGAACGACATCCAGGAACACCGCGTCTCGTTCTGGATCACCAAATCCGGCCGCAGCCGCACCATCCCGATGACCGAGCGGGTCAAGGAGGTGATCAAACTGCCGCCCTCAGAGGGCCGCCGGCCCAAAGGTCCGTTCACCAAACTCAGCCAGGCGCAGTTTCGCGCCATCTGGAACGATGCCAAGGCCGAAGTCGGTCTCGGCGCCGACGACCAGGTGGTTCCGCACATCTTGCGTCACACCTGTGCCTCGCGTCTGGTCCAGGGCGGCATCGACATCCGCCGCGTGCAGATGTGGCTCGGCCACCAGACGCTTTCGATGACCATGCGCTATGCGCATCTGGCCACCAACGATCTCGACGGCTGCGTTGTCGTGCTGGAAACGGCCCGCGGCGAGGGGTTATCCGGCGATGGAAAAAGCTCGGCCTTCGCATCGCCGCTGACCACGGCCTCAGTGCCAGCGCCTGCTCAAAAAAGTAAAGCGGCAGCGGCGAAGGCACCCAAGGCGCCCCGGAAAAGCTCGAAAGCCAAATAGTTACCCAAGGCTTTCATATACTGCCTCGGCAACCCCAGGATCATCTTTGATCTTGGGGTTTACTTTTTCTGGGCCGCATTTGGTACTCCATTCAGGAAGGCCGCGATAGCGCCCGGCAAATTGCCTGTCTCCAGGAAGGGGGCATGGCCTTGGCCCTCGACGGTGGTCGCTTCCATGCCGGGATGACGCTTTTGCATCTCGTCGAGTGTGTCGGCCGACAAGAGTTTCGAGTTGGCGCCGCGAATGGCAAGCAAAGGTATCGCCGCCAGCGCCTCGAACTGTGGCCACAGATCCGGCAACGGCTTGCTGAGGTCGAGGCCCGCCACCGTCTCGACCAGTTGGGGGTCGAAATCCGGCAACAGGAGGCCTTCGTCCGTCTCGCGGTAGACGGCCGACACCATCCGCTCCCAATCCGCCGCGGTCAGAGCGGGAAAATCCGCGTCGTGCGCGACGCGTTGCGCATCGATCGCCTCATGGCGGCTCTTCGGTTCCGGTGCCGGGTCGAGATAGGTTTGGATATGGGCCAGCCCCGCGGCCTCGATCACGGGTCCGATGTCGTTCAGCACTATGGCTTTCAGTATGGCTGGCCGCAGCGCGCCGAGCACGTGGATGATCAGTCCGCCACGCGATGTGCCGATGAAGGCCGCTTCCTCGACGTCCAGGGCAGCCAGCCCGGCGAGGACATCGCCGGCCTCGATGCCGATAGTGTAGTGGCCGATATCAGGGTCGTAAGCGGACTGGCCGCGGCCACGGTAGTCGAAGGCGATGACCTTGCGCGGATTGTCGGCCCGCTGTGACAAATAAAGCGCCAACTCATGAAAGTCGCGCGCGTTGCGGGTCAGGCCGGGCAGGCAGACCACCGGCCAGTTTCCCGAGTTTGTCTCACCGTAGATGCGAGCGTGAAGTCTGAGGCCGTCCGGCGCTGTGTAGAAGAAATCGGAAAAGCCGTCGGTGCTCGACATATTGAAAGGACTCCCTGGCCGGATTGTCTCCGTCTGCTACAGGCGAGGGTGGGAGCGGTCAAATCGAGGGTTGTCGGCAAGCTGACACTCTTGGAAATGTCGGAGGGACAGCGCCCCCCTCTGTCCTGCCGGACATCTCCCCCACGAGGGGGGAGATTGGCGGTTCAGGCGCTACGCCCTTCCTTCGACGTTGGAGATTGGCGAAATCGGCAACGACAGCTGATCTCCCCACTCGTGGGGGAGATGGCCGGCAGGCCAGAGGGGGGCGCGAAGGATCGCCAACGTCTGCCCATGGCGACAGCTCTGCCGCCTCAACCCCGCCCGTTCACCAAATCCCCAACGATGTCGTACTTCCCCGAAATACGCATCTTGTAGACCTCGTAATTCTCCATCACGCGCTGCACGTAACTTCTTGTTTCGGTGTAGGGAATCCGCTCGATCCAGTCGACGACGGCGTCGATGCCCTTGCCGCGCGGGTCGCCGTACTTGGCTACCCATTGGCTGGCGCGGTTGGGGCCGGCATTGTAGCCGGCGAAGGTCAGCACATAGGAGCCGCCGAAGCGGTCGAGCTGCTCGCCGAGGAAGGCAGCCCCCAACGTCGCATTGTAACCGGCATCGCTGGTCAGCCGATCCTGGGAAAAGCTCAGTCCTGCCTTCTTCGCCAATTGCTTGGCAGTGCCCGGCATCAGCTGCAGCAGGCCGCGCGCGCCGGCGCTGGAGACGGCGCCGACATTGAATTCGCTTTCCTGGCGAGCGATCGCATAGGCCAGCGCCTTGCCGGAGCCGGAAATGTCGGCGGTGTCGGGAATGACGCCCAGCGGATGCGACAGCGCGCCGACGTCGATGCCGCGCGCGCCGGCGATCTTGCCGATCTTCAGCGCCATGAAATGATTGCCCTGCTTTTCCGCCAGCACCGCAAGCAGCGCCAGCTCGCCGGGACTGGTCAACTGCCCGGCGAGATCGCGGTAGAGCGTCTCGGCATATCGGTCGTAGCCCGCCTCCTGCAGCCGCTTGATGGCGCTGACCGCTTCGCGGCCGTCAAAGCTTTGGCGGTCGGCAGTGCTTGGCTCGGGATAGGCGATGTTCAGCGTGCGCAAGCCAACCCGTTCCGCCGCCAACTGGCCGTAGAAAGTGGTGCCATAGGCCGCCGCCTTGGTGAAATAATCCTTCGCATTGCCGGGACCGCCGGCTTCCGCCGCGCGGCCAAGCCAGTAATAGGCGCGTGACAGCGACATCGGTCCCTGCGCGAGATCGGCGATGCGGGCAAAATGGGTCGAGGCCATCGCAGGATCGTTGAGGCCGCGCAGCGCATACCAGCCGGCGTGGAATTCCGCCTCGGCGGCACTCGCGGGACTTTCGGCGGCGTGCGCGGCAACGATCTTGTAAGCGGTCTTCCAGTCGCCCTGATCGACCAGCGCGCGCGACAGCACGCGGCGCTCGACCCACCAGGCATCGGGATCGACCAGCGCGTCGCGGTTCGTTGGCGCTTTCATTACCACCGCGGCGGCGTCCGCAAACTTCCGCTGCTTGCGCAGATATTCGGCTTGCGCGAAGAAATAGCCGGCCGATTGCTGTGCGGCAGGCACTGCTTTCAACAGCTTGGCCGCGTTCTTGTCGCCACGCGAGGCGGCGGCCCAGGCATCGGCCAGCGGTTGCGCGCCGGCAAGGGCTGCGACCCGCAGCGCCGAATTCTCCCGGTCGGCATAAAACATCCGTTCCATGCGGAAACGATGGTCGGCAGCCGGAATGATGGCGCCAAACTCCTTGCTGACGGCCGCCTCGTCCCTGGCTTCCAGCTTCTCGGTGCGCCAGAATGGCGACAGCACGGAAAGCGCAGCCTTGGTGTTGCCAAGAGCTAAATAAGAACGGGCAAGGATGACCACGCCTTGAAAGGTCAGCGGCTGGCTGCCGTCAAAGGCTTTCACCACGGTCTGCGGCGAGGGGTTTTCGCGATAAAGCGCGCGCTCGCTGTTCTTGCGCAGAGCGATGGTGCCCGGCCAATTCGGCAACATCTTTGCGGTATCGGCAATCTCGCTGCTCGGCACACGGTCGCCGCCATAGAGCGCGATCGCCCAGGCCAGGATATGGCGGTCCAGCGAACTGGCCGGCAATGTTTCGCGCACCGCTCGTGCCGCGGCGATATCGCCGGTCGCCAACGCGTCGAGACTGCCTTTCAACACGGCGATATTGGCGGAGGGCGCATCGGTCTGCGCTCCATCTTGCATGTCAGGCATCGGGATCGATGAGGTCGTCTGCTCGTCGACGCTCTCGTTTGCCGCCGTCCCCACTATCAGCAGGGCAACGGCGCCAAGCAATATGAAGCGGAGTGGCCGACTGGCCGGCATGATCCTGATCTTTCCCTGTTGCGGCACTTTAGATGGCAAGCCCAGGTGCCCGAGAGCCTAGACTTAGGTCGTGAAGAGCTCGTAAACAAAGGGTTATCGAGGCCGTTCGAATTGCGCTTGCTGGCACCATCGGCATGCTTGCCGCGCAACAGTGTCGAGACTATGGTGCGCGGCTTAGCTTTCGGCTAGAAGGCGCCCGATGCATGTCGCCCAAAAGCGGGAACCGGTTTTGGGACGATGATACGCATAAACAAACAAGTTCCAAGGAGTTGGACGACATGCTGAGAGGCTCGCTTACTGCGCTCGTGACGCCGTTCGAAAAGAGCGGACGTTTCGACGAGAAAGCCTTTCGCGCTTTCGTCGAATGGCAACTTGGCGAGGGCACGACGGGCCTCGTCCCGGTCGGCACCACCGGTGAGTCGCCGACGCTGTCGCATGACGAGCATCGCCATGTCGTCAAGGTCTGCATCGATGTGGCCAAGGGCCGCGCTCCGGTCGTCGCCGGCGCCGGCTCCAACAACACCGCTGAAGCGGTCGGTCTGGTGCAATATGCCGAGCAGGCGGGCGCCGATGCCGCTCTGGTCGTCACGCCTTATTACAACAAGCCAACACAGCGCGGCTTGTACGAGCATTTCGCCGCTGTCGCCAGGGCGACCAAGCTGCCGATCATCATCTACAACATCCCGCCGCGCTCGGTGATCGACATGATGCCGGAGACGATGGGCAGGCTGGCGCGCGACTTCCAGAACATCGTCGGCGTCAAGGATGCCACCGGCAAGGTCGAGCGCGTGTCCGAACAGCGCGCCACCTGCGGCAAGGATTTCATCCAGCTTTCAGGGGAGGATGCCTCGGCGCTCGGCTTCAACGCCCATGGCGGCGTCGGCTGCATCTCGGTGACGTCGAATGTCGCGCCGCGGCTGTGCGCCGAATTCCAGGAAGCCACACTGTCCGGTGACAGCGCCAAGGCGCTGGAATTGCAGGATCGTCTGTTGCCGCTGCACAAGGCGATCTTCCTTGAGCCCGGCCTGTGCGGCGTCAAATATGCGCTGTCGAAGATTGGCAAGGTCGAGAACGTGGTGCGCTCGCCGCTGGTGACCATCGAGGCGTCGACCGCCGAGAAGATCGATGCGGCGATGAAGCACGCCGGCTTGATAAACTAGGGATGAGGCGCCACCTCTCCACATCATGAACCAAGTCAGAAAAGCCGATCCAAACAACAAAACCGTTGCGGAAAACCGCAAGGCGCGGTTTTCCTATGAGGTGCTCGACACCGTCGAGGCCGGCCTGGTGCTGACCGGCACCGAGGTCAAGTCGCTGCGCCAGGGCCAGGCCAACATCCAGGACAGCTACGCCTCGGTGGAGGGCGGCGAGATCTGGCTGATCAATTCCTATCTGCCGGAATACCTGCAGGCCAACCGCTTCAACCATGAGCCCAGACGGCGCCGCAAGCTGCTGCTCAACAAGCGCGAGATGGCAAAACTTGCGCAGAGCATCGACCGCGAAGGCATGACGCTGGTGCCGCTGAAAATCTACTTCAACGACCAGGGCCGTGCCAAGCTGCTGCTCGCCGTCGGCCGCGGCAAGAAACTGCACGACAAGCGCGAGACAGAAAAGCAGCGCGACTGGTCGCGCGAAAAGGGCCGGCTCATGAAGGAACGCGGCTAGAATCTCAGGCAGCCCCAGAAAAGCCAGACATCGGCTTTCAAGTTTCGAACAGCTGCAACAGCAAAACACGATGGGGAAAGGTTTGAAGAACCGGATCATCCTCTGGGGTGCGGCCAGTCTGGTCTTTGCCGGCCTCGTCGCAGCAGGCGGCTTCTTCTATTTCCGGACCTTCTCGCCCGATCGTGACAGCTATCCGGTCAGGGGTATCGACGTTTCCCATCATCAGGGTGAAATCGACTGGCGCCGCGTTGCCGCCGACGATGTCGCCTTCGCTGTCATCAAGGCGACCGAGGGCGGCGACCATGTCGACGATGCCTTCGCCAAAAACCTGCGCGAGGCGCGCGCGGCCGGCCTCGCCGTCGGCGCCTATCACTTCTTCACCTTCTGCCGGCCGGGCGCCGACCAGGCGAAAAATTTCATCGCGGTGGTGCCGCACGACCAGCCGCTGCTGCCGCCGGTCGTCGACATCGAATTCGGCGGCAACTGCCCGCAACGCCCGTCGCCGGAGCAGCTGAGCGCGGAACTCCAGGCCTTCCTCGGACCGGTTGAAGCTGCGTTCGGCAAGCCGGCGATCATCTACCTGACCGACGAGGCTGAGGACGCCTATGCCGGACAGATGGCTGTGCGGCAGCGCTGGCTGCGCTCGCTGGCGTTCAAGCCGAGCGAGGACGGCTGGATTTACTGGCAGTACCACAATATGGGCCGTGTCGACGGGATCGAGGGCGATGTCGATCTCAACGTCCTGCAGGGTGGGCAGCAAACGCTGGCCGAGCTATTTGCTGCGCCCGCATCGCTCTCTTCGCAAAAGCCTCCATCGCCTTGAACGAATCAGCTGGCCTTGAGTTTGGCATCCGCAGTCTTACGCAGGCTTGGGAACAGGCCTGGAAAGAGCCGAAAAAGCCATCCCCGCGGCCATGATCAGTACGGCGGCGAACTGGGCGCCGGTCGGCGTCTCGCCGAGCACCGTCATCGCGATCAGCACGGTTGCGATCGGCACGCATGGCATGAACAGCGATGGCGCCTGCGACCCCAGCTGCCGGACGATATAGGTGTACAGGAACATGGCGGCCGCACCTGCCAAAAACCCTTGAATGACGATCTGGCTGGCAATCTCGGCCACTGATGCCGCGCGGAGGCCGCTTGGGGCAAAGAAATAGAGCAACGGCAGCGGCACGCATGACAGCAGCACCACCGTTGCGGTCGCCGCAACCGGAACGACGCGCCAGCGCCGCACGAGAACGGCATAGGTGGCAAACATCGCGCCGGATCCGACGAACAGAAGATCGCCGAAGAGGACATCCTTCATGCCGCCGCCAGTGCGCACGGGTGCAATGAACAGGATCAGCCCGGCGATGATGGCTGCGACGCCGATGGTTCGCTGGCGCGAGGTTTTCTCCCTCGTGGCGATGCGCGACAGCACGAATGAGAAGAACACGATCGAGGCAGGGCAAAGTGCGGCACCATGCGCTGCCGGCGCATAGGTCAGTCCCCAATTGATGATGATAGGGTAGGGCAGTCCGGCCAGTGCCGCCAGCGTCAAGGCACGCCTCCAGCCCAATGCCTTGCCAGTCGCCCGGCCGTTTCTCCAGACGACCAGCAGCATGACCATGCCGGCGCCGGCAAAGCGCAACGTTGCCAAATCGGTCGCGGTCAGATGTTCCCGCAGGCTGAAGCGGGCGGCGACGAACTGCACGGCGTAGATGCCGATCATGGCCAGGGCAGCAAGGATTGCCGGCTTCGTGTTTCGGTCCTCTGTCACGCGCATTCTTGTCCCGCTCGATCCTGCCAGCGGAAGGGTACTTCCTCCAGACGGCTTTCGTTGAAAACGCAGCCTATTGTCGAAAATGGTGCGTCAAAATATGCTGTTTTCGCAATGTGGAAGTGAAAGTCACGCGATATGGGCGCTGCAAACGTGAATCATGAATCCGATCAGCTCGACGCCATCGATCGCAGCCTGCTTCGGTTGCTGCAGGAGGACGGGCGTCGCACGACGCTTGACCTAGCAGCCCGTGTCGGCCTGTCGCCGACCGGCACCAGCCAGCGCGTGAAGCGCCTTTTCCGTGAGGGTTTCATCACCGCGGTCCGGGCCGTGCTCAATCCGCAAAAGATCGGCCGCGGCACGCTCGTCTTCATCGAAGTCAGGCTCGACCAGGCGGCGCCGCATGTGTTCGACCGTTTCGCCGAAGCGGTAGCAAGGGCCCCCGAAGTGCTGGAGTGCCATATGGTCGTGGGCGGCTTCGACTATCTGGTGAAAGCGCGCATTTCGGAAATGGCCGCCTATCAGGATTTTTTGAAGCGCGTGATCCTGCCGCTGCCGGGTGTCAGGGAAACGCACACCTATGCGTCGATATCGGACGTGAAGCCGGACGCGCTGCTGCCGGTGTGAGGGCCGGACCAACGCAAGCGGTTGCCACGCCTCCGCTTCAAGCGGCCTGGGAAACCTCCGGCGCCAGCGTCACATTCGCATCGCCCCAGACCTTCAGCACGGTGATCACGGGCTCTAGGCTTCGGCCACGAGGCGTCGGGCTGTACTCGACCTTCGGCGGCATCTGCGCATAGACCTTGCGGGCGATGAGCCCAGTCTGGCTCGCTCGGCTATGCGCAGGCGGCAGCACTGCCGACGACGGCGATCACCGCCTTTGAGGCGCTGTTCGACCGCCTCAATGTGAAGAAGCTAGTCATCGGCGCCGCGAACACCATCCTGATCGTCGGCGGCGCCGGCGGCGTCGGGTCGATCGCGGTCCAGCTCGCGCGCCAGCTGACCGATCTGACGATGATCGCCACCGCATCGCGGCCCGAAACCCGCGACTGGGTCGCAAGAGCGTTTCGGTCCACTGGGAGCCGATGTTCACCCGCTCGCTGTATGAAACGCCCGATATGGCCGCGCAGGGCGAACATCTCAACGAACTGGCGCGCCTTGTCGACGCCGGCACCATCCGCACCACGCTGGGCGAGACGTTCGGCCCAATCAATGCCGCCAATCTGAAGCGCGCCCATGCGCTGATCGAGACCGGCAAGGCCAAGGGCAAGATCGTGCTCGAGGGATTTTGAGAGGCAGCGTCTAGTTCCGCAGGAACGACGCGATCTCGCTGAATACCTTGACGAACATCGCTTCGGTCAGCACCCCAGTGTTGGTGTTGTAGCGCGAGCAGTGATAGCTGGAAAACAGCGTGACGCCGCCGGCCGGCAACTGACCGCCGTGCTTGAACGGATAGGCGGCGACGCGCTGGCCCAGCGCCCTGACGGTCGACTGGTGGGCGATGGAGCCCAGCGCCAGCAGGGCGCGCAGTTTGGGAAAGCGTGCAATCGTCGGCACCAGAAAGCTGCGGCAAGTGGCGATCTCGGCGCCGACCGGCTTGTTTTCAGGCGGCACGCAGCGCACCGCATTGGTGATCGCGGTGCCGATCAGTTCGAGCCCGTCATCCGGCCGCGCCTTGAACTCGCCGCGGGCAAGACCGTGAGCGATCATCGTTGAGTAGAGCAGGTCGCCGGCATAGTCGCCGGTGAACGGTCGCCCGGTGCGGTTGGCGCCGCGCAGGCCGGGCGCCAGCCCGACGATCAGCAGCTCGACGGCGTCCTCGCCATCAGGCGGCAGGAAAGTCGGCACCGGCGCATTGAACCACGACGGCTCGCGCTGCCGCCAGTCTGCGATGAAATCATGCAGGCGCGGGCAGAGCGGGCAGTCGCGGTCGGGTTCGGGAGCGGCGTCCAAGGCCGCCGCCGTCAATAGTCTTCCTCTTCGACTTCGGCCGGCTCGGGCCTGCGCACCGGCCGTTCGGAGGGATCGCGGCCGACCTCGTTCTTCAGCGAGGTCAAATCGATGAAATGGTCGGCCTGGCGGCGCAGATCGTCCGAGATCATCGGTGGTTGCGAGGCCATGGTGGAGACGATCGAGACCTTGCGGCCGCGCCGCTGTAGCGCTTCGACCAGTGTGCGGAAATCGCCGTCGCCGGAGAAGATGACATAGTGGTCGACGACATCGGCAAGTTCGAGCGCATCGACGGTCAGTTCGATGTCCATATTGCCCTTGATCTTGCGGCGGCCGGTCGAGTCGGTGAACTCCTTGGCCGGCTTGGTCACCACCTTGAAGCCATTATAGTCGAGCCAGTCGATCAGGGGACGGATCGAAGAGTATTCCTGATCCTCGACCAGAGCGGTGTAGTAATAGGCCCGCAGCAAATAGCCGCGCTTCTGGAAGCTGGACAGCAGTTTGCGGTAGTCTATGTCGAAGCCGAGTGCGCGCGAGGTGGCGTAGAGATTGGCGCCGTCTATGAAAAGAGCGATTTTTTCACGGGGGTCGAACATGGCAATATTCCTTTTTCGAAATAGGTGGCGGACTAATCGAAATGGGTCGTTTATAACGCTCGGCTCGTAAATAAACCGGCTGACCTTTCGTCAACCGAGATAGCGCCAGTTTTACGGCAATCCAAGGGTGCCGGGGCGCACTGCAAGCAATTGTGATCGGAGCCGTGTCGTCGCCCGGTAGGCGGGCTTCGCCGGCAAGGCATTCAGCGGCGCCAGAAGCTGGCATTCGCCAGCCCATGGGCCACAGAGCCATAATGCTTGTATTTTGGCGGCGTTCGGGTTATGGACCGCGCCTGTTTTCCATCAAATCCAGGCATGAAAGGGGCAATCAATGGCCCGCGTAACCGTTGAAGACTGCATCGACAAGGTCGACAACCGCTTCGAGCTCGTGCTGCTTGCCGGCCATCGCGCCCGCCAGATCAGCCAGGGCGCGCCGATCACCGTGCCGCGCGACAACGACAAGAACCCGGTCGTGGCGCTGCGCGAGATCGCCGACGAGACGCTGTCGCCCGACGACCTCAAGGAAGATCTGATCCACTCGCTGCAGAAGCATGTCGAGGTTGACGAGCCCGAGGCCGACGGCGAGGCGATCGCCGACCAGACCGGCAACGCAGTTGCAGCTACCGACGCCGACGACGCGGAAGAAAACGTCACCTTCGATCGCATGACCGAGGAAGACCTTTTGGCCGGCATCGAGGGCCTGGTTCCCCCGGAAAAGAGCGACGACTACTAATCGCTGCCCTGGACCTGCCGGGAATATGGTTCCGGCACTTCCGTCCCGTGAGTTTCGTGGCTATCTATGAGATGCGCCGTACATCAGTGCGGCGCATCAATCATTTCAGCACCGTGAGAACCCGCCCATGATGCGTCAGTATGAGCTTGTCGAGCGCGTTGCGCGCTACAAGCCTGACGTCAACGAGGCGCTGCTCAACAAGGCCTATGTCTACGCCATGCAGAAGCATGGCCACCAGAAGCGAGCTTCCGGCGATCCCTATTTCTCGCATCCGCTCGAAGTCGCCGCCATCCTCACCGAAATGCACATGGACGAGGCGACGATCGCCGTCGCCTTGCTGCATGACACGATCGAGGACACCACCGCGACGCGGGCCGAGATCGACGATCTGTTCGGCCCCGAAATGGGCAAGCTGGTCGAAGGCCTGACCAAGCTGAAGAAGCTCGATCTCGTCTCCAAGAAGGCCGAGCAGGCGGAAAACCTGCGCAAGCTGTTGCTGGCCATCTCGGAGGATGTCCGCGTTCTGCTGGTCAAGCTCGCCGACCGTTTGCACAACATGCGCACCCTCGACCATATGCCCGAGGCCAAGCGCCTGCGCATCGCCGAGGAGACGATGGATATCTACGCGCCGCTGGCCGGGCGCATGGGCATGCAAGGCATGCGCGAGGAACTGGAAGAGATCGCCTTCCGCTTCATCAATCCGGAAGCCTATCGCGCCGTCACAGCCAGGCTTGCCGAGATATTCGAGCGCAACAAGGGTGTGCTGACCGACATCGAAAAGGCGCTGTCGGCGCTGTTCGAAAAGCATGCCATCAACGCCGGCGTGAAGAGCCGGCAGAAGAAGCCTTGGTCGGTGTTCCGCAAAATGGAGGCCAAGGCGCTGTCCTTCGAGCAGCTCTCGGACATCTTCGGCTTCCGCGTCGTCGTCGACAGCGTCGAAGACTGTTACCGTGCGCTCGGCGCCATCCACACCACATGGTCGATGGTGCCTGGCCGCTTCAAGGACTACATCTCGACGCCCAAGCAGAACGACTACCGTTCGATCCACACCACCATTGTCGGCCCCTCGCGTCAGCGCGTCGAACTGCAGATCCGCACCCGCGAGATGAACAAGATCGCCGAATATGGCGTCGCCGCCCATTCGATCTACAAGGACACCGGCGGCAAGACGAACGGCGCCGCCCATGCGATCTCGAAGGAGACCAACGCCTATGCCTGGCTGCGGCGCACCATCGAGCAACTGGCAGAAGGCGACAACCCGGAAGACTTCCTCGAAAATACCAAGCTGGAGCTGTTCCAGGACCAGGTGTTCTGCTTCACGCCGAAAGGCATGCTGATCGCTCTGCCGCGCGGCGCCACCCCCATCGACTTCGCCTATGCCGTGCACACCGACGTCGGCGACACCTGCGTCGGCGCCAAGGTCAACGGCCGCATCATGCCGCTAATGACGGAACTTAAGAATGGCGACGAGGTCGAGATCATCCGCTCCAAGGCGCAAGTGCCGCCGGCGGCGTGGGAGTCGGTGGTGGTCACCGGCAAGGCGCGTTCAGCCATCCGCCGCGCCACCAAGAACGCCATTCGCAAGCAATATTCAGGTCTTGGTGCCCGCATTCTCGAGCGCGCCTTCGAGCGCGCCGGCAAGACTTTCACCAAGGAAAGCCTGAAGCCGGTGCTGCACCGGCTGGCGCGCAAGGACATCGAGGATGTGCTAGCCTCGGTCGGGCGCGGCGAACTCGCCTCGACCGACGTCATGAAGGCCGTCTTCCCAGACTACAAGGACGAGCGCGTCACCGTCAGCGCCCCCAAGCAGCGCGAGGAGGGCTGGTCGAAGATCCGCAACGCCGCCGGCATGCTGTTCCAGATGCCCGGCACCCGAGCCGCGCGCAAGGACAAGGACCAGCCGCGCGATGGCGCGGTACCGATCCGCGGCGTGCGCGGCGACCTGCCGGTGCGTTTCGCGCCGGAAGGGGCCGTGCCCGGCGACCGCATCGTCGGCATCGTCCAGCCGGGCACCGGCATCACCATCTATCCCATCCAGTCGCCGGCGCTGCAGGCCTTCGACGACCAGCCGGAGCGCTGGATCGACGTGCGCTGGGACATTGACGAGCAGACCAAGGAGCGCTTTCCGGCGCGCGTCTCGGTCACCGCCATCAACGCGCCGGGCTCGCTCGCCGATATCGCCCAGGTCGTTGCCTCCAACGACGCCAACATTCATACGCTGTCTATGGTGCGCACCGCGCCCGACTTCACCGAAATGCTGATCGATCTCGAAGTCTGGGATCTGAAGCACCTCAACCGGCTGCTGTCGCAGCTCAAGGATAATTCGAGCGTCAGCGATGCGCGGCGTGTGAATGGGTGAATAGTGAATAGTGAATAGTGAATGGTGTAGTGAATAGTGAATAGTGAAAGAAGGCGCTCTCACCACCATTCACCATTCACCATTAACCATTCACCATGGACATGGGGCGAGTTATGAATACCGACGAAGTTCTGGGCATTTTCCGCGAGGCGGGCGCTGTTCTGGAGGGGCATTTCATCCTGACGTCCGGCCTGCGCAGCCCGGTCTTCTTGCAGAAGGCGCGCGTCTTCATGCATGCCGACAAGACCGAGCGGCTTTGCAAGGCGCTGGCCGAGAAGATTCAAAAGGCGGTGCCGGGCAAGATCGACTACGTCGTCGGCCCGGCGATCGGCGGCCTGATCCCGGCCTATGAGACGTCGCGCCATCTCGGTGTGCCAGCAATCTGGGTGGAGCGCGAAGGCGGCGAGTTCAGGCTGCGCCGTTTCGAGATCGCGCCGGGATCGCGCGTCGTCATCGTCGAGGACATCGTCACCACCGGCCTGTCGATTCGCGAAACCATCGACTGCCTGCGCGCGATTGGCGCCGAGGTCGTGGCGGCGGCCTGCATCATCGACCGCTCGGCCGGCAAGACCAATGTCGGCGTGCCGCTGATCGCGCTTGCCGAATATGAGGTGCCGGCCTATCCCGCCGACCGCCTGCCGCCCGAACTTGCCGCCATCCCGGCGATCAAGCCGGGTAGCCGCAACATTTAGGGGACATCACGATGATCGCCGGCATCGATCATTTCGTGCTGACGGTCCGCTCGGTGGAGGACAGCTGCGCCTTCTACCAGCGGGTGCTTGGCCTGAAGCGTCACGACGAGCCGAACCGGCCGACGGCGTTGCTGTTCGGATCGCAGAAGATCAACCTGCATCAGGCAACGCACACTTTTGAACCGAAAGCCAAGACGCCGATGCCTGGGTCCGGCGATTTCTGCCTGATCGCCGCAAGGCCGCTTGCCGAGATTTGCGCCAGTCTCGAAGCCAATGGCGTTGCCATCGAAGTCGGTCCGGTCGAGCGCACCGGCGCCCGCGGCACGATGATGTCGGTCTATTTCCGCGATCCGGACAGCAATTTGGTCGAAGTCAGCGAATATCGGGAATAGTCTATCCGCCTCGGCGTCGTCTTCGCGCGGACCTTGCCGTCGTCGGGGAGCTTTCATCGATATTGTCCTCAGTTTCGCCCCAATGGCGCTCTTGTTACCCGCCTGCGGCAGACCATCGCGGCGGCGTTTCATTGTTCCGCCGCAAGGCAGTCGCTATATCAAAGTCGTTGTTGCCTTTCTGCGCCCTCGAAGCGCAAGATGGAGCGACCGCGCCCGGCCAGGGATGGTTGCAATTTGGGCGTGATGAACCGGGAACTGGAACAGAGTGCTTTTTCGACGCCGAAAGCCTGATGGCATTCTGGAGCGGGTGCGTACCTATCTGTGGCCGCGCCGCTCGTTTTCGCGCTCGTTGCAATATTTCTCCAAGCGCATCCTGCGGCTGAAGGCGACACCGCATGCGGTGGCGGCCGGCGTCGCGGCCGGCGTTTTCGCCTCCTTCTTTCCGCTCGGCTTCCATTTCGCCGTCGCCGCCGTGCTCTGCTGGGTGGTCGCCGGCAATCTGGTGGCCGCCGCCCTCGGCGCGGTATTCTTCGGCAATCCGCTGACTTTCCCGCTGCTGTGGGGAGCGTCCTGGGAAGTCGGCAAGCTGATCCTGCATGAGCGCCTGCCCAAGAACGGACCGCCTGCGCATCTTGGTGAGATGATGCACACGCTGTCGTTTGCAAAACTGTGGCATCCGGTGCTGGAGCCGATGCTGATCGGCGCTGTGCCGCTCGGCCTGATCTTCGGGCTGATCTTCTACGGCATCACCCGCTGGGGGATGACAGCCTTTCGCGAGCAGCGCAGGAAGCGCATGGCAGAGCGGGCGCATAAGGCCGGGCACCGCGGACGGGAAGTTCCGGCGGAATGATCATCGGCATCGGCAGCGACCTGATCGACATCAGACGCATCGAAAAGTCGCTGGAACGGCATGGTCAGCGCTTCATCCAGCGCATCTACACCGAGGTCGAACAGGTCCGCTCGGAAGGCCGCAAAGGCCGCGCAGCCTCCTATGCCAAGCGCTTCGCCGCCAAGGAGGCCTGCGCCAAGGCGCTTGGCACCGGCCTCGCGCAGGGCGTGTTCTGGCGCGACATGGGGGTCGCCAACCTGCCCAGCGGCGCGCCGACGATGGCGCTGACCGGGGGAGCGGCGGCACGGCTGGCCAAAATCCTGCCACAGGGGCACAGAGCGGCGATCCACCTCACAATCACCGATGATTTCCCGCTTGCTCAAGCCTTTGTGATCATCGAGGCGTTGCCCGCCGAACAAGCGCCACATTGATTGCATCAGACGACCGCTATCTAACGCCGACTTGACGTTGCCCAGCGCGCGCCGAGACTCTATACCATCCAACGCACAATCGAGGACGACATGAGCGTGGCTGAAAAATCCGAGAAGAAATCCGGCGGGCTTGGCGAAATCGTCAGCGTCATCATCCAGGCTTTGCTGCTGGCCATGGTCATCCGCACGTTGCTGTTCCAGCCCTTCTCGATCCCGTCCGGCTCTATGCGGCCGACCTTGCTCGAAGGCGACTATCTGTTCGTCACCAAATGGTCCTACGGCTTCTCGCGCTATTCGCTGCCATTCGGCCCCGACATCTTTTCCGGCCGCATCTGGGGTTCCGATCCGAAGCGCGGCGACGTGGTGGTCTTCAAGTTCCCGCCGGATCCGTCGCTCGACTACATCAAGCGCGTCGTCGGCCTGCCGGGGGACAAGATCCAGATGAAGGACGGCCAATTGTTCATCAACGGCCAGGGCGTGCCTCGTGTGAAAACCGGCCAGATCCAAAATCCTGATATCACGGAAGTGCCTGAGCCGGTCGACGTCTATCGCGAGACCCTGCCCAACGGCGTCAGCTACGACACGCTCGACCTGACACCGAATTCGATCACCGACAACACCCGCGAGTTCGTCGTGCCCCCCGGCAACTATTTCATGATGGGCGACAACCGCGACAATTCCTCCGACAGCCGCCTCAGCGTCGGCTACGTGCCGGCGGAGAACCTTGTCGGCCGCGCTAACATCGTCTTCTTCTCGATCGCCGGGAAGGCGAGCCCGCTCGAGATCTGGAAATGGCCGTCGCTGGTGCGCCTGTCGCGCCTGTTCCATTTCGTGAATTGATGGCTTTGAAGCGCCCGACGGGTGAAACTCTGGCCGATTTGGTGACAGCCAAAACCGGCCATTCCTTCCGGGACGTCCGTTTGCTCGAGACCGCGCTGACGCATTCCAGCGCGGTCAAGGCAAGCAGCAACAACCAGCGCCTCGAATTCCTTGGCGACCGCGTGCTCGGCCTGATCGTTGCCGACCTGCTTTTTGAAAAGTTTCCTGAGGCGCCGGAAGGTGAAATCGCCCCGCGCTTCAATGCCCTGGTCGATGCGCGGACATGCTCCGAGATCGGCATTGAAATGCAGCTCGAAGATCTGGTTCGGGCCGACGCTGCCTTGAAGGCGCGCTCGCGCGGCTCGGGCGGAAACTATCTGGCGGATGCGGTCGAGGCGCTGATCGCGGCGGTCTATATCGACGGCGGCCTCGATGCCGCAAGGCAATTCGTCCTGCGTTACTGGGAGCCGCGCTCGCAAAAGGTGGTGGCCAAGCCGCCCAATCCGAAATCCGACCTGCAGGAATGGATCGCCAAGACCAGCGATGTCAGGCCCGAATACGCGATCGAGAAACGCGAGGGACCTGAACATCAACCGGTTTTCACGGTGTCCGTGAAGGTCGGCGGTTTTGCGCCGGCGAGCGGCACGGGCGGCTCTCGCCGCGCAGCCGAAGAAGCGGCGGCATCGGCGTTTCTTATGCGCGAGGGCATCTGGGCCAACCAAGGGAGTGCGGCGTGACCGGCAGCGAAGATCTCCCTCCGGCAGCGGAGGCCACGCATTCCGGCTTCGTTGCCCTGATTGGGGCGCCCAATGCCGGCAAGTCGACGCTGGTCAACCAACTGGTCGGCGCCAAGGTGTCGATCGTCACCCACAAGGTGCAGACCACCCGCGCCATCGTGCGCGGCATCGCCACGCATGACAACGCGCAGATCGTCTTTGTCGATACGCCCGGCATCTTCAAGCCGAAGCGCCGGCTCGACACCGCGATGGTGACCACCGCCTGGGGTGGCGCCAAGGACGCCGATATCGTGCTTCTGCTGATCGATGCCGAGCGCGGCATCAGGGGTGACGCCGACGCCATCCTCGAGCGGCTGAAGGACGTCCGCCAGCCGATGGTGCTGATCCTCAACAAGGTCGACCGGGTCAAGCACGAGGCGCTGCTGGCCCTGGCTGCGGCAGCAAACGAAAAGGTGCCGTTCAAGCGCACCTTCATGGTCTCGGCGCTGACCGGCTCCGGCTGCAAGGATTTGCTCGACTATCTCGCGCAAGCGCTGCCGGTCGGCCCCTGGTACTATCCGGAAGACCAGATCTCGGACCTGCCGATGCGCCAACTGGCCGCCGAGATCACCCGCGAGAAGCTGTATCTGCGGCTGCATCAGGAGTTGCCCTATTCCTCGCATATCGAGACCGAGAAATGGGAAGAGAAACCGGACGGCTCGGTGCGCATCGACCAGACCATCTATGTCGAGCGCGACAGCCAGAAGAAGATCGTGCTCGGCCACAAGGGCGAGACCATCCGCGCCATCGGCCAGTCGGCGCGCATGGAAATAGCCGGCATTCTCGAGCAGAAAGTGCACCTGTTCTTGTTCGTCAAAGTGCGTGAAAACTGGGGCGACGACCCCGAACGCTACCGTGAGATGGGGCTTGAGTTTCCCCATTGAGCTTCATCGTCTAGAAATGCCGCTCCGGCAGTTTGAGACGATGACATGCCTGATCCAAAACCGACCATCGATACCGATCTCGTGCGCCGGCTGGTCAACGCGCAGTTTCCGCAATGGCGGCATCTGCCGGTGAGCCCGGTGACGTTTGGCGGTTGGGACAACCGAACCTTCCACCTCGGCAATGATATGACTCTGCGGCTGCCGAGTGCCGCACCATATGCCTTGCAGGTCGAAAAAGAGCACCGCTGGCTGCCCAGGCTGGCGCCGCTTCTGCCGCTGCCGATCCCGGTTCCACTGGCGATGGGCGAGCCTGGGGAGGACTACCCCTGGCAATGGTCCGTCTACCGCTGGATCGACGGCGAAACAGCCAAGACCGCCGAAATCGCCGATCGCCGACAGTTCGCGGTCGATCTGGCCAAGTTCCTCATTGCGCTCCGGCGGATCGATCCGGCGGGCGGGCCGCCCGCGGGCCAGCACAATTTCTTCCGCGGCGGATCGCTGAGCGTGTATGACAACCAGACAAGGGAAGCACTCCAGGCGCTGGAGGGGCAGATCGACACCCAGGCGGCCACCGCTGTCTGGGATGCGGCCCTTGCCGCCACCTGGCAAGGGTCGCCCGTCTGGTTTCACGGCGACGTCGCCTGGGGCAACCTTCTGGTCCAAAACGGCCGTTTGAGCGCCATCATCGACTTCGGCACCTCAGGCATCGGCGATCCCTCTTGCGACCTGGCGATCGCCTGGACATTCTTCCAGGGCGAGAGCCGGGAGGCATTCCGGGCTGCCATCGACGTCGATGAAGCGACCTGGGCGCGCGGCCGCGGCTGGACGCTGTGGAAAGCGCTGATCACCGTTGCCGGACACGACGCCAACCAGGCCGAGGCGGAACGATCGCGCCGCGTCATCGACGACGTCCTGGCCGATCACCGGGAATTCGCGTGATCAGAGCCTTTCGACGATGTGTGGGGATCCAATGTCAGCACAGATCGCACGCGGCGCGCCAAAACCTTGATTTAGCCACGCAACCGGTGACAAGCTCCTGCCATGGAATGGCGCGACGAGGGAATCATACTCGGCACCCGCAAGCATGGCGAAACCAGCGCCATTCTCGAGGTAATGACGCGTGCGCATGGCCGCCATCTCGGCCTGGTGCGCGGCGGGCGCTCGCGCAAGCAGCAGCCGGTGCTGCAGCCCGGCAACCGCGTCGACCTTTTGTGGCGGGCACGCCTCGACGAGCATCTCGGCACCTTCCAGGCCGAGGCGATCGAGATGAATGCCGCCAGGTTGATGGACAGCGCAGTCGCCGTCTACGGCCTGCAGACCATGGCCGCGCATCTCAGGCTCCTGCCGGAGCGCGACGCCCATGGCGGCCTGTATGAGACGCTTGCCGTGATGATCGCCCATCTGGACGATTCGGATGCCGCCGGCGAACTGGTGGCGCGCTTCGAACTGCTCATCCTCGACGAACTCGGCTTCGGCCTCGATCTCAGCCAGTGCGCGGCGACCGGCGCCAGGCAGGATCTGGCCTATGTCTCGCCGAAATCCGGCCGCGCGGTTTCGCGCCAGGCCGGCGCGCCATGGCGCGACAAGATGCTGGCGCTGCCGGCCTTCCTGCGGCGCGGCTCCGGCTTGCGGGCGGACCACGCGGCACTCGAGGACGCCTTCCATCTGACCGGTTTCTTTTTCACCCGCCATGTCTACGAGCCGCGCGGCATCGAACAGCCCGATGCCCGTGCCGGCTTCCTCGCCGCCTTGCGCAAGCATCATTCGGGCGGCAAGGCCGCCCTTACGGCAGACGCTGCGCCAGAAGGGGGAGGGAGACTCGGTGGGTGCTGACCTCCGCAAACCGTCCAGGTTCACACCAAAAGCTGCATGCGGGAGCATTCCCTCCCCCTTGTGGGGAGGGTTAGGGTGGGGGTACTCGTAGGGCAAGAGCCTCAGCCGGCTTTGCGATGCTCCATGAAATCATCGAGGATGGCGCGCTGACCGCCGAGGATCTTGAGGCTGGCCTCGGCGAACGAAAACCAGCCGGCCCTGTCGATTTCGGGAAATTCCCTCGTCACGCCTGACCTGGGCGGCCATTCCATCGTGAACATGTTGCTTTTAACGGCATCGGGATCGAAATCGGCTTCGACACTCCAGGCGATGACGATCTTGCCGCCGGCTTGCCGATAGCTGCCGACAGGTTCGAAATCGCCATCGATGCTGACTCCGAGTTCTTCCCCAGCCTCGCGCCGGGCGGCGGCCAACTCATCTTCATTGTCCTCGACGAGGCCCTTGGGGATCGACCAAGCGCCTTCATCCTTCCTTGCCCAGAACGGGCCGCCGGGATGGACGAGCAGAAATTCGAGAATGCCGGCCCTTGTCCGGTGGATCAGCAGCCCTGCACTTCGTTTCGGCATTCGATTTCCTCGTAGTTCATCCGAGGATAGCATGGCTCCTGGGCAAGTGGCGGCGGCATGCCATTCCTGGCTATCTCAGATGATGGGTGAGGATAAAGACCGTAGGCCGCTGGAATTTGCCGACGAAACATGCTCGATAACTTCTTTTCGGCCACCATTGCGGTGGCGTGACTTGAATAGCCGTCTGGGGTGGCCGTGTGGCCGCCGCAATTGTCAGTGAAAACTGGCCTGGTTTGGGGGAACCGCCATGTTTGAAAGCCTGATTGGCGCCGTCGTCGTTATCGTGCTTTTTGTCCTCGTCTTGCGCCAGCAGGGCCGCGTCAGTCTGATCGAGCGCGAGCTCGGAGCGCTGCGCAGCCTGGTTCTGTCCGGAGTGCATGCGACACCGCCCGTTGCCAAACCGGCCGAGCAGGCTGCAAGCGCACCGGCGGATGCCGCTCACGCTAGCGCACCAGTTGCCGACATAGCTTCGCCAACAACAGCAGACGCGGCACATGCCCAGGCACCGGCCGCCGAAGCCGATGCGGCCACCAGCGAGGCCGTGCCAGAACTGTCGGCCGCGGCCAAGGCGGCATTCACCGGATCCGCGCCTGCCGCCACGTCGAAGGCAGCCCGCCAGTCAGAGGTCGAAACGGCGCTCGGCACCCGTTGGGCGGTCTGGGTCGGCGGCGTCGCGCTGGCCCTGGGCGGCCTGTTCCTGATCCGCTACACCATCGAGGCCGGCATTTTCGGCCCTGAAGTGCGGCTGTCCCTGGCGGCGCTGCTCGGCCTGGTGCTGATCGGCGGCGGCGAGTTCATCCGCCGCACCGGCTTCAAGGTGCCGGTGCAAGGGGCTGCAGGCGCCTATATTCCGGCGATCCTGACGGCTGCCGGCGCCTTCATCCTGTTCGGTACGGTCTATGCCGCGCATGCCATTTACGGTTTCGTCGGGCCGGCCTTCGCCTTCACCGTGCTCGGCGCCATCGGCGTGGCGACCATTGTCGCCGCCCTCGTCCACGGCCAGGCCCTGGCCGGCATCGGCCTTGTCGGCTCGATGGCGACGCCGGCGCTTGTGTCCTCGCAGGCGCCCAACCCATGGGCGCTGTTCGTCTACCTGGCGATCGTGCTTGCCGCCACAGCCGTGATCGCCCGCATTCGCGACTGGAAATTCCTGATTGCGGCCGCCTTCTTCGGCACCGGCGCCTGGACCATCGCCTACATGATGAGTACGCTCGTCGCCGACCTTGCCGTCATCCGGTTCGCCGACCTTGCCGTCGTCCTGTTCATCGACGCGGTGACGCTGGCGGTGCTTGCCTTTGTTTGGCTGGGCAGTCGTGGCGGCGAAGCGGAACCTGCAAAGGCGGGCTTCGACTGGCCCTCGATCGTGCCTGGCGTTTTCGTTGCGTTTTCAGCGCTAGGCCTGTCCGTCGACACGACGCTGGTCGCCGCCGGTGGCGCCTTGCCGGGCGCCTTCGTCCTCGTCGCCCTTGTCGCCACCGCACTCTACCGGCCGCGCGCGCTGCCGCTGCTGCATGCCGCCGGCGTGGTGAGCGTGATGATCCATCTCGGCATCATTCCGCCCACCACCATCGGCTCCGACATAACCCAGGGGAATATCGGCTTTGACGGCATGCCGGTGGCGGCCGGAAATCCGTTGACGCTGCGCATCGGCATTGGCCTCGGCCTGGTCTTCATCGGCGCCGGCTTCTGGGCCGCACGCCGCTTCGCCGCCTCAGCACGGGTCCGCGCGGCATGCTGGGCGGCATGGGGCGTCGCTGCGCCGCTGCTTATTCTGCTGACGCTGTGGCTTGCCTACGGCAATCTCGACCGCGACCTTGTCTACGCAGCGATAGCTGCCCTTCTGGTTGTTGTCTTCGCTGCCGGTGGCGAATGGATCGCGCGCGCCGAACAGCCGCCGCTCAAGGGCGACATCGCCGTCTCCTTCGCGCTTTGCGGCTCGGCTCTGGCCGGCCTGCTGATGCTGCACATGGCCTTCGGATCCGGCTGGACGACCATTCTTGCCGGCGTTGCCGCCATCGTGCCGGCGCTGGCGACGCGGTGGCGCAGCTATCCGGTGCTTGGCTGGATTTCGGTCGGCGCGGTCGTTGCCGTGCTGGGCCGCGTCGCCTTCGATCCGACCATCGTCGGCGCCGAGTTCCTGACGACGACGCGGGTGTTCAACTGGCTGCTGCCGGGATACGGCGTACCGGCGCTAGCCTTCGGCTTTGCCGCCTGGCAACTCGCGCGTACCACCCCCGCACTACCAACAGCTGGTAATGGCCGGCCGCGCCTGGCCATGGAAGCGGGTGCAGCCCTTTTCGCGCTGCTCACCGTTGCCATGCTGGTGCGCCACGCCATGCATGGTGGCGTCATCGACACCGGCCCGGTGACGCTCGCCGAACAGGCGATCTATACGCTGATCGCCATCGGCGCCGGCGCAATACTGTTGGCGATCGACATGCGCTCGCCAAGCTCTGTGCTGCGCTACGGCTCGATGGCCGCCGGCGTGCTCTCGGTCGCCTTCATCGTCCTCCAGCATTTCCTGGTGCTCAATCCGCTGTTCACCGACGAATCGACCGGCCAGATCCCGGTGTTCAACCTCTTGTTCCTGGCTTACCTGTTGCCGGCCATAGCCGCCGGCGGGCTGGCGCTCTATGCCAGGGACAAGCGGCCGCCATGGTATGCGCAGATGCTGGCGGTGGTGGCGGCATTGCTTGTCTTCGCCTACGCCACACTGTCGGTCAGGCGCGTGTTCAAGGGCGAGTTCATCGGCCTGTGGAGCGGCCTCGGGCAGCTCGAGACCTACACCTATTCGGCGCTCTGGCTGATCATCGGCGTCGTGCTGCTCACCGCCGGCGTCTGGCTGAAGTCGCAGGTGCTGCGCATCGCCTCGGCGGCGCTGATCGCGATTGCCGTGGTAAAAGTCTTCCTGTTCGACATGTCGGAACTGGAAGGCGTGCTCAGGGCGCTGTCCTTCATCGGTCTTGGCGCCGTGCTGATCGGCATCGGCCTGTTCTACCAGCGGCTGCTGACGCGGGCGGCGAGGGAGGCCAACGCTGCAACTTGAGGTGATATACGAGATGGAATATATGAATATCCAACGGAGGATATTCGATGCCGCTCTATATCCGCGACGACGAAGTGGATGCGCTGGCCAGCAGATTGCAACGCGAGACGAACGCTCCGAGCAAAACGGAGGCGGTGCGGGTCGCGCTCGTGCACGAACTTGAGCGCAATCGGGCGAAGGTGCCGCTGCGCGATCGGATCGCCAGTCTTCAGGACAGGGCCAGGAAGCTTGGCCTGCCCAATCCCGATTTCGATATGAAGAAGTTCACCGACGAGCTGTGGGAAGACTGATGTTTGTCGACGCGTCGGTGATCGTCGCCATTCTCAACCAGGAACCTGGGTGGGAGGAATTGCTGAAGCAGCTATCCGGTTTTTCCGGGCGGGTCTGGGTTTCTCCGTTGGTTCACTTCGAAGCAACACAGGCATTGGCACGGGCTGGCGCCGGCCCGCGCAGACCCAGCGCTGAAGCCCTTCTCCATGCCCGCGATCTGATCGATGAGTTCATTGTGGAGATCATGGGAGAGAGTCTGGCCATTGACGACAACATCAGCTCTCGGGCCATTGACGCGAGTGCCCGTTACGGCAAAGCCGTTGGCCACAAGGCGGATCTGAATCTCGGGGACTGTTTTGCTTACGCCTGCGCGAAAAGCCGCGATCTTCCACTGCTATACAAAGGCCATGATTTCGCGCAGACCGATTTAGGATAATTCGGCCCTCTTGTTGATTGCGGGGAATAATTTAGCCGATCACCTCGTTATCTCAGTGCTTGGGTGACCGGGGCGGCAGACCGCTTCGCGCTGGCCGCTTGCGCCGCGCCGGGAAGGCGCGTTCAATCGGGTTAAACAAGGGCGACCTCAGAACCAGCGGTCATGGACGAAAAGAAGGCAGCAATCCTTGGCGAAATACCGCGCTTGCGCCGCTACGCACGCTCGCTTCTGCGCGACCGCGAATCCGCCGACGATCTCGTCCAGGATTGCCTCGAACGAGCGCTCTTGCGGCTTGAAAGCTGGCAGACAGGAGAAAGCCCCCGGAGGTGGCTGTTTACGATCATGCATCATTTGTTCATCGATCAGATGCGCAAGGTGAACCGGCGCGGTGAGGCGGCGATCCTGCCGCTTGACGCAAACGAGGCGCAGGCAGTCCCCGCCGAGCAGGCGGAGAACGCCGCCTCGCGCGAGATCATCGACGCATTGCAGGCGATCAGCCCCGACCGTCGCGCCGCTCTCGTCATGGTCGCCATCGAAGGATTCTCCTATGCCGAAGCCGCCAACATTCTCGGCGTGCCCGCCGGCACGCTGATGTCGCGCATAGCGCGCGGACGCGAGGAGCTGCGCAGCCTGCTCGATGACACGGCGCGCCGCCGCTCGATAAGGATCGTCGAGAAATGACCCGCCGCGATTTTTCCGAACGCGATATCCACATGGCTCTCGACGGCGAGCTGCCGGGCGACGAGCGCGCCGCCTACGACGCCTGGATCGACGCCAATCCCGAAATGAAGGCCAAAAGCGCCCGCTACACCGCCGACCGCACCGCGTTGCGCGCCGCCTTTGCCGGTGTGCTCGACGAGCCCGTGCCGGTGCTGTTCAAGCAGATCGTTAGCGGTGAAGGCGCGACCAAAGCGGCGGCGCGGCAGTCGCGCTGGTGGCTTGCGCCCGCGGCGGCCGCAGTGCTCGTCATCGGCGGTCTTGGCGGCTATTTTGCCGGCATCGACGGCATCGGCAGGGAAGATGGCGCCGATGACCAACTGGCCGAAGAGGCGATCGCCGCCCATGTCATCTATGCCGCCGAACAGCGCCATGCGGTGGAAGTGCCGGCAAGCGACAAGGATCACCTGCAGACCTGGCTGTCCAACCGCGTCGGCCTGAAACTGGTGGCGCCGGATCTGGTGGCGGAAGGCTTCCAGCTGGTTGGCGGCCGGCTGCTGCCCGCCGGCCAGGGCAAGGCAGCGATGCTGCTTTACGAGGACGCCAAGGGTCAGCGCATCTCCTTGTTCGTTACCGCTGATTCCTCAGCCAAGTCCAAGGGCACCTACATGGCCGAGGCCGACGGCCCCGAGGCGGTCTACTGGCTGGACAAGGGCTATGCCTGCGCCGTCGTCGGCTCGCTGCCGCGCGAGCAACTGGCTGCGGTCGCCAAGCGGGCCTACGGTCAGCTTCTGGCTGGTATCGCCAGTTAAGCGCATTCCGTTTCGGGAATGCGCCGGGGTAGAAAGTGTCACAATTCGGCCCTATTCGAAGTGCGATAGCGCTTGATGGATATCGGCGTTTCGGCTGATGTTTGCGACGTTTTTGACTGCGGTCTTTTCCTCCACCCAATCGAGGTTTTCCAAACCCGCATGCCTGCCGAGATTCGCAAGGCCCGCGCGTCCGACGTCGATGACCTCGCCGCCATCGAGAAGGCGGTCTTTTCCAGTGACCGCATTTCCCGGCGCTCCTTCCGCTTGTTGATCGAACGCGAGACAGCCGAGATGCTGGTCGCCGAAAGCGATGGTCGTGTCGCCGGCTACGCCATCGTGCTGTTTCGCAAGGGCAGCGGCGTCGCCCGGCTCTATTCGCTTGCCACCAGCCCGTTTTTCAGCGGCCGCGGCTTTGGCCGCATGCTGCTTGCAGCGGCCGAAGAAGCTGCCTTCGAGCACGACCGCATGATGTTGCGTCTCGAAGTGCGCGAGGACAATCTTCGCGCCATTGGCATCTATGAGCAGAGCGGCTACCGCAAGATCGGTCGCGAGCCTCACTATTACGAGGATGGCGCCACCGCGCTGCGCTACGAAAAGACCTTGCGCGGCGATATTCCGGTCGCCACCAAGGTCCCATTCTACCAGCAGACCTGCGAGTTCACCTGCGGTCCATGCTGCCTGATGATGGCGATGGCCAATTTCGATTCCGGCTTCGTGCCCGATCCGGTCATGGAAATCCGCCTATGGCGCGAGGCAACGACCGTGTTCATGATGTCCGGCCCAGGCGGCTGCGAGCCCTTCGGCCTTGCGGTTTCCGGCTACGAAAGCGGGCTTGCGGCGGAAATCTTCGTGTCCTTCTATGGCGCGCTGTTCTTGCAATCGGTGCGCAGCGACGACAAGCGCCGGGTGATGGAACTTGCCCAGGTGGACTTTCGCCGCCGCGCGGAACTTTACGGCATCCCGGTGAATTTCCGTCCATTCACCATCGACGATATCCGCGGCGCCCTGGCTCAGGGAAAACTGGTGCTGGTGCTGATCAGCGGCTTCCTGATGTTCGGCAAGAAGGTGCCGCATTGGGTGCTGGCTATCGGCGACGATGGCGACCACATCCTGATCCACGATCCCTGGGTCGAGGACGAAAGACAGGAGACCATCCTCGATGCCGCCAACATTCCCGTGCCGCACGGCATCTTCATGAACATGGCGCAATTCGGCCGCGACGGACTGCGTGCTGCCATCACTCTTGGGAAACGCTGATAACAATGACCTGGGTCATCCTCACCGGCCGTCAGAACGATCTCGACCCGGCGGCGACGCCGCACAAGATCATCACCAACCGTGACTATCTTGCGCATCCGGCGCTGTTTCGCGGCCAGCAGCCGAAGGTCATCAACCTGTCGAACAATTACGCCTACCAGAGCCGCGGCTATTATGCCTCTCTGCTCGCCGGTTCGCGCGGCCACAAGGTCATCCCGACGGTCGAGACGATGATCGACCTGTCCGAGCGCAAGCTCTACGAGCACGCGCTGCCGGAACTGGAGCTGGCGCTCAACAAGTGCCGCAAGGATCTCGGAGGCGTTTTCCCGCAAAAAATCTGCATCTTCTTCGGCATCGGACCGTCGAAGGTCTGGGACCGCTTCGCCAAGCTGTTGTTCGACTGGTTCCGCGCTCCGGCGCTTGAGGTTCACATCAAGGACAGCGCCGAATGGGCTTCGATCCGCAAGATCGGCTTCCTGCCGCTGGCCAGGATGGCCGAGGAGGAAGAAGCCTTATTCGTGCAGGCGCTCGAGACGTACACCAACCGCGAGTGGCGCGACACCAAGGGCCGCACGCCGGCACGCTACACCTTCGCCACGCTGGTCGATCCGCATGAGGAACTGCCGCCGTCGGAGATTTCCTCGCTGCGTTACTGGGCCAAGATCGCCGAAAAGATGGGCGTCGAAATCGAGCCGATCACCAGGAAGGACCTGGCCAAGCTCGCCAATTACGACGCGCTGTTCATCCGCGAGACCACCTCGATCTCAAACCACACCTACCGCTTCGCGCGCCGCGCCCAGCAGGAAGGCATGCCGGTGATCGACGACCCGCTGTCGATGATCCGCTGCACCAACAAGGTCTATCTCAACGAACTGATGGCCTACAACAAGGTGCCGGTGCCGCCGACGGTGATGATAGCCGGCACCTCGGACCTCGAACTGGCGGCGCAGACGCTGGGCTTTCCGCTGGTGCTGAAGATCCCGGATTCATCGTTCTCGCGCGGCGTCAAGAAATGCGGCAACTTCGAAGAACTGAAGACGCTCGCCACCGAGTGGCTGGAGGATTCCGATCTCCTGATCGCGCAGAAATTCATCCCGACCGAATATGACTGGCGCGTCGGCGTGCTCGGCGGGCAGCCGCTGTTTGCCGTGCATTATCTGATGGCGAAAAAACACTGGCAGATCGTCAACCACAAGGCCAGCGGCAAGCCCGACCAGGGCGGCATCAAGACCTTCACGCTGAAAGAGACGCCGCCGCATGTCGTCGACACCGCGGTGAAGGCGGCGCGCTGCATCGGCGACGGGCTTTACGGCGTCGATCTCAAGGAAACCAAGGATGGCGTCTTCGTCATCGAGGTCAACGACAATCCGAACCTCGACCATGGCTGGGAGGATTCCGGCGAAAAGGACGAAGTCTGGGTGCGGCTGACGCAATGGTTCCTGGAGCGGCTGGACCGTCCCGGGCGTTAGTTTGCCGTCCCGGGCGGTAATTCAACCGAGCGGGAAAAATGCAGTTCATCGTCATCGAGGATTTCACCGGCTGCGACCGCAAGGAGATCTACCGCCGTTTCGGCGAGCGCGGCAGATTGAAGCCGGACGCGCTTGTCGTGCACCACTCCTGGATCGCGGCTGATATGAGCCGCTGCTTCCTGCTGGTCGAGGCCGATGACGTCACTCTGCTGCAGCGCTGGGTCATCGAATGGTCTGACCTGGTGGAGTTCGAGATCATTCCCGTGGCGACGAACAAGGACATGACAGCGGCGCTGGCTGCGCATCTCTGACGCTGCTGACCATCATAGGAGCACCGGCGAACCCACCGACCGCCGGCATTCCTCAATCAGCCAATTGCGAAACGCCGCCACCAGGTCGCGCCTTGCACTGCGTTCCGGGATCGTCAGGCAATATGGCTGACGCAGCGCGATCGATAGGGCATTAGCCCGGACCAAACGGCCCTCTTCCAGCGCCCCGGCGCAATAAATGCCTTGCGCCAGCGCCACGCCCAGCCCTGAAATGGCAAGGTCGAGCGCTGCCCGCGACGAGTTCGCCGACAGGCCGCGCTGCACTGTGCGGCCGGGCTCTATGCCCGCCGCCTCGAACCATGTGCGCCAAGACGGAAACGACGCGCCGGTCGGTCCCCAGTCGGTGTGAATCAGTGGCAGGCCGGCGAGGCTGTCGGTTTTGGCGGTGAGTTCTGGCGCGCAGACGGGGTAGACGGCGTCCCTGACGATCTCCTCGCTCGGGTGTTCACGATAGTGCGGGCCGAAGGACAGCCGGATGTCGATCAGTTCGCGGTCGAACGGCACCGGATCGTCATCGCCGCGCAGGGATATGTCGACGGCGCCGTGGCTGGCGACAAAGCCGGCGAGGCGTTCGGAAAGCCAGCCCATCGCCATGGACGGCGGCACCGATACGACAAGCCGCGGGCGGAAGGCATCGCTGCCACGCGCGATGCTGCCGATCTCCCGAAAAGCCAGGGTCAGCCGGGGCAGCATCTCGACGCCGGCTTCCGTCAGCACCACGCGGCGGTTGACGCGATGGAACAGTTTTCGACCCATCTGCTCCTCGACGGTGCGAATGAGCTGGCTGACCGCAGCCGCCGAGATCGAGAGCTCATCCGCCGCTGCGGCGAAACTCCCCGAGCGCGCCGCCGCCTCGAAGGCTTGAAGTCCTCTCAGCGAAGGAAGCGCGGTCATTGGGTGATCCGATAGGTAAGGTCAGCTTATCTGTGTCGCAGAAATCCTCGTCTTTCGAAAGCTTTCTTATTCGAGTAGCTTGGCGCCATGACCGTATCGGCCCAGTTTGAACCCAGAGACCATCGCGACGTCATCGCGTTCCTGACCAATGAGCAGCGCAGCCGCCTGACCGGCAAGTCGGACGGGCCGGGTCTGGTCCAACTCGCCTTCCATCTCGGCGCGATTGTGGCTATCGGCGGGCTGATTGCGGCCAAGGTGTCGTACTGGCCGCTGTTGATGTTGCCGCAAGGCATTCTTATCGTCTTCCTGTTCACGCTGCTGCATGAGACGGTGCACAGGACGGCGTTCGAGACGCAGTGGCTCAACGATGCCGCCGCAAGGGTCTGCAGCCTGGCGATCGCGCTGCCCGCCGACTGGTTTCGCTATTTCCACTTCGCCCATCACCGTTTCACCCAGGATCCCGAGAACGATCCGGAACTCGCCTTCCCGAAACCGGAGACGATGCGGCAATACATCGTCCACGTCTCGGGCCTGCCGGTGTGGTGGGGGCATTTGCAGACACTCTACACCAACGCGATTGGCGGCTGCCACGACAGCTACGTGCCGCCGAAAGGCCTGCCCAAGGTGCGCACTGAAGCCCGCGCCATGATCGCTTTCTATGTCGTGGTCGCCGCGCTAGCCCTGTGGTTCGAGGCAAGTGTACTGCTCTATGTCTGGATCGTGCCGGCGCTGCTCGGCCAGCCCTTCCTCAGGCTCTATCTGCTGGCCGAGCATGGCCGCTGCCCGCTTGTCGCCAACATGCTGGAAAACACCCGCACCACGCTGACCAACTGGCTGGTGCGCAAAGTCGCCTGGAACATGCCGTATCACGCCGAGCACCACGCCTATCCCGGCGTGCCCTTCCATCAGCTGCCGGCCTTCCACCAGCTGATCGAGCGCCATCTCAAAGTCGTCGAACCCGGCTATGTCAGCTTCCACGAGAAATACGTCGAGACCTTGCGCTGAGGCGCTCGGCCGTCAGCGTAGCGTCTGCTCAACGAGCGTGACGAAATAGCGGAGCACGGTGGGGACGATGGCGTCGTTGAAGACATAGCGATCGCCGTGCAGCCCTTCGCCCAGTCTGACCGCTCCTGCGCCGACCCAGGCATAGCAGCCGCCGGCTTCGCGGACCATGTAGGCAAAATCCTCGCAGCCGAGGCTCGGGTTGAATGCGGTCTCGACCTGCTCGCGGCCGACAACCGCGGTTGCCGCCTGGACGGCCCGGTCAGTGGCAGCCGACGTGTTGACCAGCGGCGGGTAGCCTTTCTTGTAGGCGAGCTTGGCGGTGAGTGCATGCGCCGAGGCAGTGCCTTGCGCGATGTCGCCGATCAGCCTTTCGCAATGGTCCGACAAAGTGGGCTCGAAGAAGCGGCAGGTTCCCTGCAGCCAGACCTTGCCCGGCACGATGTTGCCGACATTGCCGCCATGGATCTGGGTGATCGAAACGACCAGCGCCATTTGCGGGTCGACCGAACGGCTGACGATGCGCTGCACGGCTTGAACGAAGGCGCCGGCCGCGAGCACGGGATCGTCGCCTAGCTGCGGCATGGCGGCATGCGCGCCGGTCCCCTCAAAGTTCAGTTCGAAAGTGTCGACGGCCGCCATCATCGACCCGGCACGGGCCGCGATCTTTCCGAGCGGCAGCCCCGGCCAGTTGTGGACGGCGTAGACGGCTTCCACGGGGAAGCGCTCGAACAGTCCGTCCTCGATCATCCGCATGGCGCCGCCTTCATTTTCTTCCGCCGGCTGGAAGATGAAACAGACGGTGCCGTCGAAGGCTCTGTTGTCGGCGAGCAGCTTGGCGGCGCCGAGCAGCATCGCGGTGTGCCCGTCGTGGCCGCAGGCATGCATCACGCCGTCTTTTTTCGACGCGTAGGACAGTCCGGTCTTTTCCAGCACGGGCAAGGCATCGAGTTCGGCCCGAAGCCCGATGGCGCGCACGCCTGGCTGTCCCCTGAGAACGCCGACGACGCCGGTGCCGCCTATGCCTTCATGAACCTCGTCGAGCCCGAAGGTGCGCAGCTTGTCGGCAACGAAGCGCGCGGTCTCATACTCCTGGAAACCGAGTTCGGGGTTGGCGTGGATGTGATGCCGCCATTCCACCACCTGCGGGGTTAGGGCGGCGATGGGGTCGTTGTGCAGCATTGCGCTCTCCTTGCCGGCTATCGTAAATTCGGCCTTGTCGATGCCAGCACGTAGAGGATTTGCGCCGGCGGCGTCTTGAACAGGATTGACCGTGTCTGGAATTCAACAGCCTCAGGAGACGACGCAGTTCTGGCGTCATCCGCGCTTTCGCGATCTTGGCATGCTCAAGGCGCGCTTCACGCGGCATCGCTACCAGCTGCACACGCACCCCACCTATGTCGTCGCCCTGATCACGCAAGGGTGCGAGCGTGTCCGCATCGGCAACGAGACTGTCCTCGCGCCGTCGGGCACGGTTCTGCTCGTCAATCCGGAGATATGGCATGACGGCGAGGCGGGCGCCGACCAGGGCTGGGCTTACCGCACCTTCTATCCCTCGGCCTCGCTCGTGGGTGCGATCGCGGACGAACTCGGGCAGGATCGCCCGCCGTTGTTTTCACAAGCGATCGTAGATGATGCCGATCTCGTCCAGGCAGTAGGCGTCGCGCACTTGGCTTCGACATTGGGTGATGCCACGAGCGCCGAAACATCCATGCTGATCGCCTTGCGCAAGCTCATCCTGCGCCATGGCGATTGGGGCGGCCGGCGGCGCGAGGCGGTCGAAAGCTTCGGATCGAAAAGCCGGCTCCGGGTCTATGAACAGGTCATCGAAGACCATCTGAACTCGGGCCTCGATTTGCAGCGGCTCGCTGAAGCCGCAGGCGTGACGCGCTTTCAAGTTATCCGCGATTTCAGGAAAGTGCTGGGTCTCACCCCTGCTGCCTTCATCCGTGACCGCAGGCTGCGCCGTGCCGATCTGCTGATCCGGCAAGGTTCAGATCTCGCCGGTGCCGCCTTTGCGGCCGGCTTCTCCGACCAAAGCCATCTCTCGCGCACCTTCCGCGCCGCGCATGGAATGACGCCGGGGATGTTCAGGCGCGCCGGGACGCTGCCCTCGTCTTGAGAAGTCGAGCCATGTCGGCGGCCTTTGACGGCATGCCGATCAGAAAGCCCTGCGCCTCGACGCAGCTAGCCTTGCGCAATATGTCGAGCTGCGCTTCGGTCTCGACGCCTTCGGCGGTGACGGTGATGCCAAGTTCGGCACCAAGCCCGATGATCGTGCGCACGATCGCCGCCGTGTCCTTGTTGTCGATATCGTGGATGAAGGAGCGGTCGATCTTGATCTTGTCGACGGGAAAACGCCTGAGATAGCCGAGCGACGAATAGCCGGTGCCGAAATCGTCGAGCGCGATGCGGATACCGAGTTCGCGCAGCTGCCTCAGCGTCTTCAGCACCGTCTCGCTCTCATCCATCAGCACGGTCTCGGTGATTTCCAGTTCGAGCCGGCTGGCCGGCACACCGGAAACGGCCAGCGCCGAAATCACGCTGCGGGCAAAGTCGGCGCTTCTGATCTGCACTGCCGAGACATTGACGGCGATGCGCATTCCAGGCGGCCAGCCGGCGGCCACACTGCAGGCCTGTTTCAGCGCCCATTCGCCCAGCGGAATGATCAGCCCGCTGTCTTCGGCGGCTGCGATGAAATTGTCGGGCGCCACCAGGCCGCGCGTCGGTGAATTCCACCGCATCAACGATTCGGCGCCGACGATCTTGCCCGACGCGATGTTGGTGATCGGCTGGAACTCCAGCACGAACTCCCGCCGTTTCAGTGCCGTCTCGAGATCGGTTTCGAGCGCCAGGCGCGCCCGCACCAAGGCATCCATGCCGGGCTCGAAAAAGCGGTAGACGTTGCGGCCTTCGCTCTTGCCGCTGTAAAGCGCCATGTCGGCGTTCTTCAAAAGCGTGTCGGCGTCCTTGCCGTCACCGGGATACAGCGCGATGCCAAGGCTGATGCCGACATGCATGTCGCGGCCCTTGTCGCGAAACGGCTGGCTGACGACAGCGACGATGCGTTTTGCCAGTTGTTCCGCATCGGTGGCGCCTTTGGGATTGAACTGCAGGATGGCGAACTCGTCGCCACCGAGGCGGGCGACCACATCGGTGTCGCTGCGCAGGCTGTGCCGCAACCGCTCCGCCACGCATTTCAGCAGCCAGTCACCGGCCGGGTGTCCCCAGGTGTCGTTAACGGCCTTGAAGCGATCGAGGTCGAGCGAGAAGATCGCCAACGGTGTATCGCCGGCCATCGCCTGGTCGAGCCGTTCGCGAAACATCGAGCGGTTGGGCAGGTCGGTCAGCGTGTCGTAATGGGCAAGGTGGCTCATGCGCTCTTCGGCGCGCCGGCGCTCGGTGATGTCTTCGAAGGTCGCCACCCAGCCGCCACCGGTAAGCGGCCGGCGCGCAACCAGCAGCGTTCGGCCATCGGCAAGGCTGCGGTCGGTCGAACGCTCCTCACCGGCCTGCAGGCTGGCTCTGGTGTTGGCGATCTCGCCGTCGATGTCCATCGACGGATAGATGCGCAGTCGCACCATCTGTTCGAGCAGGGCGCGCTGGCTCATGCCGAGCGGGAAGTCGTCAGGCGTGACCTTGTAGAGGTCGAGGAAGCGCTGGTTGCGCACGATCAGCGTGCCTTCGGCGTCGTACATCAACAGGCCTTGCGACATGTTGGCGAGCGCCGCATCGAAGCGGCGGTGCTGCTCCTTCAGTTCCTGCTCGGCCCGCCTTTGCTCCGTAATGTCCTCATAGATCGACACCCAGCCGCCTGAGGCCAGCGGCCGGTGCGTGATGGAAACGATGCGTCCGTCCGACAGTATTTCCTCGTAGGTCGAGGCTTGCGCGCGCTCGATATAGGGCTTGCGGATGGCATACAGGTCTTCGGCGCTCTGTGAGGCGACACCGATGTCGACGCTGTGCTTTAGAATGTCCAGGAACGCGATGCCGGGCCGCACGATCTTCGCGTCGAGGGAGAAGATGCTGATATAGTTGCCGTTGCAGATGATCATCCGCTCGTCGGCGTCGAACATGCACAGCCCGTGCGACATATTCTCGACGGCCGCCGAAAAGCGCTCGTTCTGGTGGCGCAGTTCGTCGGCGATCTGCCGTGGCGCGGCGACGCCTCCGGCTCCCCGTCTGCGGACGGGCGAACCACCCTTGACGTGCGCAACGGACATGAGGCGTGCCTGCTGACCGTGATCGAAACCCGGTACTGTGGTTACCGCTGGTTAATTTAGCGTATGTTCACTGCGCCGAATGCACGGCAACCGTTGCCTGGCGTTGCTTTTCAAGCGTTGCGTAGCGTTTGAGGAAGGCAGCTTGCGCCGAGGTCACCGAGTGCGGCTTAAAGTCGAAGCGGTCGGCATTGAAGCCGCGCGGCCGGCCGAAGAACTCGGTTGCTTCCGCGGTGGAGAAACCGGCAAGCAGCGTCGCCTCGTAATAGGCCGCGATCTGGTCGGCGCGCTTGATCTCCTTGCGCAAGCCGACGCCGAGTTCGGGCGGCAGCGAAAAGCGCTGATGGATGGCGCGCTGGAGGCGCAGCTCGCACTCCTTGTAGGAGCCGCCCATCACCGATTTGAACGGCGAGATCATATCGCCGATGACATATTCCGGCGCGTCATGCAGCAGTGCTGCCAGCCGCGCATTGGCCGACGCGCCCGGCTGCAACTCGCTGAACAGCGCCTCGACCAGCAGCGAATGCTGGGCGACCGAAAAGGCGTGATCGCCGCGGGTCTGGCCGTTCCAGCGGGCGACTCGGGCAAGCCCGTGGGCGATGTCGGAGATTTCGATGTCGAGCGGCGAGGGGTCGAGCAGGTCGAGCCGCCGTCCCGACAGCATGCGCTGCCACGCGCGGGGTGGCGCTCCGACGCGATCGGCAGCCATCAGGCGTCCTCCGCGCCGATGGCTTCCCTGGGAAAGCTGAACTTCGCCCAGGACGGGATGGCGAGTGAGACGGTGACATCACCGGCCAGTACCGGCTGGCCAGCGTCGAGCGCCGCCTTGACCCGGTCGATGCGGGCAATGGCGAGGCCGGCCGTGCCCGCGGTCGAGCCGAGCGTGCCGACCGGCCGCCCCGCAACCGTCAGCTCCGTGCCGGGCGCGGGTAAGGCGCGGTCGGCCGAAACGATCAGCACGCGGCGCCTGGCGGTGCCGCGATGCTGCATGCGCGAGACCACTTCCTGGCCGACATAGCAGCCTTTCTTGAAGCCGACGCCGCCGGTCTCGTCGAGCAGCACGTCGTGAGGGAAGGCATCGCCGAGCTGATAATCGGAACCGCTTTCGGCAATGCCTTTGGCGATGCGGAGCGCCTTCCACGCAGCCGGGTCGCCACCTGCGGATGCGCCGCCATAGAAACGGCTCACAACCACATCGCGGAAGCGGGCATCGGCAAGTGTCGTTGAATCAGAAGGTGAGGCGCTTGAATCATCGCCCCACGCAACCGTCACAAGCACTTGATCCTGCTTCGCGATCTCGGCCTTGGCGCGCAGCTTGTAAAGCATCAGCCGGCGCAGGAAGTCGTCTGCGACGTCGGCACGGCAATCCAGCCGGAATCCGTCCTCGCCGCTACGCGAGATCAGGAAATCAAACAGGATCTTGCCTTGCGGCGAAAGCAGCGCACCGGGTTTTGCCGCACCGGCGCCCAGCGTGTCGAGGTCGGTGGTGAGGATGTTCTGCAAAAAATGCTCGGCATCCGGGCCTGACACAGAAATGAGAGCGCGGTCTTTGAGCAGGGCAAAAGGCATGGGCGGCAAAGAACCTGATCTTGCAAAACGGTCGGCCTTTACGTAAGCCGACGATACTCCCCCCGCAAGAGACCGAACGCCCATGGCCACCACCTACGACCTCATCCTGACAGGCGGCACGGTGGTCAACCATGATGGCGAGGGCGCGCGCGATGTCGGCGTCAAGGGTGGTCGCATCGTCGCAATGGGCGATCTTCGCCAAGCTTCGGCCGGCGAAGCGATCGACTGTCGCGGGCTGCACGTCCTGCCCGGCGTCGTTGACAGCCAGGTGCATTTTCGCGAGCCGGGGCTGGAGCACAAGGAAGATCTCGAGAGTGGATCTCGCGCCGCTGTTCTGGGCGGGGTCACCGCCGTCTTCGAAATGCCCAACACCAATCCGCTGACCACCAGCGAGGCGGCGCTTGCCGACAAGGTGCGCCGCGCCACCAGCCGGATGCATTGCGACTTCGCCTTCTGGGTTGGCGGCACGCGCGAGAATGCCGATGATGTCGGTGAGCTCGAGCGGCTGCCCGGTGCTGCCGGGATAAAGGTGTTCATGGGCTCGTCCACCGGCGATCTGCTGGTCGAGGACGACGAGGGTGTCGCATCGATCCTGCGCAACACCCGCCGCCGTGCCGCCTTTCACTCGGAGGACGAGTTCCGGCTGCGCGAGCGCCTGGGCCTGCGCGTCGAGGGCGACCCGTCATCGCATCCCGTCTGGCGCGACGAGATCGCGGCCTTGCGCTGCACCGAGCGGCTGGTGCGCATCGCGCGCAGCACCCGCGCCCGCATCCATGTCCTGCACATCTCCACTGCCGAAGAGATCGTGTTCCTCGAACAGCACAAGGATGTCGCCACCTGCGAGGCGACGCCGCACCATTTGACGCTCACCGCCGACGACTATGCGCGGCTGGGCACGCTGATCCAGATGAATCCGCCGGTTCGCGCGGCCCGCCATCGCGACGGCGTCTGGCACGGCATTGCGCAAGGCATCGTCGATGTGCTCGGCTCCGACCACGCCCCCCACACGCTGGCCGAAAAGGCAAAGCCCTATCCGGCCTCACCGTCGGGGATGACCGGGGTGCAGACGCTGGTGCCGATCATGCTCGACCACGTCAATTCAGGCCGGCTGACCCTGCAGCGCTTCGTCGACCTCTCCAGCCATGGCCCACAGCGCATCTTCGGCATGGCCCGGAAAGGCCGTATCGCCGCAGGCTATGACGCCGATTTCACCATTGTCGACCTCCAGCGGCGCGAGACCATCACCAATGCGCAAGCCGGCTCCAAGGCCGGCTGGACGCCCTATGACGGCAAGGAAGTCACCGGCTGGCCGATCGGCACCATCGTGCGCGGTCGTCGCGTGATGTGGGAAGGCGAGATCGTCACGCCCGGGCAGGGCAGGCCGGTAGAGTTTTCCGAGGCGCTGCCGGCTTAGCGGTTTCTTGCTGCGTTGGATTTTTTAAGCGCTATCCACTACGTTAAGGGCATTATGAACGCAGATATCGCGCCCATGATTGTCCCTGCGGAGTTTCCGGAGCTCCAGGCGCTCGCCTGGAACCGCGATGCGGCACGCCCGATTCCGGCCGAAGAGGCATTTGCGCTGTATGAGCGTAATTGGCGGTTTGTCGATCAAAAGCGTCTTACTGTGCGTGAGAAGATGCTTATCCAAAGTTTGGCAGACAAATTCGGTCACGGCGTGCTCTTGACCGCCGGCTGATTTCCCTCACCTGATCGTTCCTCGCAGCCGGAATATCAACAGGACACACCGCGAGCGTCATGATGGAATTCAAGAGGCCCGAGCACCAGATCATTGCCGAAGCGCTCGGATTGATGGATCGCCATTTCCTGACCGCAAACCAGTGCTGGTTCGGCGGTGGCACTGCGATCGTTATGAAATTCGGGGAATATCGCCGCTCACTGGATGTGGACTTCCTGTGTGCGGACAGTGATGGCTATCGCGAATTGCGGACCTCCGCAGCCGAACGTGGCGTCAGAGCATTCTTTCCTGAGCCGGTCGAGGCTGTTCGGGACTTCCAGATCGATCAATATGGCTTGCGGACGATCGTGCGGTTGAAAGGCCAAACGATCAAGTTTGAAGTCATCCGCGAAGGCCGCATAAAACTGCGAGGCCATTTCGACGACGATCTGAATGTATCCGCCCTGGTCCCGGCGGATATGTTTGCCGAGAAGTTGCTGGCGAACGCGGATCGATGTCAGGACCGTGCAATTGCATATCGCGATGCCATCGATCTTGGAGTGCTGGTTGGCATCTATAAGGAAATCCCGAGCGACGCTGTTGGCAAGGCGAAGGCGGCCTATGGCGTGGATATCGAGCGCAAGGTGGCTTGGGTGGTAAACAGGCTGCGGGACAAGGAAGAATTGCGGCATGCCGCCGAGGTGCTGCAAATGGATCCCAACGCGGCGGTCGAAGCGATTTCGGCCCTTCGAAATGAAGGTATCCGCATATGGCCTGACACAGGCCTCGAGCTTTCTAGCCCTAGCCAGTAGCCATCCCAGGGGAATCGCCGTTCAATCCCCGGCGACGAAGAATGTCCACTGCCCGGCCGGCGTGATGCCGACGCGGTAGAAGATGTAGGCGCCGAACTGCTTCATGTCGTCATAGTCGCCGGCGGTGACGATCTTGAACAGTTCGACCCGCTGCCTGGCGTTGAGCTTGTCCAGCGGCAGGGCGAAGAAATATGGCCAGACATAGAGTTCCTGCGGTGTGCCGACGTCTACATGGACATAGCCGGCATTGAGCACCTCTTCCAGGATAGCGAGGATTTCCTGACCTTCCTTGTCGCCCGATAGCCCTTTCAGGAAGGCGATCGGGTCGCCCTCGATTTCGCCCAGCGACAATTGGGTCATGGTGTCGCCCTTGCCGATCAGCGGCCGCAGCTTCTCGATGTCGCCGCTTACGCAGGCCTCGACCATCAGATCGCGCATGCGCCTGACGGGCTCGGGCAATTTGGAAAGGTCATAGACGACTTCGGGCACCGGCGCTTCTGGATCGGCACGCGGGTTGGCCACGCCGCCATCGTTGGCGGGGGCTTCCGGTTGGCTTTGTTCGGGCTCCGTGGGCGATTTCGGCTGGCTAGCGGCCGGTGGCGCCGTGCCGGGCAGATCGGGCATTGGCACTGAATTTTCCGACGGCGCCGTCTCACCATTGGCTGGTGGCCCGGCAGGAGCTGGAAGCTCCTCGCGCTTGATCTCGCTCAGCGCATAGGCAGGGTTGCTGGTCAGGACAAGCGCCAGCGGAACCGCGGCGCAAGAGGCGGCAAGCCAGATGCTGAGGACCACGCCGCGAGGCCGGCCTGACATCGAAAAATTCACCGCTTGCCTCTCCTTGGGCCTAGGCTGTTCAGGCATGATGCCCAAACGGCGCGCCGTCGTCAAAGAACCGGTAAGCTGGCGATGCACCCTCTGAGACGCGCGACGCCTAGTGCCGAAACCGCTCCGGCTCGAAGGCGCCGGCGATCACCTTTTCACGCATGCGATCGAGCAGGGCAAGGGCCGAGGTTTCGCCATTGGCTCGCAGCATCTCGCCGAACGCGGTTTCAAGCGCTGCCTCGGCGATGATTTCAGGTTCTATGCCGGCCGACAGACCTTCCGCCCAGGCCTCGCTATGGCTTTCCACCGCGGTCAGGCGCTTTTCTTCCCTGACCAGCGCGTCGATGTCGTTGACGCCATGTTCCATTTGCGATGTCCACCTTTTCAAGCGGCGGTCCGACGGGTCGGATCCGGCTTGGGCTGCCCCTATCTCACGCAGGCTAAGTAAGTATCTGTAAATACGACATTTTTTTGATCGTCTTTACAAACTTCGTCGCCTGCGTTCGGTCCGATTCAAACTTAGCCGATTAGACCGGTGAGCGGGATGAAAACCTTCAGTTTGAGTTAATTCCGCATTCGCGCGCTAACGTTTCGTTAATACTGTTGCGCAAGTGCAACACCAAGATTGCATCAACGTGCCGTGGATACAAGGCGGGTGCTCGAAAAGGCGTTCGCTAAACGCCGTCTGGCGCTCGTCAGTTGCCGTAACGCGAGGCGATGTCGCGCGACAGCGTCTCGCCTTCCTTCATGTAGCGGCTGATGGCTTCGGTCGCTGACGGCGTGCATTGGGTATAGGTGCCGCCGAAGGAACGGTAACCGCGGTTGAAGCTGGCGATGAAGCGGGCACGCCGCTCCGGATCGGGATTTTCCGAATCGATCAGCTTTTCCATCTCGGTGCGCCACTGGTCGCCCTTTTCGCCGCACAGATTGCGCAGGAAATGCAGCGACCCCAGCACCTCGGCCAGTCGCATCAGCCCGGGCTCGAACGGCGACTCGGCGGCCAGCGCCGGCTGCACGGCAAAAGCCGTGGCGGTGGCGATGCATGCGGCAAGGAACAGCGAGGTGCGGGTCATAAGTCTATCTGACGAAACATTTTGTCGCCTGCAAGGCGATTCTCGGAGCGGCAGATATGGGCCTGCTTCAGGCCAAAAGCTCTTCAGCCACCTCCATGACGTCACCCGCGAGCGGCAGCGTCGCCATTTCATCAAGACTATAGAAGGCGGCGGTCTCGGCATCGTCGCTGGCCGTCGCTTCGCCGCCGGCATAAACGGCGCCGAACACGGTCAGCAGATAGTCGACCGGGTGATTCTCGCCGCTGCCGTCGATGTGGATGTCGCGAAGCGGACGATAGTCCTGCGCCCGCAGCCCGGTTTCCTCCAGCAATTCGCGCACTGCTGCTTCTTGCAGCGTCTCTCCGGGCTCGACCTTGCCGCCGGGAAAGGCATAAAGCCCCTGCGACGGCGGCCGCGCCCGCTTGACCAGCAGCACCGTCCTGCCGCGCACGACGGCGACCGAGACTGCGGGAAGTGTCTTGCGCTGCTCGTTCATCGATCTCGTTTTCGCCTATGTGAGGCCAGACCCTTGTGGACCGGCCGGCGGCATTGAGCTTTAGCGGTTGCGCAACGCCGGTTCCATCGCCACTTTCGCGATCGGATCATTTCATCGAGCTTTCCCATGTGCGGACGCTTTGCCCTGACGGCCACGCCGGACCAGACCGCCGCCTTGCTCGGCCTGGCGGAGCTGGAGGATTTTCCGGCCCGCTACAACATCGCGCCGACGCAGCCGGTGCTGATGGCGCTGTCGGGGCCGCCGCGCATGCCGGGCTCGAATTTCCCGGATCGCCAGGCGATGCTGGTGCGCTGGGGGCTGATCCCCACCTGGGTCAAGGACACCAGGGAATTTCCGCTGCTCATCAACGCGCGTTCGGAAGGCGCTATTGAAAAAGCCTCGTTCAAAGCTGCCATGCGCCATCGCCGTGCCTTGGTGCCGGCCTCCGGCTTCTATGAGTGGCAGCAATCCGGCAGCGGCAAGAAGGGCCAGCCCTACTGGATACGGCCGAGGCATGGCGGGGTGATCGCCTTTGCCGGGCTGATCGAAACCTATGCCGAGCCGGGCGGTTCGGAAATGGACACCGGCGCCATTCTTACCGTCAACGCCAATGCCGGCTTCGCCCATATCCATGACCGGATGCCGGTGGTGATCGCGCCTGAAGATTTTGCCCGCTGGCTGGACTGCCGCACGCTCGAACCGCGCGATGTGGCCGACCTGCTCAAGCCCGCGCTGCCCGAGTTCTTCGAGGCAATTCCGGTCTCCGACCTCGTCAACAAGGTCGCCAACATCGGGCCGGAGATACAGGACATGGGCATCGTCGAGCCCGGCAAGGTCAGGCGCCAGAAGCCCGGCGCGGACGACAGTCAGATGACGCTGTTTTAGAGCGCGCTCCCAAGAAGCCAGGTCCGGTCTTCGGGAAGAACCTGCTCAATAGGAAGAGCTGTTGTTTTCAGGCGCGCTATGGGCGCCTCAGCCTTCCGTTCCGGCGCACGCCTTGTCGGCGGCCGGCACGATGCCTGTTCAGGCAGCGCGGGGCGAAGTGATTTTCGGCGCCGGCTTTTTATTCTTCGCGGTATGGAGAAGGGCGGCGACGATCGCGGCCGGGCCGATCGCACGGTAGTGGTTGGCGAGCGCCGGTTGCTTGGCGCGGCTCGATTCCTGCTTGGTTCGTGACATCGATCTCTTCCCTGGTAACATTTCCGTGTCTGCATTTGCCGGCCGAATCTGACCGAATCGTGACCTATGGTGGACTAGCCGGCGAATGTTTCATGACTGTGCCGACATGTTTAATAAAATGTTTCAGCGGCTCCTGACCTATGATCCAGCGACGCTTTTGCCGGAAGTTGCGACTTGACGGCAACACCGGCCAAGGCGATAAAGCCGCCGATGAAAACGTTTTCCGCCATTTGTGGCATTTGCATTATTGGCTAGCTTCGCGCTGGTCCGGACGTTTTCGCCTCACCTTTCCCCAGAGTGGACAAACGCCCCGGCCAGCAGGCTGGAGCCCGATTTGTGCCTTGGCACAGGTAGGCTCCATCCAGAACTTAACGGACCGGAAGGGCACGCATGTCTGACGCATCGAAGGGTCTCAGCCTCTACAACACGCTAACGCGGACGAAGGACGTGTTCGTCCCGATCGACCCGTCGAATGTGCGCATGTATGTCTGCGGTCCGACCGTCTACGACTTTGCCCATATCGGCAATGCGCGTCCGGCGATCGTCTTCGACGTGCTGTTCCGTTTGCTGCGTCACCTCTATGGCGAGGCTGGTGTCACGTATGTGCGCAACATCACGGATGTCGACGACAAGATAAACGCCCGCGCGCTGCGCGATTTCGGCGCCGAGATCGCGTTGGGAAGCCTGACGCTCAACGAGGCGATCCGCCGCGTCACCGAAAAGACCGCCGACCAGTACCACAAGGATGTCGCCGCACTCGGTTGCTTGCCGCCTACGGTCGAGCCGCGCGCCACCGAGTTCGTTGCGCGCCGCGCCGACGGCAAGGTTGACATGATCACCCTCATCGAACGTTTGATCGAACGCGGCCACGCCTATGTCGCCGCCGGCGAAGTGCTGTTCGACACCGCCTCGATGCCGGATTATGGCGAGCTGTCGAAGCGCAATCTCGACGAACAGCAGGCCGGTGCGCGAATTGCCGTCGACGCTCACAAGAAGAACCCGGGCGATTTCGTGCTGTGGAAATTGTCGTCACCGGAAGAGCCCGGCTGGGACAGCCCGTGGGGCAGGGGCCGTCCGGGCTGGCACATCGAATGCTCGGCCATGTCGGCCGCCTATCTCGGCGATGTCTTCGACATTCATGGCGGCGGCCTCGATTTGATCTTCCCGCACCATGAGAACGAGATCGCCCAGTCGCGTTGCGCCCACGGCACCGACGTCATGGCCAATGTCTGGATGCACAACGGCTTCCTGCAGGTCGAGGGCCAGAAAATGTCGAAGAGCGTCGGCAATTTCTACGCGATCGCCGAACTGCTGGAGACCGAAACTTTCGGCGGCCGCAAATGGCCGGGCGAGGTGCTGCGTCTGGCGATGCTGATGACGCATTACCGCGAGCCGATCGATTTCTCCGTGCGCAAGCTGGAGGAAGCCGAGAACACGCTGCGCAAATGGAAACGCGCGGCTGACCTGGCGCCGTCGGCAGGGCAAGTCCCGGCGGAGATTGTGGCGGCGCTGTCGGACGACCTCGCCACCTATGCCGCCTTCCAGCAGCTCACGCAGCTTGCCGGTGAGGCCGCGGAGGGCAACGAAGCGGCCGCATCGCTGAAGGCATCGCTGTTGTTCCTCGGCTTCGATATCGGCGCGGCCGCCGTGGATGAGGACAGCGTTGCCAAGTCGATCGCGCAGCGCCTGGAGTTCATCGCCGCCAAAAACTGGGCCGAAGCTGACCGCATCCGCGACGAGCTTCTGGAGCAAGGCGTGCAGCTGAAGGACGGCAAGGATCCTGTCACCAACGAACGCGTGACGACGTGGGAGGTGAAGCGGTGAGGGTGGCGCTAGGCACCCACCTCTGTCCTGCCGGACATCTCCCCCTCAAGGGGGGAGATTGGACGGCGCGTCGGCTTTCGCCAATCGCCGACGTTCAAGGGTTGGAGCCGTCATTGAAACTGCTGATCTCCCCCCCTGAGGGGGAGATGTCCGGTAGGACAGAGGGGGGTGCCTCGCGATGAACCATTATCGCGTATCTCCCATCAATCGCGGCAACGCGCGCAAGATGCGCAAAGCCATGACTGAGGCAGAACTAAAAATCTGGAATGAGATACGCGCCCACCGGCTCATGGGACTGGCCTTCCGGCGCCAGATGCCGATCGCCGGTTACATCGTCGATTTCGCCTGCCCTATCAAAAAGCTGATCGTCGAGTTGGACGGTTCTCAGCACGCTCAGGCCGAAGCATCAGCATCTGACGCCGCGCGAACCGCCAAGCTGGAAGCGCTGGGCTGGACCATCCTGCGCTTCTGGAAGGACGACGTCATCCGCGATATCGACAATGCCTGCCAGCACATCGTCATCGGGGCCGGCTTGGCCGGCGCCGACGTGCCGGCGCCAGCAAGGGAGGAGCTTGTTTCATGATCGACCATCTCGGCATCAATGTCGCCGACTTCGACGCGTCGAAAGCCTTTTATGACCAGGCGATAGCGCCGCTTGGCGCCTCGCTGATCTACATGGTGCCACTGGAATATACCGGCGGCGCCAAGGTCGGTGGCTATGGCCGCGACCGGCCGGTGTTCTGGCTGCAGGCCAGCGATGACAAGCCGAGGACCCATCAGCACGTCGCCTTCACCGCGCGCAGCCGCGCCGAGGTCGACGCCTTCCATGCCGCGGCGCTCGCCGCCGGCGGCAAGGACAATGGCGGGCCGGGGCTGCGCCCGCATTATCACCCGGACTATTACGGCGCCTTCGTCTTGGATCCCGACGGCAACAATGTCGAGGCCGTCTGCCATGCGCCCGAATGACTATGAAACGGAGTGAGACGCCATGAGCCTCGACAACCGGCCGATCTACACCGGTGGCTGCCAGTGCGGCGCGGTGCGCTTTCGCGTCGAGGGTGCGCTGGGTGACGCCTCGATCTGCCATTGCCGCATGTGCCAGAAGGCGTTCGGCTCATTTTACGCGCCCCTGGTCTCGGTGCGTGGCGCCAAACTCGACTGGACGCGCGGCGAACCGAAATATTTCGCCTCGTCCAGCCATGTCGATCGCGGCTTTTGCGCCAATTGCGGCACGCCGCTGACCTTTACCGCGCCCGACGGCATCGGCCTCGCCATCGGCGCCTTCGACAATCCGGCTGATATCGTGCCGCTGATCCAGTGGGGCACGGAGGCAAAACTTCCCTATGTCGATACCATCCCGCAATTGCCGGGCGAGGACACTATGGCCGACATGTCGTCGGCGCCTTATCTCGCCGAGCTCGTCTCCTACCAGCATCCCGACCATGACACCGAACAATGGGACACCGAACACCGGCCGCCAGAGGGAAAATCATGACCGATGAAGTTCGAACCGGCGGCTGCCAGTGCGGTGCCGTGCGTTTCCGCATCAAGGGCAAGCTCGGCCGGGCGTCCATCTGCCATTGCCGCATGTGCCAGAAACAGTTCGGTTCGTTTTTCGGCGCGCTGGTGACAGTGCCCAAGGATGGCGTCGAATGGATGCGCGAGGAGCCCACCTATTTCCAGTCGTCGGTCAACATCGATCGCGGCTTCTGTGCCCGCTGCGGTACACCGCTGACCTATCGCCAACCTGGCGCACTGGAGATCGCCATCGGCGCCTTCGACGACCGCTCCGATCTGGCGCCGCAGATCCAGGTCAACTACGCGGTCCGATTGCCTTGGGTGGAAACGATCTTTGACCAGCCCATGCATCAGGATCCGGATTTCTACTCCCGCCAGGAGCAGATCATCTCCTTCCAGCATCCCGACCACGAAACCACGGACTGGCCCGCGCACGGCCTGAAGATATGAGCAATGAAATGAACAGTGAACTTCGTACTCTTTATCCAGAGATCGAGGCGTACGAGTCCGGCATGCTCGATGTCGGCGACGGCCATCATATCTACTGGGAGCGCTCCGGAACCAGGGGCGCCAAGCCGGCCGTTTTCCTGCATGGCGGTCCCGGCGGCGGCTTCTCGCCAAAACATCGGCAATTGTTCGACCCGAAGCTTTACGACGTCATCCTGTTCGACCAGCGCGGCTGCGGGAAATCGACACCCAACGCCTCGCTCGAGGCCAACACCACCTGGCACCTGGTTGCCGACATCGAGCGGCTGCGTGAGATGTGCGGCTTCGAAAAATGGCTGGTGTTCGGCGGCTCGTGGGGCTCGACGCTGGCGCTGGCCTATGCCGAGACGCATCCTAATCGCGTCAGCGAGCTTGTCGTGCGCGGCATCTACACGCTGACCCGCGCCGAACTCGAATGGTACTATCAGTTCGGCGTCTCCGAGATGTTCCCCGACAAATGGGAGCGTTTCCTGGCGCCAATTCCTGAGGCCGAGCGCGGCGACATGATGGCCGCTTACCGCAGGCGGTTGGTCGGCGCCGATGGCAAGGCGCAGCTGGAAGCCGCCCTTGCCTGGAGCCTGTGGGAAGGTGAGACGATCACGCTGCTACCGGAGCCGGAGACCAGCGACAAGTTCGGCGAGGACGACTTCGCCATCGCCTTTGCCCGCATCGAGAACCACTATTTCGTCCACGCCGGCTGGCTGGAGGAGGGGCAGCTTCTGCGCGATGCCCATAAGCTCGCGGATATTCCCGGCACAATCGTCCACGGCCGCTACGACATGCCGTGCCCGGCGCGCTATGCCTGGGCCCTGCACAAGGCCTGGCCGAAGGCGGATTTCCACCTCATCGAAGGCGCCGGCCATTCCTATTCGGAGCCGGGGATTCTGGATCGGCTGATACGCGCGACGGATGGGTTTGCGGGGAAATGACAGCGCGTGGCACCCCCCTCTGTCCTGCCGGACATCTCCCCCTCAAGGGGGGAGATTGGCTGTCATCGGCGCTTTCGCAAATCTTCATCGCTGCAGGAAACGAACCGACGCTAAAGCTGCCGATCTTCCCCCTTGAGGGGGAGATGGCCGGCAGGCCAGAGGGGGGTGCTCGCGCGCCAACAGAACAATGACCAAACAACGCCTCTATCTCTTCGACACAACCCTCCGCGATGGCCAGCAGACGCCGGGCATCGACTTTTCCGTCGAGGACAAGATCGCGATTGCCAAGCTGCTCGATGAGTTCGGCATGGACTATGTCGAAGGCGGCTATCCCGGCGCCAATCCGACCGACACCGCCTTCTTCCAGCAGAAGCGCACGGCGAAGGCAAAGTTCGTCGCCTTCGGCATGACCAAGCGGGCAGGCGTGTCGGCATCCAACGACCCGGGCCTGGCAGCGCTCGTGCAGTCCAAGTCCGACGCCATCTGCTTCGTCGCCAAGAGCTGGGACTATCATGTCCGCGTCGCGCTCGGCTGCACCAATGAGGAAAACCTCGACTCGATCAACGCGTCGGTCGAAGCAGCTGTTGCCGCCGGCAAGGAAGCGATGGTCGATTGCGAGCATTTCTTCGACGGCTTCAAGGCCAATCCGGACTACGCACTGGCCTGCGCCAGGACCGCCTATGATGCCGGCGCGCGCTGGGTGGTGTTGTGCGACACCAATGGTGGCACGCAGCCCTCGGAAGTGCGCGCCATCGTCGACAAGGTCATTGTTTCAGGTATTCCGGGCGGCCATCTCGGCATCCATGCCCATGACGACACCGGCCAAGCGGTGGCCAATTCGCTCGCCGCCGTCGAGGCCGGCGTGCGCCAGATCCAAGGCACGCTGAACGGCATCGGCGAGCGCTGCGGCAACGCCAATCTGGTCTCGATCGTACCGACGCTGGCGCTGAAGCCGGCCTTCGCCGATCGGTTTGAAACCGGCATCTCGGCCGAGGCGCTGACCGGGATATCCCGGCTTTCCCGCGCCTTCGACGAATTGCTGAACCGTGCTCCGGAAGCGCAGGCGCCCTATGTTGGCGCCTCGGCCTTCGCCACCAAGGCCGGCATCCATGCCTCCGCACTGGCCAAGGAGCCGGCGACCTATGAACATGTGCCGCCCGAGGCGGTAGGCAACCGCCGCCGCGTTATGGTTTCGGACCAGGGCGGCAAGGCCAATTTCCTCGCCGAGCTGAAGCGGCGCGGCATCGATGTGCCCAGAGACGACCATCGTCTCGATGCGCTGATCTCGGTGGTCAAGGAGCGCGAGGCCGAGGGCTACGCCTATGAGGGCGCCGATGCCTCCTTCGAGCTGTTGGCGCGCAAAATGCTGCACGGCCTGCCGGAGTTCTTCAACGTCACTTCGTTCCGCTGCATGGTCGAGCGCCGCTTCGATGCCAACGGCCAGTTGAAGACGGTCTCCGAAGCCATCGTCAAGGTGATGGTCGAGGGCGAGGAGAAGATGTCGGTGGCCGAAGGCCACGGCCCGGTCAACGCGCTCGACATCGCGTTGCGCAAGGACCTCGGCAAATTCCAGAGCGAGATCGCCGACATGGAGCTCGCCGATTTCAAGGTGCGTATCCTCAATGGCGGCACCGAGGCGATCACTCGCGTCCTGATCGAATCGCATGACGGCACCGGCGCACGCTGGTGGACGGTCGGCGTGTCGGAAAACATAATCGACGCCTCTTTCCAGGCGCTGATGGATTCGATCGTCTACAAGCTGATGAAGAACCGCGACATGGCGGGATTGGTGGCGGCGGAGTAGGGTTGCAAGACGTGGGTTTCCTCGCCCCCGAAGTGGGGCGAGGAACTTGCGCCGCCCCTTGAGCCATCAGCGGAAGTCCATTGATCCATCATAATTTTGCGATGGTTTTGGATGGCCCACTGGGCCATAGCGGTTGCCATGGCCAGCGACACGATCCAGCCCGACGCCGACTCCAAAGCCCGCAGCGGCTTTCTCCTCGCGCTCGGCGCTTATCTGCTATGGGGCCTGTTGCCCTTCTACATGAAGGCGGTTGCGCATCTGCCGCTGATCGAGGTGATCGCCCACCGCATCGTCTGGTCGGTGCCGATTGCCGCCGCGGTGCTGGTCTGGGCCGGTCGGACCGCCGATTTCAAGGCGGCAATCCGCTCACCACGCAGCATCGCCATGGCGGCGTTGACGGCGACCCTGATCTCCGTGAATTGGGCCATCTATGTCTGGGCGATCTCGGTCGACCGCACCGTCGAGACGGCGCTCGGATACTACATCAACCCATTAGTTAGCATCGTCGTCGGCGCGTTGTTGCTCGGCGAGAAGCTCGACCGGCTGCAGATCGCGGCCGTGTTGCTGGCGGCGGTCGCAGTTGCCGTTCTGACCGTCGATGCCGGCAAATTGCCTTGGGTGTCGCTGGCGCTGGCCTTTTCCTTCGCTGCCTATGGGTTCTTCCGCAAGACGTTGCCGATCGGCCCGAGCCAGGGCTTTCTGCTCGAAGTGCTTTTGCTGTCGGTGCCGGCGCTTGCCTACATCGTCTTCCTGGTCGTCAACGGCCAGGACCATTTCATCTCCAGCAACGGCACCGATATGGCTTTGCTCATCGGCTGCGGCCCAGTCACCTCGGTGCCGCTGCTGCTGTTCGCCTTCGGCGCCAAGCTTCTGCGCCTCTCCACCATCGGCATCATGCAGTACATCGCACCGACCATGGTGTTCCTGATCGCCGTGCTGATTTTCGACGAGCCGTTCGGCACCACGCAAGCAATTGCCTTCGCGCTGATCTGGGCGGCATTGGCGATGTATTCCTGGTCGATGTTTCGTGGCCGTGAAATCCGCCCGGTGGCGTTGGCCCCGAAGTAGGGAGCCTTTCGATGTACGTGCTGCATATCGCCAACAAGAACTATTCGTCATGGTCGCTGCGGCCATGGGTGCTGATGCGCACCCTCGACATTCCGTTCGAGGAGCAATTGACGCCGTTTCCGACCGGGCCCAGTTTCGATCTCTACCGGGCGTTCTCGCCCAGCGGGCGCGTGCCTTGCCTGGTCGATGACGGCTGGGCCGTCTGGGATTCGCTCGCTATTGCCGAGTATCTCGCCGAGCGCCACCATGGTGTGTGGCCTGCCGAGGCCAAGGCGCGAGCCTGGGCGCGCTCGGCCGCCGCCGAAATGCATTCTGGTTTCACGGCCTTGCGCGGCGCATGCCCGATGAATTGCGGCTTGCGGGTGAAACCGTTGCCGATGTCGGACGCGCTGAAGCAGGATCTGTTCCGTTTGGGCGATCTCTGGAACGATGGCCTTGCCCTGTTCGGCGGGCCGTTCCTTGCCGGCGGCCATTTTACCGCCGTCGACGCCTTCTTTGCTCCGGTGGCGTTCCGTGTGCTATCCTATGGGCTGTCTTTCGAAGGGGCAGCTGCAGCCTATCCCCCGCAATTGCTTGGCCTGCCGGCCATGCATGAATGGTATGCGGCGGGTCTCGCCGAGACCTGGCGGGAGCCGGACCATGAGGCGGAGGTCGCTGCCGCCGGCACCATCGTCGAGGATCTTCGCGCTACGGCGTGATGGGCATTCCAGGAAAAGCGCGTCGCGTTCCCTTGGGAATTGCGTGAAAACAAAGGGGTCGGGGCGTTACGTCCGCCCGAGCCGCCTTACGAACATGTAGGTCGCCGCGGCGATCACGATCGAAACCGCCGAGACCACCCAGAAGCCCATCGGCGTATTGACCATGGGCAGGCCACCGACATTCATGCCGAACAGGCCTGATATGATGGTCATCGGCAATAGCACCGCCGTCATCACCGACAGCACATAGAGCAGCTGGTTGGACTGCATTGTCAGCTTGGCCATCAACTCGTCCTGCAGCAACCTTGCGCGTGCCTGCAACTGCTCGCCGTCGTGATAGAGCGTGTGTGCCCGGTGCGAGAGCCTTGTCGCCATGTCATTGATCCGATCGGGCAGCTCATTGCGATGCGAATGGTCGAGATGGCGAAAAAGGTTTGTGAGCGTCGCCATCTGCCGGTGGATGACCACCAGTTGACGGCGCGCCTCGACCAGCGACTGCCGCTCGCCGTGCCAGGCATCGCGCACGATACGGTCCTCGATGCCGTCCAGCGTATCGCCAAGACCGTGGAGCTCGGCCGCCATGCCGTCGAGCGACTGGCCCATGACCGCTTCGACCAGGTCGGCGGGGGAGCGGAATTTGCGCGAGCCGCTCTCCACCGCCTTGCGGATGAGATCGACCGATTCCAGTGGCTGCTTGCGCGCGCCGATCAGCGTCTTGTCGTTGAGCGCAAAACGGAAATGGCCGAGCCCGCGCGCTTCCGCCGAATAGTCGTGGCGCAGATCCGGCAGGTCGCCATAAAGCCAGGCATCCTCGAGATCGATGTGGCAACCCTGGCTGGCGCCGAGGAAAGCTTCGCGCACCGGCCCGGGCAGAGCCTGCTCGGCGGCGATCTCATGACGGGCGCGCAGGTCGGACAGCTGGTAGCTGCGCCATGTCCATGCAGCCTCGGCCGCGTCCTTGGTGCGCAGGCCCTCGGCGGTGAAATGGTAGATGAAGAACAGCCCGTGCTCGTCGGGCAGGTAAGGCGACAGGCCTTCCGCGTTGAGAGCAATGTTCACGGCTCGCCTCGCCAAGAAATTTCGACCAGGTTCAGATTTCGACTATGCCGACGCGCGGATGCCGACCCGTCCTTCGTAACACGAGGGAGGCGGGTTCCGTGTGACGGTTTCTTGACAGGCGATCACAGTTTGTCGAGCAGCGTTTAGAGTGTTTGCTGCTATCGCCGACGAATGGAGCTCACCCATCGCAACGGTCCGGTCAATCGCCATCTGCGTGACGCAAGCGCCGCATCGCGCTCCGCCACCAGGTCGTCTCGGATCCTGGCCAGCGCGCTACGCTCGGCTACGAGGCCGTCTTGGCCCAGGGCGAGCGCGTCACGCTCCGCCATGAAGCTGTCTCGGGCTTGGATGAGGTCCTGCTGGGCGTGAGCAAGCGCATCACGCTCCGCCATGAAGCTGTCTCGGGCTTGGATGAGGTCCTGCTGGGCGTGAGCGAGCGCGTCACGCTCCGCCATGAAGCTGTCTCGGTCTCGGATGAGGGCCTGTTGGGCGTCAGCGAGGGCGTCACGCTCGACGATGCCCTTTCCCAGTTCGCCGTGTAGCCGTTTAGCGGCCAGGTTCCCTGCGGCAACGGCCTTGCCAACCACATCGCAGCTCTCATCGAACGTCGCCCGCACCCTGTCGAGCTGGTCGCGCAAGTCCTGGCTGTCGCCTTCAGACGCCATACTGCGCAAAATGGCATAGGCACTGCGGACTAACGGCGTGGCATCCGGATGGTTTTGCAGATCAGCGACCGAGGCCCGCTGATGATGCAGATCCTTGTCCAGGAACTCGGCGATTGCGGCGTCGGCGTGATCGGACGTGACAGGCCAGACGATTCCGGTCTCCCTGGCCGCGCGGTCCATCTGATGTCGCCAGTCGCTCAACAGGTCTTCGTGGCGCAGGATACAGCGCGGCATGTGTCGCGAATGATGCTCCGCTTCGAGCACGTGCCTGAGCCACAGCATGAACGCTGTCGGCAGTTCCATTTGATCCCGTTCCTGCAGCGAACAGGCGACTTCGAGCGGGTTGCGGACAGGCAGAAATGCGATCGGGTCAATCCTGAGATCGGCCAGGATCGAGGCTATGAAGGGGAGGAACCGGCAGATCCGCGGATCCTTGACGAAAAACAGGGGGGCATCGCCGAACTCGCTGGCAATGATCGCCGTCATCATGGGCCGAAATCGCTCGGCTGCCGGCGACTGCAGCCACTGCCGATCTAGCGGCAGCCAATCTTGCCAGGAGGAGGCGGCCGCCGTGAGCAGGTGGTCGTCGGCGATGGTGAGTGGGGTACTTTCCCAATGTCCCTTGGGATTGTGGAGGCTCCCGGGCAGCAGATGTTTCGGCGGCGTGGCTCCATGCGCGGCGACGAGGGCGCCGAGCGCCGAGGTGCCGCTGCGGTGCATTCCGAGGACCAGGATCGCCGTCCTTGGTTGCGACGCGATCTCGCCCTTCGCGGCCGTCAATCGCTCGCGCGGATTCATCTCCCCTTTGTCTCGCTCTCCAAATTTCCGTTCCCGCCCAATGTTCTCCGATAACCAACTGCGAAGCGGGCTGCAAATGGAAATCGTCGCCAACGTGCTTACATTGCGCACAAGACGGAGCTCAAGAAAAGCTGGACAGATCGAAGTCAGCTGCCCCAACGCTACAGATCCTTGCCAAGCAGATGCAGTCGATCAGTGGCTTCGCATTGGACTTCTGCTTCTGGGCCAGGCTGGCCTTGTTGCTGTCGCCGATCCAGGTGTTGCCCAGTGTTTCGTAGCCGGCAGCCTTGAGCGCCAGCACGACGCGGCGCAGTTGGTGCGCCAGGCCGACGACACCAACCGGGCTCAATTCCTGGCCGCCTGCGCCAAGGCCGGCTTCGTCCTCACATCTTGTCAATTACAGACTGCACGCCTTCCGTCGGCGCATCGACCGACGACCCCGCCACCATGATGGCGGCGACGATGGCCTCGGGGTCTTCGACCACCAGCGGCTTGACCCGTTGCGCGGTGTGGATGAAGCCTTCGCTGGCCATATGGTCGAGCAGCGCCAGCATCGGATCCCAGAATCCTTGAACGTTGGCGAAGACGATCGGCTTGCGGTGATGGCCGAGCTGGCCCCAGGTCATGATCTCGACGATTTCCTCGACCGTGCCGATGCCGCCGGGCAGCGCCACAAAGGCGTCGGATTTCTCGAACATCTTGTGCTTGCGCTCGTGCATGTTGTCGGTGATCAGCAACTCGTCGAGCCGGTCAAGCGCGGTTTCGGTCGCCTCCTTGTTGATGAGGAAGCGCGGAATGATGCCCGTTACCTTGCCGCCGGCCTTGAGCGCGCCTTCGGCGACTGCGCCCATAATGCCTTTGGTGCCGCCGCCATAGACCAGCCGCAGGCCGGCTTTGGCGAGCGAGCGGCCAAGCAGGTGCCCGGCCTTGGCATAGATTTCATCGCGGCCCGGAGACGAGCCGCAATAGACGCAGACGGATCGAATCGTGTTCATTCGTGATTGGTGATTGGGTCTGAATGCGGGGTCAAGCCCCAAGGGCTGACAAGCCCGGGCTTTTTCTTGTCGGTGCCGGCAAAACACGCTAGACCGGCTTCAGGTGGCTAAGGGGTAGGGGAAATATGGCTGTTAATCCATTGAAGGCGTTTCTGTTCGCGGCCGGTGGGACCGTCGCGGTCGTCGGAACCGCCTATGTATCGGGCGCACTCGACCCGTATCTGAATCCCACGCCGCCTGCGGCGATTGCATCGCTGACGCCGCCGGCTGAAAAGCCGGCCGATCCGGGGACCGAGGGAAGGCTGCCGCCGGCGCCCGCCGCGCCCACCGATGCCAAGGCTCCCGCAGCACCCGCGCCTGCCGACGCAACGGCTCCCGCGACCGAAGCTGCGGCTCCGGCGGCACCTGCCGCGCCCGCTGCTGCCCCAACAACCCCAGCGCCGGCCGCGGCCGGCCCGGTTGCGCCGAGCTTCGACGTCGTGCGCGTCGAAAGCAACGGCTCGATCGTCGTTGCCGGCAATGCTGCGCCCAATTCGAAGATCGAGATCCTCAACGGCTCCTCGGTGCTTGGCTCGACTGTCGCCGGTCCGGACGGCGCCTTCGTCATCGTTCTCGACGATCCGCTGAAGCCCGGCGACTATACGATTGCGTTGCGCGCGACGGCCGACGATGTGGTTACCCCTTCCGTGCAGACCGCCGTCGTTTCGGTTCCCAAGGACGCCGCCGGCCAGGTGCTGGCGATGGTCGAGGAACCCGGCAAGCCGGCCGAGCTGCTTAGCGTCCCGGCGCCTGAGACCAAGCCCGCGGCACCGGCCGCCGGCGATCAGGCCGCTGCCCCAGCCGCTGAGGCGCCTGCTACGGCTGCGCCTGCCGTGGTCGCGGCAGCGCCTGCCGCTCCCGCTGAAACAGCACCTGCTGCTCCGGCTGTGGAAGCCGCAACTGCCCCTGCAGCGCCAGCAGTACCTGCAGCGCCGCCGGCGGCAGGCGTGGCTGCACCCAAGATCGTCGTCGAAGCGGTCGAGATCGACGGCAACAAGATCTTCGTCGCCGGTCTGGCTGACGCCGGCCGCAAGGTGCGCGCCTATGCCAACGATATCCTGCTTGGTGATGCGGTGACCTCGCCCGACGGTCATTTCCTGGTCGAGGCGACGCGCGACATCCCGGTCGGCAGCTACACCATCCATGTCGACGGTCTCGACGCCGACGGCGTGAAGGTCGTGGCCCGCGCCGCCGTGCCGTTCGAGCGCGAACCCGGCGAAGCGATCGCCGCCGTGGCGCCCGCGGAGGCCAAGCCCACCGAGACCAAGCCCGCCGAAGCAAAGCCTGCTGAGCCGGCCGCACCGGCTGCTGCCGAAGCACCGGCCGCTCCGAAGCCTGCGGCGCCAGCCACTATCGCGGCTGCCCCTGCGAAGCCCGCACCAGCTGCTGCCGCATCCGCACCAGCCGCACCGGCGGCTGAAGCGCCGGCTCCGGCTGACCCGGCGGTTGCCGGGGCACCTGCGGCACCGGCAGCGCCTGCCGCTGAGGTTCCAGCCGTCGTCGCGGCGGCAACGCCCGATGTGCCAGAGACGGTGGCGCCAAAGCTTGAACATGCCGACGGCGCGGTGATCATCCGCAGGCACGACACGCTGTGGCGGATCTCACGGCGCGTCTACGGTCACGGCGTGCGCTTCTCGACCATCTATCTCGCCAACCAGGACCAGATCAGCGATCCCGACCGCATCTGGCCGGGGCAGGTGTTCAAGGTTCCGGAAAAGTCCAAGGAAGGCGAAGCCGCCGACCTCAAGGCGATGGGCGAGCAGGTGACAACGGCGCCGGTGAAGACGCAGTAGCGGCCGAGCGCTTGATCTCCCCCCTTGAGGGGGAGATGGCCGGCAGGCCAGAGGGGGTCGCCGCGCATAGAACGCCGACCTTCTCTTTGCTGCAAACGACGTTGCGTCAGGACGTACCGACCCCCTCTGTCGCCTTCGGCGACATCTCCCCTCGAGGGGGGAGATTAGGTCGCTCTACCCATCGGGATAGCTTGCCACGCACCCGTTCATCGTCTATCGCCGATGAACGATGGCAGACTCGCTCGCTGAACCAGACCACGCAAACTGCGCACCGCCCCAAAGCCGCGCCGTTGCCGCGAGCTTCGCCGCACTCTCGCACCCGGCGCGCATCGAGATCCTTAGACATCTGTCGGCCAGCCGCTCCTGCTGCTGCCGTGAGGTTGTCGACCATCTCGACCTCGCGCAGTCGACGGTCTCCCAGCATCTGAAAATCCTGGTCGAAGCAGGCTTGGTCCGCTTCGAGCCCGACCGCCAGCGCTCGCGCTATCAACTCGACCGCGCCGCGCTCGCCGACGTTTCCGCATCGCTGACCGCACTCGTCAATTCCTGCTGCTCCGGCCGCTGATTTCTCACCCAAAAGGCAAGACAAGTGGCAGAAAAAACCGTTTCCGATAGCTCGACCTTCAGCACCTTGCGCAATCTGTGGCCCTATATGTGGCCGGCCGACCGCGCCGATCTCAGGGCACGCGTCACTTGGGCAACGCTGCTTCTGGTCGTTGCCAAGTTGACACTGGTTGCCGGGCCGTACTTCTTCAAATGGGCGACCGATTCTCTGGCCGGTGACGCCAAATCGCCGCCGCCGCTGCCATCCTTCCTGCTGGCGCCGGTGATGCTGGTCGTCGCCTACAATGTCGTGCGGCTGGTGCAACTCGGCTTCAACCAGCTGCGCGATGCGCTGTTTGCCCGCGTTGGCCAATATGCGGTGCGCCAGCTCGCGTTCCGCACCTTCGTTCACATGCACCAGCTGTCGCTGCGCTTTCACCTCGAGCGCCGCACCGGCGGCCTGTCGCGCATCATCGAGCGCGGCACCAAGGGCATCGAGACGATCGTGCGCTTCATCATGCTGAACACGGCGCCGACCATCCTCGAATTCGCGCTGACCACCGGTATCTTCGCCTACACTTATGGCTGGAAATATGTGGTCGTGGTGGCGGCCACGGTGTGGCTCTACGTCTGGTTCACGGTGCGCGCCAGCGACTGGCGCATCTCGATCCGCCGCGACATGAACGATAGCGACACCGACGCCAACACCAAGGCGATCGACTCGCTGCTCAACTACGAGACGGTCAAATACTTCAACAACGAGGGTATGGAGGCTGAGCGCTTCGACCGTTCGATGGCGCGCTATGAAATGGCGGCGACCAGAATATGGACCTCGCTCGGTTGGCTGAATTTCGGCCAGGGCATCATCTTCGGTCTCGGCACCGTCATCGTCATGTGCATGTCGGCGCTGGAGGTGCAGGCCGGCACGCAGACGGTCGGCGATTTCGTCTTCATCAACGCCATGCTGATGCAGCTTGCGGTGCCGCTCAATTTCATCGGCTTCATCTACCGCGAAATCCGCCAGGGGCTGACCGACATCGAGCAAATGTTCGACCTGCTCGATGTGCCGCAGGAAATCACCGACAAGCCCGATGCCAAGCCACTGGCCGTTACAGCCGGCAAGGTCGAGTTCCGCGACGTGCACTTCGCCTACGACCCCAGCCGCAAGATTCTGAAGGGCGTCTCCTTCGAGGTTCCGGCCGGCAAGACGGTGGCCATTGTCGGTCCGTCCGGCGCCGGCAAGTCGACGATTTCGCGGCTCTTGTTCCGCTTCTACGACGTCCAGGGCGGTCAGGTGCTGATCGACGGCCAGGATGTCCGTGATGTGACGCAGGCGAGCCTGCGCGGCGCCATCGGCATGGTGCCGCAGGACACCGTGCTGTTCAACGACACCATCGCCTACAACATCCGTTACGGCCGCATCGGCGCCAGCGAGGAAGACATGCAGAAAGCCGCCGAGCTTGCCCAGATCGGCCCGTTCATCGAACGACTGCCCGAAGGCTACCGCTCGATGGTTGGTGAGCGCGGGCTAAAACTGTCGGGCGGCGAAAAGCAGCGCGTCGCGATCGCCCGCACCATCCTGAAGGCGCCGCCGATCCTGATGCTCGACGAGGCGACCTCGGCGCTGGACAGCCACACCGAACAGGAGATCCAGGCTGCCCTCGACCTGGTCAGCAAGGGCCGCACCACCATCGTCATTGCCCATCGCCTATCGACGGTGATCACGGCCGACGAGATCATCGTACTCAAGGACGGCGAGATCGCCGAACGCGGCACCCATGCCGAGCTGATGCGCCAACACGGCCTCTACGCCTCGATGTGGGACCGCCAGCGCGAAGCGACGGAAGCCGAGGAGAGGCTGCGCATTGCCAGGGAGAGCGATGAGCTGGGTGTGGTTGTGCGCAGAAGGACCTCGGAGGTGAGCTAGCGTCGACGCCTTCCCCTTCTCCCCTTGTGGGAGAAGGTGTCGCCGAAGGCGACGGATGAGGGGTGTTCCAGGGAACGCCAACGCCTCACTCCGCTGGAACACCCCTCAACCGTCTCGGCGCTGTCGCGCCGATCCACCTTCTCCCACAAGGGGAGAAGGAAGAACGCTCGCGATTTTCCCTCTTGACCTCAACCTTGGTTGAGACCGCAAACCCGTTCCTGAGCCACAGAACCCAAGTCGTTCAGGAACGGAGACAATTGAAATGGATCAACTCAATCAACAGCTTACCAGTGAAGCCGTGTTCAGGGTCGACAAATTTGTCGTTCCTGCCGAGGCCCGCGAAGAAATCCTCAGCAAAGTTCGAGCGACTCATGAATTGCTGCGTCTGCAGCAGGGCTTCGTCCAGGATTTCGTGCTCGAGCAATTTTCGGGACCGGGCGAATTCAACCTCGTCACCATTGTCGAATGGGAAAACCAGGCGGCCGTCGACAATGTCGTGCCGATCGTCAAGGCGGCCCACGAGCGGGCGGGCTTCAACCCGCAGGAGACCATTGCCCGGCTGGGCGTGAAGGCCGATATCGCCAACTATCAGCGTCTGCCTGAACTATAGCCGGGCCAGCCCGTGCCAGGTGCTGGCGCCTCGACGCTCAGCACCTGGCCGGTGCGGGCATCGCTGATCATGTTCTCGAAACCACGCCATTCGGCGGCGACGATGAACAGTGTCGTGCCATCCGGCCCGCCCAGCATGCAGGCAAAGCAGCCGCGATCGGCATCGACTGTCTGCAACACCTCGCCACCTTCGCGCACCCGCACGCAGCGCTTGTTGGGAACATCCGCGTACCAGGCAGCCCCTTCGGCATCGAGGCAGATGCCGTCGGGAAAGCCATCGAGATCGGCCCAGACCCGGCGGTTGGAAAGCCCGCCATCCTCCGCGATATCGAAGGCGGTCAGCCGGTTGGCATGCGACTCCGCCACGATCAGTGTCCTGTTGTCCGGCGTCACCGCCATGCCGTTGGCGAAAGCGATGTTCTCGGCCACTTGTCGAACCGAGCCGTCCGGCGTGATCAGCACGATGGTGCCGGGCCCGAAATGCTCGCCCGGTGCAGGCGCCGACCCGCCGCCATTGACATAGATGTTGCCGCGCCCGTCGACGACGATCTCGTTCCACGGGCTCTTTGACAGTTCTCTCAAATCGGCATGGGTGGCGAGCGTTCCGTCCGCCTCCTGCCGCAGCAGCAGCCCTTCACGCCCCGAGATGACCAGCAGCCGCCCGTCCGGCAGCCAGTCGATGGAATAGGGCAGGGTGGCTGGTATCTTGAGCAGGATCTCGCTGTCGCCGTCTGCATCGACGGCGACGATCTCGCCGGTGCCCCAATTGCAGAGCCACAGCCGTCCGTCATGCCAGCGCGGCGACTCCCCGAACGCGAGGCCGGCGGCAACGAGACGCGTTTGGTTCAGCATTTTGGGGTAACTCCTTGTTGGGTGCGCAATCATGGCAAGGAACCATGATCGCCGTCTCACCAAGGACTGGTGAGGGGTGGTTTTGCCGACAGCAGGTTTACTGTTTTTCGCTCAGGAAGAACGTGCCATCGGCATGGCCGTTGGCACCGCATGACAGGGGCTCCGATCTGCCATCCTTGCCGGCGCCGCTCTGCTCGACGACAAGCGCATCGCCGTCGCGTCGGAAGGTAAAGACAAAACCGGTTGGGTTGTCGTTGTCGTCGGTGTCCTCAAGTCGAAGCGTATTGCGCTCCTCGACCGTGCCGTCGATCTCGCATGACCCACTTCCCGAGACTGGATTGGAAACGACATCTTCCGAGATTTCGACCTTGCCTCCGCCAACAGCCTTGATGTCGACGCTGCCGCGCACGCTGCTCCATGTGCCGATCAAACCTGCATCGGGGGGCTTGCGTATGCCGGACAGGAAGGTTGCGCGGTCGCGCAGGAATTCGCCGAGATCGAAAGTCTGTTGGTTCTTGGGCGAACTTTCGTTGAAACCGGCGATCTGATCGCGATAGGCGATGAAATCGCTTTGGTCGTCCCGCAGCGCCTTCCCGGCATGAGCATCGAGCCTCTTCAGCAGCGCGGTATAATTCTTCGCGACGTCGGCATCGGCTTGCGCCAGGACCGGATCGGCGCAAATGGCCTTTTCCGCCAAGCTGGCGGCCTTGGCGCAGTCGAAGGATGGCTTGCCTTGCGCAACTGCGTGGTCGCTCGCTGCCACAAGTACGGTCAAAACGGCACCCACGGCTGACGATCGTATGGCAACAAGATACGTTTTGCCTGAATTTGGCGCCATGGCAGTCGGCCTTTTCGCCGCGCGTTCAGCCGGCGTTGGCCCGAATTCTGGCGGCAAAGCAGCCGACAGGCAAGCACGTCACCGTTCCTGCCGGCTGCGGACGATGCGGCCTTGCCCAATGTTGCGTTGCGGCAGCGGAGCCTTTCCGGTATTGAGGCCGGACCTGAAACAGGGACCGCCCCCATCCCATGAGCCCCATCCGATGAGCCTTGTCGATTCGATCAAGAATGCCTTCGTTCCGATCCATCGCGAGGGCTATCCGTTCATTGCCGCCTTTGGTGCGGGCACGCTGTTCCTCGGCTATTTCTCCTCGGTGCTGTTCTGGATCGGCCTGATCCTGACCGCCTGGTGCGTCTATTTCTTCCGTGACCCCGAGCGTGTCACCCCGGTCGATGACAGGCTGGTGGTCAGTCCCGCCGACGGCGTCATCTCGGCGGTCGGCCCGGCCGTGCCGCCGCGCGAGCTTGGCCTCGGCAACACCGAGATGACCCGCATCTCGGTGTTCATGAACGTCTTTTCCTGCCATGTGAACCGCGCTCCGGTGCGCGGCCGCATCACCAAAATCGAGCACCGGCCGGGCAAGTTCCTGAATGCCGAACTCGACAAGGCAAGCTCGGAGAACGAGCGCAACGGGCTGGTCATAGACAGTCCCAACGGCATCGTTGTCGCCGTGCAGATTGCCGGCCTAGTGGCGCGCCGCATCGTCTGCTGGGCCGAGACCGGCGGCTCCATTGCCGTCGGCGAACGCTTTGGCCTGATCCGCTTCGGCTCGCGCGTCGATGTCTTCCTGCCGTCGACCGCGGTGCCGCGCGTCGCCGTCGGCCAGACGGCGGTCGGCGGCGAAACCGTGCTCGCCGAATTCGGCGGCGTCGCCGCAACCCCGCTCGTCAGGATTTCGTAAGCGGTGGGCGCGCCGTTCAAAAAGTTCGAGGCCCATGGCAGCGGCGGCCCGCGCATCCGCGAAATTCCGATGCGCATGGTGCTGCCCAATCTGGTCACCGTGCTTGCCATCTGCGCCGGCCTGTCCGGCATCCGCTTCGGCTTCGAGGGCCGTTTCGAGCCGGCCGTGGTGATGGTGCTGCTCGCCGCCTTCCTGGACGGCATAGACGGGCGCCTGGCGCGCATGTTGAAGGCGACATCCAAATTCGGCGCGCAGATGGATTCGCTGGCCGACATCGTCAATTTCGGCGTCGCGCCGGCACTGGTGCTCTACGCCTTCCTGCTCGACCGCGCCGGCTCCTTCGGCTGGATCGCAGCTCTTCTGTTCACCATCGCCTGTGGCCTGCGGCTGGCGCGCTTCAACGTGCTCGACGAAGACCATGACCGGCCGATCTGGCAGAGCGAATACTTCGTCGGCGTGCCGGCACCGGCCGGCGCCGTGCTGGTTATGCTGCCGCTCTATCTGTCCTTCCTGCGGCTCGGTCTCGAGCCGGACCGCCTGACGGCATTCGTCGCCACCGGCTTCACTGTGCTGGTCGCTTTCCTGCTGGTCAGCCGGCTGCCGGTCTATTCCGGCAAAAGCCTGAAAGTGCCGGGCGACAAGGTGCTGCCGATCATCCTGGCGGTCGTTCTCTACGTCCTGCTGTTGATGACCTATCCCTGGTACACGCTGACCGCCTCTGTCGCAGGCTATCTCATCTTCCTGCCTTTCAGCGTGCGGGCGTATTCGAAGCGCGCCAAGCGCGAGGGCGAAAAAGTGCCGCCGTCGGATATTGGGTAGTTGTTATCTCCCCCCTTGAGGGGGAGATGTCGCCGAAGGCGACAGAGGGGGTCGGTACGCCCCGGACGCGACCTCGTTTGAGCGAAGAGGACGTCGGCGCTTCACGCGAGGCGACCCCCTCTGGCCTGCCGGCCATCTCCCCCTCAAGGAGGGAGATACGCTAAGCCGCCAGGCCCAGCCCCAGCTTCTCGATCGCCAGGTTCCGCGTCGAGACATAATCCGTCTTGCCGGAACCCAGCACCGGGATCTCCCCGACCTTGACGATGTCGTTGGGCACCATCAGTTCGGCCGCACCTGCCTTCTTGCCGAAGGCGCGCAGTTCTTCCGGATCGGCGTCGTCGGCGGTGGTGACCAGCACGATGCGCTCGCCGCGCCTCTTGTCCGGCACCGCCACCGCGGCGTGGCGCTCTTCCGGCCACAGCGACTGCACCAGCATCTCGACGGCGCCCAACGACACCATCTCGCCAGCGATCTTGGCGAAGCGTTTTGCCCGGCCGCGAATGGTGATGAAGCCTTCGCGGTCGACCGAGACGATGTCGCCGGTGTCGTGCCAGCCGTCCAGCGGCTGCAATTCGCCGGGCCGGTCAGCGGTCATGTAGCCCATCATCAAATTCGGCCCGTCGAGCCACAGGCGGCCGGCACCCTCGATACCCTCGACCGGTTCGAGCTTCATGCGCATCGCCGGCAACAGCCGTCCGACCGTGCCGTCGCGACCATGGATGGCGGTGTTGACGGCGACGACGGGAGCGGCCTCCGTCAGCCCGAACCCCTCGATGATCGAGGCATCGAAGCGCTCGCGATAAACGCGCCGCGTCTCCGGCTTCACCGCTTCCGCGCCGGCGACGACGAAGCGCAGGCTGGAGAAATCGCCATCCTTGGCGGTGCGGGCATAGTTGGCAAGGAAAGTGTCGGTGCCGAACATGATGGTCGGCTTCACCTTGCGGGCGATCTCCGGGATGATCTTGTAGTGCAGCGGTGACGGGTAGAGGAACAGTTTCACCCCGGTCACCAGCGGCAGGATGGTACCGCCGGTCAGGCCGAAAGAGTGAAAAACCGGCAGCACGTTGAGCAGGATGTCGGACGGCGAAATGGTAATGCGCGCCTCGGCCTGCATGGCGTTGGCGTGGAGATTGCGGTGCGACAGCACCACGGCCTTGGGCGTGCCTTCCGAGCCTGAGGTGAACAGGATTGCGGCGGGCTTGGCCGCATCCTGCCGCTGCAGCGGGAACCGCCACAGCACCGCTGCTGCGAGCTTTTCCAGCGTCGTGACGCTTGCGCGCACATCCTCCAGCCACAGCATTTTGGCGCCGCCGGCCTCGATGGCGGCGATGATGTCGGCAAGCGCCGCCTTCTCGACGAACGCGCGCGAGGAAACCACCGTTCGGATGACTGCCGCGCGCACCGCGGCGGTTACGCTGGCCGGCCCTGCCGTGTAGTTGATCATCGCCGCTACCCGGCCGGCCGAGAGCAGGCCGACGAAGGACAGCACCACGCCATTGGCGTTGGGCAGCAAAACCCCGACCGCTTCGCCGGGCGCCGCCACCGCCTCGAAACGGCGGCCGAGCACGCGTGCGCCGATGAACATTTTTCGATAGCTGAGCGAGCCGCTGATCACATCCTCGATGATCGGATGCGAGGCGCCGGTGCGATCCGCGGCATCGCGCATGGCCAGGAACAGGCCGCGATCGAGGTTGCTGCCATAAAGGCGCGCCTCGGCGATGCGGTCGAACAACGCATTGGTGTTGGAAGCCTGGTCGGGGTTGCGCGCCACCAGTTCGGCAATCGTCATTGGCTCCAGCACGCTGATCGAGAGTTTTGGGAACCAGTGGCGCGGCGCCCGGTTCTTTGGCGTCAAGGAAACCGGCAGGTCGCGCGAGCCGGTGACGAAGATCGGCACGATGCGGGCGTCGGCCTGCATGGCGATGCGGGTGACGGCGCGGAACAGGCGAAACGTCTTCACATCGGGCTCGACGTCATCGGGCAGATAGACGGCAAGCCGGCCTTTACCCTTCAGCACCCTGACCAGCCGCCGGCTGACGAAGAGATGCTCGGCGTTGAAGGCGATGGTGCGGCCAAGCTCGCGCCAAGGCTCCATCCAGGGCGAGCGCGCCGAGGCCTCGTCGAGAATGTGCAGCGTGTCGTCGGGCAGCAGCGACAGCATCAGCGCCGGCTCGAAGCGTGACTGGTGCGAGACCACATAGATCACCGGCGTCGGCGCGTTGCGGGCAATGCGGATGCGCCGGTCATCGATCCGGTAGGCGAGCTTGAACGGCACATAGAGTAGCGCCTGGGTAAAGCGCAGGTCGAGACGAAACGTCTCGATAGCGCCAATCAGCAGCCAGGCCAGCACGAGGCCTGCAAGCAGCGCCAGTGTCAGGATCATGCCGCGTCTCTCCCAACGGTCCGGTATGCGGCTCTTCGTCCGCTTCGAGAGCAGAGGGTAGCGCAATGGGGAGCAAGGTCAATGCGCGGGTGCGAGGGAGCGGTGTTCCACCTGACCTCACCAGGCAATGACCCAAACGCAGGCCTTGAAATGTTGCGACACGTGTCGTAAATAAAAGCGACACGTGACGGAGAGGTAATATGGCCAGTTCCCCGCTGGGTTTTGCCGAGGCACCACATATGGAGCCGGAGTTCGAACGAATGGTCGACCTGTTTGGTGGACGGAAGGTTCTTGGATTCTCGGTAGCCAGTCCTCTTGAGGCACATGAAATGATCCTGCATGGAATTCCGGGCCAGGCGCTCGAAAGCCTCGTCCGGCATCTGATGGTCATTGATCCCGCCGATGCGTTTGAGACCGCATTCGGCATGAGCGAGCGGACATTTCAGCGGCACAAATCGGATCACTCCAAGACCCTCAGTCGGGAGCAAGGTTCCAGAACCTGGAACTTCGCCAAGCTCCTGACAAAGGCCACGTCCGTGCTCGGGACTCAGGAAGACGCGGAAAAATGGATGATCGAGTCTGCCATGGGTTTGGACAATCGCCGGCCGATTGATCTGCTGGCCACGGCGGCGGGCACTGCGCTTGTGCAGGAGTTTCTTGAGCGGCTCGACTATGGTGTCTACGCGTGACGCCTTTGCCGGGCTCCCTCGGAACAGGGCAGTTGTTGGGCTGGAGGCTTGATCACAGACGCTTCAAGGCGAGCTGGGACAGTGGCGAAGGAGCCTTCAAGCTTGGGGGAAGGTGGAACAGCAAAGGGATCAGAGCCGTATATGCGTCCATCGACCCATCGACCGCCATCTTGGAGGTGGCGGTCCACAAGGGGTTTCGCACGCTGGATACTGTCCCTCACGTGCTGACGGCATTCGACATCGTCGATCCATCAGAGATTTATGTGGTCCAAACCGACGATATTCCGAACGCGAACTGGCTGCGTCCCGGCATCCCGGGCGCGGGACAGCAGCAGTTCGGCGATGGTCTGCTGGCAAAGCATCCGTTCTTTCTGATCCCCAGCGCGGTATCCCAGCACAGCTGGAACCTGGTGTTCGATCCCAACCGGGCGGCAGGCCTTTATAGCTTGCATCTCCGGGAGGATTTCGCGCTTGATACAAGGCTTCATCCTCCCGCTGGGTAGCAATCAGGCCGTGGCCTTCAGCCGCCCACTGATGAACCGGAACTCCTGCGACTTGCCGCCATAACCGTAAGCAGCGGCCGGGACTTCATGCACGAAGGCATAGCTTTCCTCGTGCACACCACCCAGCAACTTACCAAAGGCCTCAAAGATCGCCTTCAGATAAGCCTCCAGTTCCAGCTTGGTGTTGGTGCCGTCGACCACCTTGATGTCGAGCCAGAAGGTGTTGGCGCCATGCTCCGCCAGCGATTTGCCGCCGGCGAACCAATGCTGCGGGTCGACATAGGTGACGGCGACGGCGGTAATCGTCGGGTCCTTGCGCAGATGGGTTGCCGTCAGCTCGGTGATTTCCTTGGCGATTGTGGCGGACAGCTTGGCGTCGGGCTTGCCGGTGACGCTGATGTTGATGATGGGCATTTTTCTCTCCTTCGTTTGAGCGGCGTCTGTTTGCCGTTGGAGAGACAATGCCATCATCTTTGAATCAAAAAAATCGAATTGTTTCGAACAAAAGGTTCTGTATTATCGAAGCATGCAAGCTCTCGATCCCGATCTGCTCAAAACCTTCCTTGCCTTTGTCGATGGCGGCTCGCTGGCTCAGGCTGCGTCTGCTGTCGGCCGCTCGCCCTCGGCGGTGACCGCGCAAATGCAGCGTCTGGAGGAGATCGTCGGCGAACCGCTGCTGGTGGCGCAGGGGCGCGGGCGCGGGCTGACGCCGGCCGGCGAGGATCTTGTCGGTCATGCCCGCCGCATTCTTGCCGTGCACAGCGAGGCCTGGCTGGCGCTCAAGGGCGCGCGTGCCGCTGGTCGCGTCGCCATCGGCACGACACAGGATTTCGCCGATAGCGGCCTGCCGGAGCTGCTGCGCGCCTTCGCGACCAGCCATCCGCGCGTCAGGGTCGAACTCCGCGTCGGCCGTTCGGCCGAGCTTGGCGAGGCGCTGCAGGCCGGGCAGCTCGATCTGGCCGTTGTCATGCGCAAGACGCCGGCCAATGACGAAGTCGGGCTGTTCAGTGAGCCGATGCTGTGGCTGTGCTCGCAAAAAGGGCTTGCCGTGCGGGAAGAGGAATTGCCGCTGGCGCTGCTCGACCCCTATTGCGGCTTTCGCGAAGCAGCACTCGCGGCCCTCGATGCTGCCGGCCGCCGCTACCGCATTGCCGCCGGCAGCGCCAGCCTTGCCGGCTTGCGCACGGCGGTCAATGCCGGCATCGCGCTGACCTTGCGCACCGCCCGCTTTGCCCATTCAGGCATTGCCGAAGCACCGCGCGAATTCGCCCTGCCGCCGGTGCCGACAGCGCAATTCGCGATAAAACTCGGCCAGGGCGCCGAGCGGCCGGCGCGCGATCTTGCCATCCTGCTCAGCGACAACCTCGCCTTGCCCGGCTTTGCCGGCTGATGTCCAAAGAAAAAGCCGACCTTTACGGTCGGCTTTGAGGAGGACGGGTCGAGGGGTTTGGGGGGACTTGGGGGGTGACCCGTCGCACATAAAACTGCCTGATCCGCATGATGGTTCCATGACTTGGAAAATAATTATTGGGTTGCCGCACTTTTTCTCGCGGCCAGCCAGTCGCGCCCCGCATGGGCGAAAACCGCGCACAGTACTATGGCGCCGCCGATCAGGCTGGCGGCCGGCGCGATCTCGCCGAGGAACAGGAAGGCGAACAGGATCGCAAACGGCACTTCGGCGGCACCGAGAAGGCCGGACTCAGGCGCAGGGATCAGCCGCGAGCCTTCCGTCCACAGGATCGACGCCGCCGCAAACGATCCTCCGAAGGCGACGAGCAGCACGGCGTCGCGAGCAGAAATCGCCAGGGGGTCGGTGACGAACCAGCCGGGCACGAACAGCAGAAGCGCCGAGACTGCGCCCGCCCACACCACCGGCGTGTCGCGGAAGGCGCGCACCATGATCATGTAGAGCGCGCTGCCGGCGGTCATCAGCAGCGCGAGCCCATCGCCAAACAGATGACCGCTGCCGAAGCCGGAGCCGACTATCATCGCCACGCCGCACAGCGAAACGGCGGCGGCGGCAAGCGTCTGCGCCCGGAACGGCTCGCGCACCAGCACGAAGGCGAGCAGCGCGGTGATGAAGGGCGCGGTGGCGTAGATGACCGCGACATTGGCGACATAGGTGAATTTGAACGCCGAGATGAAGGCGATGCTGGCCGCGGCGCCCTCGAGGGCCAGCAACCAGCCGCGCCAGCCAAGCCGCAAGCTTTCCCGCCCGCCGGAGCGGCGCCGGCGCCACAGCACATAGAAGGTGATCAGGATCGCGCCGACAAAGCCGCGCCAGCAGGTGATGGTCAGCGGGTCGGCGTGGATCGATTTGGTCAGCACGCCGGTGAGGGCGAAGAAAGCCGCCGAGGCCGCCACCAGCATGATGCCGAGCGTACGCTCGGCAGCGGTATCTGTGGTGCCTGGGCCGTCGAGCGCTTCCGTCATCTCAGCAGCCTATCCGTCTTCTCCTGCCACCATGCTGTCAGCACGGGGGTACTCATAGCCGCTTGCGGAAATGCTCGTTGCCGATGATCAGCAGGCCGGCGCCGACGATCAACGCCGCCCCCAGAAACACCTCGCGACGCGGCACGTCGCCCCAGATCGCAAAGCCGAGCCCGAAGGCCCAGACCAATGAGGTGTATTCGAACGGCGCCACGATCGACACCGGCGCCCGCTTCATGCCTTCGAACAGCATAAATTGCGCCACGCCGCCGAGCGCACCGACGCTGATCAAAAGCAGCAACTGGCGCCAGTCCGGCATCTGCCAGACCAACAGCGCCGGCACCGCGGAAAACACCAGGAAGTAGAAATTGTTGAGCACAAGCTGGATCAGCGTACGCTCGGCCAGTGCCGTCTTGCGCAACAGCACCACGGCAATGCCCCACAGCACTGCCGCCGCCAGTACCAAGAGCATCGGCACGGAAAAGCCGAGACGAGCGGGATCACAGGCGGTGAAGACGCCGACGAAGCCGATGAACACCGCCAGCCAGCGCAACAGCGGCACCTTTTCGCCAAGCATCACCACCGACAGCACGGTGACGATGATCGGGGCGGCGTAATAGATGGTGGTGAGTTCGGCCAGCTGCAGGGAGCGGGCGGCGTTGTAGTAGCAGAGCCAGGCGCCGAGCGTGAAGGCGCTGCGCACCAGCATCGGCCGCACGATGGGCGAGCGCATTGTGTCGGCAAAGATGCGCGGTCCGCCGATTGCAGCACAGCCGATAAGCACAGCGATCGAGCGGAAGAACATGATCTGCCAGACGCTGATGCCGACGACCAGAAGCTTGATCGCGGCGTCCTGGGTCGAAAACAGGAAATAGGCGCAGCCGGTGAACAGGATGCCGGCAAGCACCCTTTCGCGGGTTTCCAGAATGGCAATATCGGCCATGCGGCGTGTCCGGCGCTGTCAAGAGGACGAAGAAGAAGCCTGCCCCAATCAGGCTCCCATTGCAGGCTATACGGGCGAAAGCCTGCGGGGCGCTACGCCAGTGGCAAGCTTGCGTTGGCGCAGCCTGGCCGACAGCGTGGGCACGCCGTTCACTGTGTTGCCTGGTAGAGCTCCGAAGCGGCCTCCTTCAGGGCGCGCCGGCCGCCCGGCCTGAGATACATCATGTGGCCGCCTTCGACGACGTCGAGACGGATGGGTTTTGCCCCGCCCAGCGTCGGGATTTGGCTCACCAGATAGCGTGAGGCCAGATAGGGAGTGACCAGATCGGTGTCGCCGTTGACGATCACCACGCCGAGCCCCGGGTTGAGCGAGCGCGCCCGCTGCAGATCGTCCATCACCCCGGCATAGCCTTGCCGCGAGCCGCCATAGTCCCAGGCGTGGGTCACATCGCCATTGAGCAACCTGTAGCTGACATCGGTGCGAAAATTCAGCTCGTCGCGCGCATAACCGACAAAGGCCGAGGTCAGCGCCGGCACGCTGCGGTCAAGCACCGGATCCGGGCCGGCGCTGCGGGCGCTCTCCGGGGCGATGTCGCTGGTGGCGATGGTGCCGTCATACGGGCTGAGCACTTTGCCACTGGCGCGCTGGAATTCGCGCGCGAACAGGCCGGTCGGGATGCGGGCGGAATTGCGCTGCACGAGGTCGAGCGGCAGGCCGGTGATCTCGGCCACGCGCTGGCTGGCCAGCCGCCCGCCCTGTTCCAGCCCGCCGGTCAGAGCCGTGAGGTAGTCGCCCAGCGCATACTTTTCGACCTCGGCGACCTTTTCGCGCAGTGCTTCGCCGCTGAGGCCTTCGCTGCGCAGGCGCACCGCCGCCATCGAGGGCAGTTCCAGCGCCCAATGCAGCGGCTGGAATTCGTCGGGCAGCACCAGCGTGAACTCCAGTGCAGGCGAGATCAGCACGATGCCGTTGGGGCTCAGGCCGACATCTTCCTGCAGGGTCCTGGCGAGAAGTGCCGCGCGGAACCCGCCATAGCTTTCGCCGGCAAGGAAGAGCGGCGATCCGGTGCGGCCGTTCTGGGCGAGATAGAGCCGGATGAAAGCGCCGATCGAACTGGCGTCCTGGCTGACGCCCCAAAAATCTTTTGTGTCCTGGCCGGGGGCCTCGCGGCTGTAGCCGGTGCCGACCGGATCGACGAAGACGAGGTCGGTCATGTCGAGCCAGCTGTCGGGATTGTCGATCAGCTTTTGCGGCGGCGGCAGGAATTGGCCATCGGCGCCGGTCGCGACGACACGCGGGCCGAGTGCGCCGAGATGCAGATAGGCGGATGCCGCGCCCGGGCCGCCATTGAAGACGAAGGTGATGGGGCGAGCCTTCTCCGCGCCCGCCAGTGGCGGCAGCGTATAGGCGACATAGAAGATTTCCGCGGTGACCTCGCCCTTGCCGGACAGCAGTGACAGCGTGCCGGCCTTAGCCTGATAGTCCAGCTTGCGCCCGGCAATGGTGATTGAATGGCTGGTCGTCTGCGGTGCCGGCAGCAGCGACAGCACGCCGCCTGCCGGTGCGGGGCGCTCGGGCGTTTCGGCGAGGACTGGCTGCGCGAAGGCTGCAAGCACCAACAGGGTAAGCGAGATCAGTTTCAGCGTGAACGGCATGATGTCTCCGCGGGAATGACTCTGCTTAGGTATGGCCGGGGCGGTCGAAGTCAAAGTAACTCTTCGTGAGGTAGCATTCCTTCAGCCCCCTCTGTCCTGCCGGACATCTCCCCCCACAGGGGTGGAGATTGGATGTCGCGACCGCCTTCGCTAATCGCCGGCGTAGAAAGCGCCATCGGCGAAGCTGCAGATCTCCCCCCTGTGGGGAGGTGGCCGGGCCAGAGGGGGGCGCTGTCTCGCTGGCATATCAGTGCTATCAAAGCGCGACGGACTCGAAAAGGAATGCAACATGGACGCCACCGCACTCAAGGCCATGCAGGCACCGATCAAGGAGGCTTATCGCGACGATTCCTCGCGAGCGCTGATCACGCTTCGCGCCAAAGGCTCCATCGACGACCAGTCGATTGCCTGCAAGGTCGAGACGGGCAGGGCGCTGGCGGTGGCCGGCCGGCATCCGGCGACCGGCGGTTCCGGGCTCGAATTGTGTTCGGGCGACATGCTGCTCGAGGCGCTGGTGGCGTGCGCCGGGGTGACGCTGAAGGCGGTGGCCACCGCACTAGAGTTCAAACTCGGCGCAGCCACCGTCGAGGCCGAAGGCGATCTCGACTTTCGCGGCACGCTGGGCGTGGCCAAGGACGCCCCCGTGGGCTTTCGCGCCATCCGGTTGAATTTCAACCTCGACACGGATGAGCCGCAGGATCGCATCGACGCGCTGATCAAGCTGACGGAACGCTATTGCGTGGTCTTCCAGACCATCAACAGCAAGCCGGAGCTGACGGTGAAGGCGCGCGCCTGATCTCCCCCCTTGAGGGGGAGATGTCGCCGAAGGAGACAGAGGGGGTCGGCCGACTGGACGCGACGCCCTTTGTGCGGAAGGAGGTTGGCACTCTACGCGAGGCGACCCCCTCTGGCCTGCCGGCCATCTCCCCCTCGAGGGGGGAGATTGCGCTACTGCGCCGCCGGCTCTTCCGCATCACCCTCATCGGTGAAAGGCGAGGCGCTCGGCACGCAGTTGACCGCCCAGCCGGCCGGCGTCGGCTGCTTCTGATATTCGGTAATCGCGTTTGTGCACTGTTCGCGGGTGTCGAAGGTGCTGGGCAGCACCACCATGCCGCCTTGCGGGCCGGCGATCACCAGGTACCAGACCAGTGCTACGCTGGGAGCAGCCATGGGGAATTCCTCGCTTTGCTGGGTGTCGGAGTCGGGTCGACCCTAGCAACTCCCGGCTGATGGCGAAAGCAGGGCGATGGGGGAGGGACCTGCCGGACCATCACAGACCCGTGAACGAACCGCTCCCAGACGTCTCTCAGTTCGTCGCAAAGCAGTAGAACAGGCCGTCGGCGCCGGTGCCTTTCAGCGCCTCCTGGCTGCAGCCGCCGCGCGAGGCATGCGAGGAGTTCCAGGATTTCGCCGCGGCCGACTCATCAAGGCCGGTGCGGTCGTGATGGCCCATCATCGCCGCGCCCTCCGCGCCGCTCAAGGTCCAGTCGCCGCAGGTCTGGTCGGCGAGCTTGGTGCCGTCAGGCTTCGAGCCGGTCAATATGTCGTGCCGGTTCGGCTTGTCGCCGCGGCCATTGACCACTTGGCCCTTCTCGGTCAGCGCCGTCTGCTTGTTGATGGCGTTGGCGTCGCTGTGCAGCGAGGCGACGTCATCGGCAATCTTCTCGCCCTTGGCGTTGACCCAGGGACCCTTGCCGATACGGTCGCGCGCATCGACATTGGCGCTCGAGAGATAGGCGTGCCATTCCTTGCCGGTAACCCCAGCCGCTTCCGCCAGCGAGGCGCAATGCGCGTCGGCACCCTTGAGACCGCCGAGATCGGCGCCTTTGCCGGAACCGACGCTGGTGACGAAGAAACTCATCTTTGCGTCTTGCGCCAGCGCCACGCCGGCTGTGGCGGCAATCGCGGCGGCGGCAACGAGAAGAAGTCTACGCATGTCGGTCCTCCGGTTTCGAATGTCCTACATTCGAAGAAACGTAACTGGGGGCCTGTTTAATCCCGCTACAACCCGGTTTATTCCGGCTGCCGGTAGGCGACGAAGCGGTTGTTCTTGACCTGGAAGATCAGCCCCGTCTCTTTCAGCTCGGGGCTCGCCAGCGGCACGATGCGTTTTGCAACCTCTGAGGGGTGCGGCAGCGTTTCCGGATCCTCGCCGGGCGCGGCCTGTGCACGCATGGCGGTGCGGGTGGCACCGGGGTCGACGGCATTGATGCGGAGCGCCAGGCTCTGCGTCTCATGCGCCCAGGAACGCGTCATGGCTTCCACCGCCGCCTTCGACGCCGCATAGGGCGCCCAGAAGGCGCGCGCCGAATGCGCGGCCCCGGACGACATGAGAATGGCGCGGCCAGCGTCGGACAGCCTGAGCAGCGGGTCGACCGAGCGGATCAGCCGCCAGGTCGAGGTGACATTGATGGTCATAACCTTCTCGAAGGTTTTGGCCTCGACATGGCCGATCGGCGAGATGACGCCGAGCACGCCGGCATTGGCCACCAGAATGTCGAGCTTGCCCCAGCGCTCGTGAATGGCCCCGCCCAGCCGGTCGATGCCGGCCATGTCTGAGAGGTCGAGTGGCACCAGCGTCGCTTCGCCCTTGCCGGTTTTCGCGCGTTCGGCCTTGATCTGGTCGTCGAGTTCTTCCAGCCCGCCGACGGTCCGGGCAACCGCAATGACATGCGCGCCGGCGGCGGCAAGTTCCTTGGCGATGAAGTAGCCGATGCCGCGCGAGGCGCCGGTAACGACCGCGACGCGGCCGGAGAGGTCGAGGGTCATGCGAGCGCTTTCAAGGATAGCAGTTGGGCTTTACGCCCCGTTGTTCGCCAGCAGCGACAGCGTGCGCACATTGTCGTGGCCTTCGAAGTCGAGCAGGCGGGTCGGGTACTGGCCGGTGAAACAGGCGTCGCAGAATTGCGGCTGCTCATTGTCGCGGCTGGCTTCGCCGACGGCGCGGTAGAGCCCGTCAATGGTGAGGAAGCCGAGCGAATCGACACGGATGAACTCGGCCATTTCCTCGATCGACATGCGCGATGCCAAAAGCTTCGACTTCTCCGGCGTGTCGACGCCGTAGAAGCACGACGCGCTGGTCGGCGGCGAGGCGATGCGCATATGCACTTCCTTGGCGCCGGCGTCGCGCACCATCTGCACGATTTTCTGGCTGGTGGTGCCGCGCACGATCGAATCGTCGACCAACACCACGCGCTTGCCCTCGATCATCCGGCGGTTGGCGTTGTGCTTGAGCTTGACGCCCATATGGCGGATCGAATCGCCGGGCTGGATGAAGGTTCGGCCGACATAGTGGTTGCGGATGATACCGAGTTCGAAGGGGATGCCTGCCGCCTGGGAGAAGCCGATTGCCGCCGGCGTGCCGGAATCCGGCACCGGCACGACGATATCGGCCTCGACCGGGCTTTCCTGCGCCAATTCGGCGCCGATACGCTTGCGCACTTCGTAGACATTGCGGCCTTCGACCGAGGAGTCCGGGCGGGCGAAATAGACATATTCGAAGATGCAGAAGCGGGTCTTCTGCGGCTCGAAAGGGAACAGGCTCTCGATGCCCTTCGAGGTCACCACGACCATTTCGCCGGGCTTCAGGTCGCGCACGAAGCGGGCGCCGATAATGTCGAGCGCGCAGGTTTCGGAGGCCAGGATCCAGGCGCCGTCGAGGTCGCCGAGCACCAGCGGGCGGATGCCGAGCGGATCGCGGCAGCCGATCATCTTCTTGGAGGTCATCGCGACCAGCGAGAAAGCGCCTTCGACCTGACGCACGGCGTCGATGAAGCGCGAATTCAAATCGCGTTCCTTACTGGTGGCAACGAGATGCAGCAGCGTCTCGGTGTCGGAGGTCGACGAGAAGATCGCGCCCTGCTTCTGCAGCGCGCGCTGCACGGTCATGGCGTTGGTGAGATTGCCGTTATGGGCGACGGCAAAGCCGCCATCGGCGAGTTCGGCGAAGAAGGGCTGGATGTTGCGCATGCCGGCGCCGCCGGTCGTGGCATAGCGCGTGTGGCCGATGGCACGGTTGCCTTGCAGGCTGTCGATGACGTGCTGCTTGGTGAAGGTGTCGCCGATCAGGCCGACATGGCGTTCGACATGGAACTGCGTGCCGTCATAGGAGACGATGCCGGCCGCTTCCTGGCCGCGATGCTGCAGCGCATGCAGGCCTAGCGTTACGATGGCCGCAGCGTCCTGCCGGCCGAAAATGCCGAACACCCCGCATTCGTCGTGGAAATGATCGTCTGCTTCGGCGGAAAGCACGTCGTCCGCGTCTGCCTTCGAAACTGCCATGGGGCTCAAGCTCCGCTAAAATGGCCATATAGTGCGATAGCACCGCGAAAGCAACGTAGTCAGGCCGGAACTGCCGGGATGGCGCCTGTCCGGCACCATCCGTCCGTATCAGTTTGCCGGCGCGGCCGGAGCCGGAGCAGCGGGCGCGGGTGCGTTATCGGCCGGAGCGTCGGTCTCGTCGTCGGGCGCCGGCGTATCGTCACCGGTTGCCGGAGCATCCGCCGCCGGTGCATCGGCCGCCGGAGGCGTCTCGGCTGCCGGCTGATTCGGATTGAGCTTCTTCAGGATGGCGTTTTCCGGATCTTCGGGCAGCAGGCTTTCCAGCTTGGCGCCGATGGTCTCGAGCAGCGGCTTCGACTTGGCGTTGGCGATCCAGGCAGGGGCCTTGGCGCCGGCCAGCCAGTTGAAGAACAGCAGCGCCACGGCGACGACGAGGACGCCGCGCGCGGCGCCATAGAGGAAGCCCAGCGTACGGTCGAGCGCGCCGATCCTGGAATCGATGATCCAGTCGGCAAGCTTCATGGTGATGACGGAAACGACGATCAGCGCGATGAGGAAGACGATGCCGGCGGATGCCGCCATGGCGATCTTGTCGCTTTCGACATAGGGCTGAACGTAAGGCAGCACCGGCTTGTAGAAGAAGAATGCCGCCGCGGCGGCAGCCGCCCAGGACACGACGGACAGGATTTCGCGTGACAGGCCGCGAACCATGGCGAGCATCGCCGAGACCAGGGTGAAGCCGACGAGAATTCCGTCCAGCAGCGTAATCGGCATGTCTTTCGCCCCACTCAGATTGTCTTTTCACGGCTCGGGCGAGCCGCGTCAATCTTCCACGTCGACACGGCTGCGCCGTGAGCCGGCTATGCGTGCGACGAGATCGGCAAGTTCGGTCGGCTGGAAAGCGCCGGCCCCGATCCCCCCGACAACCTCCTCGCTGCCCAAGGGCAGAACCGCACTTCCAAAACCCAGCTTTTCGGCCTCTTTAAGGCGCTGCTGCGCATGCGCAACCGGCCTCACTGCGCCCGACAGGCTGATTTCGCCGAAATAGACGCAATCGGCGGGAAGGGCAAGACCGGTGAGCGACGAAACCAGTGCAGCGGCAACCGCCAGATCGGCCGCCGGCTCGGAAATCCGGTAGCCGCCGGCGACGTTGAGGTAGACATCGTGGGTGCCGAAGCGCACGCCGCAATGGGCTTCGAGCACGGCAAGGATCATCGACAGCCGTGCGCCGTCCCAGCCGACGACGGCACGGCGCGGCGTGCCCAATGTGGACGGCGCCACCAGCGCCTGGATCTCGACCAGCACCGGACGTGTGCCTTCCATGCCGGCAAATACCGCGGCACCCGGCGATTTTGCGTGGCGTTCGCCGAGGAACAGCTCCGACGGATTGGCGACCTCGCGCAAGCCCTTGTCCGACATCTCGAAGACGCCGATCTCGTCGGTCGGCCCAAAGCGGTTCTTCACCGTGCGCAGGATGCGGTAGTGATGGCCGCCTTCGCCTTCGAAATAGAGAACGGCGTCGACCATGTGCTCGACGACGCGCGGACCGGCGATCTGGCCTTCCTTGGTGACATGGCCGACCAGCACGATGGCAGCACCGGTGGATTTGGCGTAGCGGATCATCGCTTGCGCCGAGGCGCGCACCTGGGTGACGGTGCCGGGCGCCGAGTCGGCCATGTCGGTCCACAGCGTCTGGATGGAATCGAGGATGACGAGGTCCGGCCTTCTGCCATCGGCTATTGTTGCCAGGATATCCTCGACATTGGTCTCGGCGGCAAGTTCGACCGGCGTGTCGGCGACGCCAAGCCGCTGCGCCCGCAGCCGGATCTGCGCGACAGCCTCTTCGCCCGAGACATAGACGATGCGGTGGCCTTTTGACGCCAATGCTGCTGCGGCCTGGGTAAGCAGCGTCGACTTGCCGATGCCGGGATCGCCGCCGACCAGCAGCGCCGAGCCGCGCACGAAACCGCCGCCGGTGGCGCGGTCGAGTTCGCCAATGCCGGAGATGATCCGCGGCGCATCCTCGATGTCACCGGACAGGCTGGTCAGCACCACGGCGCGGCCCTTGCGCGCATTTCGCGTGTTGGCCGGTCCCGAGCCGATGCCGCCGGACGTGCCTTCCTCGACGAGTGTGTTCCACTCGCCGCAGGCATCGCATTTACCGGCCCAGCGCTGATGCACCGACCCGCAATTCTGGCAGATGAACTGGACGCGCGATTTAGCCATGGAGTGATGCTGCCTGCAAATGACCGAAGGAGGGTGATCCTGCACACCCCTCTCTGTCCTGCCGGACATCTCCCCCGCAAGGGGGGAGATTGGCTATCGTCGCTGCTTTCGCCAATCGCCAACGTCGCAAGATGAGCGCCATCCGCAAAGCTGCTGATCTCCCCCCTTGCGGGGGAGATGGCCGGCAGGCCAGAGGGGGGTGTGACGGAGCGCTGCGGTAGGCCAAAAAGCTACTCGAACCTCTCCGCAATATGATGCTCTTCGGCGAGGTCGGAAAACCGTGTGAACTCGCCATGGAAGGCGAGGCTCACCGAACCTGTCGGGCCGTGGCGCTGCTTGGCGACGATGACTTCGGCCTTGCCGCGCATCTCGTTCATCTCGTGTTCCCACTTGATGTATTCGTCGGTGCCGGGCTTCGGTTCGCGGTTCTTCAGATAATATTCCTCGCGGTAGACGAACATCACCACGTCGGCGTCCTGCTCGATCGAGCCGGATTCGCGAAGATCGGACAGCTGGGGGCGTTTGTCTTCGCGGCTTTCGACCTGACGCGACAGCTGCGACAGCGCGATGATCGGAACGGAGAGTTCCTTGGCCAGCGCCTTGAGGCCGGTGGTGATCTCGGTGATTTCCTGCACCCGGTTCTGCGACGATTTCGCGCTCGACCCCTGCATCAGCTGGATATAGTCGATGACGATGAGGTCGAGGCCGCGCTGACGCTTCAGCCGCCGCGCCCGCGCCGACAGCTGCGCGATCGAGATACCGCCGGTCTGGTCGATGAACAGCGGGATCTTCTGCATGGTCTGCGAGCAGGCGACCAGCTTTTCGAAATCCATCTCTGAAATCTCGCCGCGGCGGATTTTTGACGACGAAATTTCCGTCTGTTCGGAAATGATGCGGGTGGCGAGCTGCTCGGACGACATTTCCAGTGAGAAGAAGCCGACGACGCCGCCATTGGCTGCCTTGAACGAGCCGTCGGCCTGTTGCGCCGGCTCATACATCTCGGCGATGTTGAAGGCGATGTTGGTGGCTAGCGATGTCTTGCCCATGCCCGGACGGCCGGCAATGATGATCAGATCCGACGCCTGCAGGCCACCCATGCGGCGGTCGAGATCGCGCATGCCGGTGGCGAGGCCCGACAAATGGCCGTCGCGCATATAGGCGGCGTTGGCCATGTCGACGGCGGTCTTGACCGCGTCGGTGAAGCTCTCGAAGCCGCCGTCGTAGCGGCCGGTTTCGGCCAGTTCGAACAGCCGCCGCTCGGCATCCTCGATCTGTTCGGACGGCGCCATGTCGACCGGCGCGTCATAGGCGATGTTGACCATGTCCTCGCCGACGGTGATCAGTGCCCGGCGCGTGGCCAGATCGTAGATGGCGCGGCCATAGTCTGTGGCGTTGACGACGGTGACGGCTTCGACCGCCAGACGAACCACATATTGCGCCACCGTCATGTCGCCGACCTTCTCGTCGGCCGGCAGGAAGGTTTTCAGCGTGATCGGCGTCGCCACCTTGCCCATGCGGATGAGCTCGGCCGCGACCTCGAAGATTTTCCGGTGCAGCGGCTCGTAGAAATGGCCGGCCTTGAGGAAGTCGGAGACGCGGTAGAAGGCATCGTTGTTGACGAGGATGGCGCCGAGCAGCGCCTGTTCGGCCTCGATGTTGTTCGGCGCTTCACGATAAAGCGGTTGCTGCTCCGCCACGCCGAATTTTCGCGCTGCCTCTGCCATGATGTCCCCGATTTTGATCCCGGCTTCTCGATATCAGAACGAGATAAATCGGTGCTGACCTTTCTGCATCACCGCACGACCAATCAACCTTGATGCCCCGTTTGTTCACAGGGGCGGCAAACCGTCCACAGAAGAGTGTTTCCGCGCCCCGATTCCGGTTGACTCAGAAAGGCGCTGACTTTTATCCGAGTCGTTGGAACAGAGCAAGAACAATCTCGGTGATTATCCGCTTCTTCCGTCCAATGTATCGCCCCAGTCCAGCCGCCGCGCTGCCTTGAACAACTCGCCCTCGCGCTTGGTGAAAAGTGTCTCGCCGGCGCCGCCATCCGGCTGGCACAGTTTGAGCAGCACCTTGCCGGAGCCCGATTTCGGCGGCGCAATCACGCGCGGCTGACGTGCAGGCGCGGGTTGCCGCGAAGCCGCGACGTAGATGAATTTCTCGTCCTCCCACGGCACGTCGGCGTCCTTGGCCAGGCGATGCAGGCGCGAGCGGGCGACGCGGCGCGAAAAATGACACCAGTCGGGGGGCTCAAGCGGGCAGGGCGCCTCATGCGGACAAGGCGCCAGCACATGCGCCCCGGCCTCCAGCAATTGCCTGCGCACTGCCAGGATGCGCTGCCAGCCGGCCGGTGTGCCGGGCTCGACGATCAGCAGTGTGTCGCCGGTCAACTGCCAGAGCCGGCCGACAAGCTTCGGCAGCGATGCCGGCGCGATCTCGTCCAGCACATAGGCGCAGGTGACCAGATCGGCAGGCTTGAGATCGGCAAGGTCGATGGTCACGTCGCCGGCGCGCCAGTCCATCCTGGTGGCGATGGTATCAAGGGCGAGCGACTGGCCAACCTTGCGCACCGCGGCGCTTGCTTCAACCAGAACCGCCTCTTCGAGGTCGGGCCACAGGTCTGTAGTGGCCCAAAGCACCGTGCCAGGACCGGCGCCGACATCGAGCAAGCTCGTTGGCTGGAAATCGGGCCGCGCATAGGCGAGTTCGTCGAGACCGGCCCGTACCGCCGCGTAGGTCGCCGGCAGCCGCGTCGCCAGATAGGCTTTTACCGCCATCTCTTCGGCCATGTGCAGGCGGCCGTCGCGCAATTCGGCGCGGTAGCGGTCAGACAGCGTCTTCGCCGCCTGGCGCACCACCGCCAGCGGTATCGTTTCGAGCAGGCGCTCGACGCCTTGTCGCAGCGAGGCGGGGAGTTCCACGCTCAGGCTCCGCGTGCCGCGAGCACCGAGGCGCGGGCGAACTCGACAAGGGTGGTGGCGATGGTGGGCAGGCAGGTCATTAAAAAAGGTCTCGCGAGAACGAGACCTTTTTCAGTGTCAGAGCCGTCAATGGCAAGCGGCAATCGCAATCGAGGCGTTATTCGCGATCCGCCACCTTGCGACGGCGCGCTGGCTTGGCCGCAACGGACCTGACAGCAACGGACCTGGCAGGCACAGACCTGGCGACAGCAGGCTCGGCGGCCGCCGCCTCCTGACGATGCCCCATTTCGCGCATTTCGAGCGCCTTTTCACATTTGGCCATGTAGTCGCGCGTCATCGGCAGCGTGTCGTTCTTCTTGGCGATCTGGATCTGGAAGATCACCAGATCCTGCCAGCGGAAGGCGGCTTCCGAAGCCGCCAGATAGAACTCCCACATCCTGCAGAAGCGCTCGTCATAGATGGCCTTGGCCTTGTCCCGGTTGGCGGCAAAGCGCTGGCCCCAATGCTTCAGCGTATCGGCATAGTGCAGCCGCAGAATCTCGATGTCGGTGACTACAAGGCCCGACTTCTCGATCGCCGGCATCACCTCCGACAGCGAAGGAATGTAGCCGCCCGGAAAAATGTACTTGCGGATGAAGGCGCTGGTCGCCCACGGCACGCCGGAGCGGCCGATCGTGTGCAAGAGCATGACGCCGTCGGGCTTCAACAGCGTCGCCGACTTGTCGAAGAAGGTGCGGAAGTGGTTGACGCCGACATGCTCGAACATGCCGACCGAGACGATGCGGTCGAAGCGTTCGTTGAGTTCGCGGTAGTCCTTGAGGTCGAAATGCACGCGGTCCTGCAAGCCTTGCGCATGCGCCCGGTCGGTGGCGACGCCGTGCTGCTCGGTCGACAGCGTCACGCCTTGCACGTCGACATCGAAAGCCTTGGCGAGATAGAGGCCGAGTCCACCCCAGCCGGAGCCGATATCGAGCACGGTCTGGCCGGCCTTCAGCCTGAGCTTGGCGGCGATATGGCGTTTCTTGGCCATCTGCGCCTCGTCGAGCGTCATGTCCGGCTGTTCGAAATAGGCGCAGGAATACTGCATGTCGTCGTCGAGGAAGAGCCGGTAGAGGTCACCCGACAAATCATAGTGGCGCTGCACGTTGCGGCGCGCCCGTGATGCGGTGTTGATCTGCTGCAGGCGGCGAAAGGCGTGGCGCAGACCCTCGATGGCCTTCGACCAGGTGGCGTCGATACCGCCGCTGCCCATGTTCTGGAAGGCGATGCGCATCATACCCAGTACGCCGCCCTCGATGATGTCGAGTTCGCCGTCCATATAGGCTTCCGGCACGGCCAGCATCGGATCGAAGGTAATGGCGCGCTCGGCATGCGCGGTCTTGATGTGCATATGAACCGGCTCGCCGCTGCCGTCGCCGAAAACCACTGTCGAGCCCTTCGGCCCGGTGACTTTCAGATTGCCCGTACGCACCAGGCGGTCGAGAACGCGTTTCAACAGAATATTCATCACCAAATGTCCCCTCACGGTCAGACTGGCGGACCAATTCTGCAACAATATATAGGGGTTCGAAAAGTTCCATTTGGCACAAAAATGCCCGGGCGAGAGGCCCGGGCATTGGTCCAGAAAGGCTGGATGACGAGGAAGTGATTGGAGCGCTGCTCCCTCGCTTCCCGATCAGGCCCAGTGCGGGATCAGGCGTTGTCTTCTTCGCCGCCTTCGAACTCGGTGTTCGGGTCGAAGAAGTTCTCCGGCCGTGCGTTGTCGTTGATGTCATCGCCATAGATGGCTTCGGCGGTGGTCAGCGTCTCGCCCTTGGCCTGGCGCTCGGCTTCGTCAGCCGTGCGGGCGATGTTGAGGCTGATGGTGACCTCGACTTCCGGATGCAGCGCAATCGCCACATTGGTGACGCCGATGGTCTTGATCGGCTGGTTGAGCTGGATCTGGTTGCGGTTGACCGAGAACCCTTCGGCGGTCAGCAGGTCGGCGATGTCGCGGGTCGACACCGAACCGTAGAGCTGGCCGGTCTCGCCGGCCGAACGTACGGCGATGAAGCTCTTCCCGTCGAGCTTTTCGGCAACCTGGCTGGCTTCCGACTTGCGCTCGAGGTTGCGGGCTTCGAGCTGCGCGCGCTGTCCTTCGAACTTCTTCTTGTTGGCTTCGTTGGCGCGCAGCGCCTTGCCCTGCGGCAAGAGGAAGTTGCGGGCAAAGCCGTCCTTGACCTTGACGGTATCGCCCATCTGGCCGAGGCGGGAAACGCGTTCGAGAAGAATCACTTGCATGTCTTGTTCCTTCGTCTGGGCACCGACCGCGGGATCGGCGCCGAATTGAATGGAACAGGTCAGGAAGCTCTGAGCGCCTTGGCGCCGGTGTCGCTGTCCTGCCTGTCGCGGCAGTTAGAGGCTTTTCACCTCAACTCGGGATTTCAATGCATGTCGCCAAGAGTGGTCCCGGTTTTGGGACAACGACATGCATCATCAAATTACCCCTGCGGCGCCCGTCGCCGTGGGAGAAGGAAGCAGGCGGCGAACCGCCTGCTTCGGAGATCTTAGCGAACCACGTAGGGCAGCAGGCCGAGGAAGCGGGCGCGCTTGATCGCCTTGGCGAGTTCGCGCTGCTTCTTCTGGCTGACGGCGGTGATGCGCGACGGCACGATCTTGCCGCGCTCGGAAATGTAGCGCTGCAGAAGACGCACGTCCTTGTAGTCGATCTTGGGCGCATTGGCGCCGGAGAACGGGCAGGTCTTGCGGCGGCGATGGAACGGGCGCCGGGTCGGGATCTGATTGATGTCGACCATTATTCTGCACCTCCTTCAACGCCTTCGCGCGGACGGCGCGGACCACGATCGCCACCGGCATCGCCAAATGAGCGCGGCGGACGATCGCCACGGTCGCCGCGATCACGGTCGCCGAACGAGCGCGGACCACGATCGCCACGGTCGCGGTCGCCGAAGCCGCCGCGTTCCGAGCGCTCTTCGCGCTTCTGCATCATGGCCGACGGGCCTTCCTCATGCGCCTCGACCTTGACGGTCAGGAAACGCAGCACGTCCTCGGACAGGCCCATCTGGCGCTCCATCTCGTTGAGCGCTGCCGGCGGGCAGTTGAGGTCCATAAGCGTGTAGTAAGCCTTCCGGTTCTTGTTGACCCGGTAGGTGAGGGACTTCAGTCCCCAGTTCTCGACCCGGCCGACGGACCCGCCATTTGCGGAGATGACGCCCTTGTACTGTTCGACAAGCGCATCGACCTGCTGCTGCGAGAGGTCCTGCCGGGCAAGGAACACATGTTCGTATAGAGCCATAGTGGTTCAGTGCCTTTCTTCGTTTCTCTCCCGGATCCTCGCGGCAAAAGCCTCTGCAACTTCTCTGACCCGCTGATCCCGAAGGGGCGGGGAAGAAAGGAGCATTTCGAGACGGTCGAGAGCGGAGACACGGGAGGCGGAAGCGCTTCTGGCTTCACACGAAGGTTTTGGGTAAAACCTCCGGCCCTCCGTTCAGCCCCCAGCAAGGACCGGCAGATTGCGGGCGTCTATATAGCAATTTGGCTGGAAGGCAAGGGTAACGCATGCTCCGGACAGCGTCCTGGCGTCGCAGGGTTGGATAAAGAAGGCATCAACTCGTATGCGGGGTACGACCGTTGATCGTTTCGGGGAAGAAGTCCGGGGCCGCCTTACGCTTGCCGAACATCATGTCGTATTGCAGCAGGCGGAAATCGTTGATCGCCGGATCAACATCCTTCTGCCGCGCCCAGTCCGGCGTGGCCTCACCTGACGGTGTCAGAAGCAGATTGCGGTCGACGACGCGATAGCGTTCGCGCAGCGCGCCCAGGAAGCCGGTGTAGTAGGGGTGCGTGATCCCGGCCGTCGTAAGGATATGGTAGGGCAGGAAGGCTGGGCTCACGGCGCCCATATCCTGCGCCGGACCGGTGCGGTTAGACCAGATGACCAGCGGCGTCTGATGATGCTCCAGTGCCGCCTCGGGCGTCGGTTCCTTGCGCGGCGCGACATTGTCCTTCAGGTAACCGGTTTCGACATAGACGGGGCCGAGCGGCGGCAGATGGTCGCCGAAGAAGGCGATGACCGTCGGCCGCTCGCGCTTCTTCGCCCATTCGATCAATCGCTCGAGGCCACGGTCGGCATCGGCCGATCCCTCGGCGTAGCTGAGCAGCGATTCCCGCGCCCACGTGCTGATCGGTGCCACGACCTTGTGGGTCGGATTGTAATAGCGGTACGGCTCGTAGGGACCGTGGTTCTGCAGGCTGACGGCGAAGAAGAACACCGGCCGCTCGCTGGCGTCGGCCTCTGCGATGATCTCGTCGGTCATCGACGCATCGGAAGCCAGCGGCCCGCGCTTTTCCAGTGGCGGCAGCGTCTCTTCCGAGCGGAAATCGTTGAAACCGAAATCGGCATAGACGGCGCCCCTGTTCCAGAACCAGTTGGTGCCCGGATGGATGGCGCGCGCCCGGTAGCCCTCGCTTTTCAGGAAGGTCGCCAGCGACGGCGTCGGCGTGCGCACATATTGCTGGTAGGGGATCGAGCCCGCCGGCAGGAAGGCATTGGAAAAGCCGGTCAGCGCCTCGAATTCGATGTTGGCGGTCATGCCGCCGAATTCCGGCGAGAACATATAGCCGGAACGCAGCGCCCGCACATTGGGGATCGGGTCAGGCGTGATTGTGACGCCGGGCAGCTTGGTCGGATCCCAGAAAGATTCGCTCATCACCACGATGATGTCGGGTTTCTCATCCGGTACCGAGGCCGCCACATCAGGCCTGTCGATCGCGTCGATCGCCTTGTCGGAATAGCCCGCCGGCGCCGAGACATGCGCCATCGGCACGTTTAGCGCGAAGGCCAGCGCAAACCCGTTGGAGGCGTAGTTCTCCTTCTGGTCCCACATAATCGGGATGATCTGCAGCCGGTCGCGGGTCCACGAGAAGGTGGCGTAGTCCATGATCGAGACGAAGAAGGCGAGCAGCGGCACTGCCAGCGTCAGCCGCGCCAGCCGCCCTTTGCGGCTGAGGATCGGAACCTTGCGGCGCCACAACCGCCAGCCATAGATCAGCAGCGACAGGCCGGCGACGATGCCGACCGCCATGGCGAGCGCCGTCCAAGGCCGTTCGCGCACCAGGAGCGGCATCAGTGCCATGATCTGGCGCGAATAAAGAAAATCGGTTGGGTAGAGCGGATCGCCGAGATAATGCGACTTCTGATGCCCGACAAAGGCCAGCGCCAGCGTCAGCGGCGCCACGATCATCAGACTCTGGTGACTGCGGCCAAGCACGGCGTCCAGTCCCATCAGCACCAATGCAAAGACAATGATGGTGGTCCAGCCCGGCTTGAATGGCTGCAGGAAGAAGTCGACCGTGCCGAAGAAGTCGCCGCGCACGATCCATTCGATGGCGAACACCAGGATGGCGGAGGCAAGCAGCGTGACCAGACCGTAGCGGATGACCGGCCATCTGCGCCCCGGCAGGTAGCCGGTGGACGGATCGTCTTCCAAGAACTGTGGCGCGGGTACGGCCGCGCCCTTCCTGATCCTAGCCACGTCTCTTCCCCCGGCCCAAGCAACGCGTATTTCCACTCGCGCCACCGTTCTGTCATAGAACTGTCATGCAAAAGCTAGCGCCTGTGGCGAAAATAAGAAGAGCCAGCAAACGATTCGTGAGCGGTTTTCATCAGGTGTGATCGGCAAAAAGCCTTTGGGAACAGGGACTCGAGGTCAGCTCCGGTTCAAGCGAGAGCCGAAATGCCGCCTCCGGGCTTGACTTGACGGTCCGCCTTGCGTCACAGGCAGGAAAAATCAGCCGCTGGAGAGCGCCCAAATGGCCGTCGCATTCACCTTTCCGGGACAGGGCAGTCAGGCTGTCGGCATGGGCAAGGACCTCGCCGACGCCTTCCCCGAGGCACGCAGGGTGTTCGAGGAAGTCGATGATGCGTTGGGCGAAAAGCTGTCGAAACTGATCTGGGAAGGCCCGGAAGAGGCGCTGACCCTGACTGCCAATGCCCAGCCGGCGCTGATGGCGGTCTCGCTGGCGGGAATCCGCTCGCTGGAAGCGCGCGGCTTTTCGCTGAAGGACAAGGTTGCCTACGTTGCCGGTCATTCGCTCGGCGAATATTCCGCCCTTGCCGCGGCCGGTTTCGTTTCGGTCGCCGATGCTGCCCGGCTGCTGCGCATCCGCGGCAACGCCATGCAGGCGGCGGTGCCGGCCGGCGAGGGCGCCATGGCGGCGATCATCGGACTGGAACAGCCCGACGTCGAAGCCGCTTGCACCGAGGCCGCAACGGGATCCGGCAAGGTCTGCCAGATCGCCAACGACAATGGCGGCGGCCAGCTGGTGATCTCCGGCGCCAGGGCGGCGGTGGAACTCGCCGCGAAACTGTGCACCGAAAAGGGCGCCAAGCGGGCGCTGATGCTGCAGGTCTCCGCACCCTTCCATTCGGCGCTGATGGCGCCGGCGGCCGATGTCATGCGCGAGGCGCTGGCCGGCGTGACCAAGAATGCACCGGTCGTGCCCGTCGTCTCCAACGTCACTGTAGCCCCGACCAGCGACCCCGACGAGATCGCGCGCCGCCTGGTCGAGCAGATCACCGGCCGCGTGCGCTGGCGCGAAACGGTGGAGTGGTTCGGCGCCAATGGCGTCGCCACGCTGTTTGAGATCGGCGCCGGCAAGGTGCTTTCCGGCCTGGCGCGGCGGATCAACCGCGACATCGCCACATCGGCCGTCGGCACGCCGGCCGAAGTCGAGGCGGCGCTGGCCGCGCTTGCATAATCCACTGGCGATTCAACCCCTCCCGTGGGAAGGGTGTTCTCTTAAGATCAGGAGACGAAAATGTTCGAACTGACCGGCCGCAAGGCGCTCGTCACCGGCGCATCGGGCGGCATTGGCGAGGCGATTGCCCGGGTGCTGCATGCGCAAGGCGCCATTGTCGGCCTGCACGGCACCCGCATCGAGAAACTGGAGACCCTGGCCGGCGAACTCGGCGACCGGGTAAAGCTGTTCCCGGCCAATCTTGCCGACCGTGACGTGGTCAAGGCGCTTGGCCAGAAGGCCGAAGCCGAACTCGAAGGCGTCGACATACTGGTCAACAATGCCGGCATCACCAAGGACGGCCTGTTCGTACGCATGGCGGATGCGGATTGGGACAGCGTGCTGGAGGTGAACCTCACCGCCGTGTTCCGGCTGACCCGCGAGCTGACCCATCCGATGATGCGCCGCCGCCATGGCCGCATCATCAACATCACCTCGGTGGTCGGCGTCACCGGCAATCCTGGCCAGACCAATTATTGCGCCTCCAAGGCCGGCATGATCGGCTTTTCCAAGTCGCTGGCGCAGGAGATCGCCACCCGCAACATCACCGTCAACTGCGTCGCCCCGGGCTTTATCGAATCGGCCATGACCGACAAGCTCAACGACAAGCAGAAAGACGCGATAATGGCCGCGATCCCGACGCGCCGCATGGGCACGAGTGTTGAAGTGGCGTCGGCCGTCGCCTATCTCGCCTCCAACGAGGCAGCCTACGTCACCGGCCAGACCATCCATGTCAACGGTGGCATGGCCATGATCTGACAGGATATTGCCGGGTGATAAGAAGACATGGCCGGCTTGTGAAAAGAGACCATTTCGCCTTGGACCTCGGCCATTTTTCGTGTAATGCGGCCCGCAACCCGGCGGTTCGGGCAAAAACCGGTCCGGCATCGTTGCGTTTCCGGCAGGACCATCTTTCAGCTTGATTAGCGGCATTCTGCCCGCTAACGAAGACAGACAAACAAAAGACGAGGATGCCCCAAATGAGTGACACCGCAGAGCGCGTCAAGAAGATCGTCATCGAACATCTTGGCGTCGATGCCGACAAGGTGACGGAGCAGGCGAGCTTCATCGATGATCTGGGCGCGGACAGCCTCGACACGGTCGAACTCGTCATGGCGTTCGAAGAAGAGTTCGGCGTCGAGATTCCGGACGATGCGGCCGAGACCATCCTGACCGTCGGCGATGCCGTGAAGTACATCGACAAGGCTTCGGCCTGACACTATCCGCAGTCATCACCGGGGAGGACCTGCGATGAGGCGAGTCGTCGTCACGGGCCTTGGCCTGGTTTCGCCGTTCGGCATGGGCTTCGAGCACAGCTGGAAGGAACTTCTGACCGGCCGCAGCGCCGCCAAGCGCGTCACCGAGTTCGAAGTGGAAGATCTTGCCTGCAAGATCGCCCACGTCATTCCGCGCGGTGACGGCACCAACGGCACGCTCAATCCCGAAGCCGTGCTCGAGCCCAAGGAACTGCGCAAGATCGGCGACTTCATCCTTTACGGGATTGCGGCCGCCGACGAAGCGCTGAAGGATTCCGGCTGGGAGCCCAGCACCGAAGCCGAGCGCTGCGCCACCGGCGTCATGATCGGCTCCGGCATTGGCGGCCTCGAGGGCATCGCCGAGAACGCTATCATCCTGAAAGAGCGCGGACCGCGCCGTATCAGTCCATTCTTCATTCCCGGCAACATTATCAACCTGGTATCTGGCCAGGTATCGATCCGGCATGGGCTGAAAGGCCCCAACCACGCCGTCGTCACCGCCTGCTCGACCGGCGCGCACGCCATTGGCGATGCCGCCCGGCTGATCATCTTCGGCGATGCCGACGTGATGCTGGCCGGCGGCGCGGAATCGCCGGTGACCAGACTATCGCTTGCCGGCTTCGCTGCTTGCCGGGCACTGTCCACCGACCGCAACGACACGCCTGAGAAGGCCTCGCGTCCCTATGACCGCGACCGTGACGGCTTCGTCATGGGCGAGGGCGCCGGGGTCGTCGTGCTGGAAGAACTCGAACACGCCAAGGCGCGCGGCGCCAAGATCTATGCCGAGGTCACCGGCTACGGCCTGACCGGCGATGCCTATCACATCACTGCACCGGCCGAAGACGGCGACGGCGCCTTCCGCTGCATGACGGCGGCGCTGAACCGGGCCAAGCTGACGCCCGCCGACGTCGACTACATCAACGCGCACGGCACCTCGACCATGGCCGACACGATCGAACTCGGCGCCGTCGAGCGGCTGGTCGGCAACGCCGCCTCGAAAATCTCGATGTCATCGACCAAGTCGTCGATCGGCCATCTCCTGGGTGCCGCGGGCGCCGCCGAGGCGATCTTTTCGATCCTCGCTATCAGAGACAACATCGCGCCAGCCACCATCAATCTTGACAACCCGGAACGGGAAACCGCGATCGATCTTGTTCCGAACACGCCACGGCATCGCCAGGTCGACGTGGCGCTGTCCAACTCCTTCGGCTTCGGCGGCACCAACGCTTCGCTGGTATTCCAGCGTTATACAGGCTGATTGCGGTATCGACCGGCGCGCCAGCGGTCTGTCGTCAATTTTGCCATATTCAAGCCTACTCTGCCGCTGGGGATTCGTCGCATCGGCCTGAAACCGAAGGCGCTTTTTTTAAAAGCACGATGCGTAGGCTTGAAATGTTAGGGCACGCTGTGCGTCCAATCGGGCGCATGGTCGCTCTAAGAGATCAGATGGTAGGGCGCTAATGAACACCAATCCGGGCGGCAGCGGACAATTCGGACAAAACCAGCAGACCGGCCCGATCGTGCCGAAGACCGCGGCCGAGGCTTTGCGCCCGGAAGCCGGCACACCACCACCAAAGCGCTCGCGCGCCTCGCGCAGCCAAGTCGTCGTGTTCATGAACTTCGTCATCTCCGCGGTGATGTTGATGATCCTCGCCGCCGGCGTTTCGCTCTATTTCGGCAAGCAGGCATTCAACGAACCGGGCCCGTCGGTGGCCGGCGACACCTTCCTGGTCAAGCCGAGCACCGGCGTCCAGGATATTGCCGACCAGCTCGAACGGCGTGGGCTGATCAGCGATGCCCGCATCTTCCGCATCGCCGTGCGGGTCTATGGCAATGATTCAGCGCTGAAGGCAGGCGAATACGAGATAAAGCCGCGCGCCTCCATGCGCGACATCATGGAGCTTCTGAAGAGCGGCAAGGCGGTGATGTATTCGCTGACCATTCCCGAGGGCCTGACGGTCGAGCAGGCGCTGCAGCGCATCGCCGAGCAGGATGCGCTGACCGGCGACATGCCGGCCGCCAAGCCGGCTGAGGGCAGCCTCGCCACCGACACGCTGCGCTTTACCCGCGGCGCCACGCGCCAACAGATGGTCGACAAGCTGCTCGCCGACCAGAAGAAGCTGGTCGACGAGGTCTGGCAGCGGCGCGCGCCCGACCTGCCTCTGGCCAATGTCGACGACTTCGTCACCTTGGCCTCCATTGTCGAAAAGGAAACCGGCCGGGGCGACGAGCGCTCGCGCGTTGCCGCCGTCTTCCTCAACCGTCTGGCCAAGGGCATGCGGCTGCAATCCGATCCGACCATCATCTACGGCCTGTTCGGCGGCAAGGGCAAACCCGCCGACCGGCCGATTTATCAGTCTGACATCCAGAAACAGACGCCTTACAACACCTATCTGATCAACGGCCTGCCGCCGACGCCGATCGCCAATCCCGGCCGCGCCGCGCTCGAAGCCGTCGCCAACCCGTCGAAGACCGATGATCTCTATTTCGTCGCCGACGGCACCGGCGGCCACGTCTTTGCCACCACGCTTGCCGAGCACAATGAGAACGTTGCCCGCTACCGGGCACTGCAGAAGAAGCAGGCTGAAGACGCCGCCAAGGGCGCCAAGACTCCGGGCCAGACCGATGCACCGGCGGATGGCAACGACAACGGTGACGCAAGTGGCGATGCCGCCGGTGACAGCGGTGATGCCGGCGATAGGGGTGCCGCCCAATAGCAGGCCGGCGCTTTCAGACGGATCGACCTTAAGCGATGCGGACAGAGGCGGACGCGCTGCTGCTTTGAACGAGTAGCGGGGTTCGAAGCGTTTTCGGTCTTGCTCGGGTGCCTCTGCTTCTCGATTTCAGCCCTGCGAGATCGAAACGACAGCGGAAATCAACATCTTGCTGGTGTTGCGATTCTGACATTCGCGCCGCCCGTGATATCGAACGCATGCGCGATTTGTAGAATCGGACCATCAGGGAGACACGAGCCGCATCATGAATTTGCAGAGCATGACCGGATTTGCACGCACTGTTGCCGAACATGACGGCGCCTCGATCGCCTGGGAGGTCAAGTCGGTCAACGGCAAGAGCGTCGAGGTCAGGTTGCGGTTGCCGCAAGGTTTCGAGCGGCTCGAACCGACTGTGCGGCAGACGCTGCAGAAGCGCTTTTCGCGTGGCAATTTCCAAGCGACGCTGACCGTCGGCCGCGCCGCCGGCCAGCAGGCGCAGCCGGTGGTCAACGAAGCCTTCCTCAGGGATCTGGCGGGCTTAGCCAAGCGGCTGCAGGACCAGTTCGGTGTTGGTCCGGCAACTGCCGACGGTCTGCTTTCTCTGCGCGGCGTGCTCGATATCCCTGAAACCAGCGAAACCGAGGAGGTGCGGGCAGCACTCGACGCGTCAATCCTGTCGGCGCTGGAAACGGCGCTTACAGGTCTCGAGCAGGCACGCCAGAGCGAGGGCGAAGCGCTGCGTTCGCTGCTTTCCGGCCATATCGACGCCATTGAGGCGCTGACGCTTCAAGCCGAGGCCGACCCGTCGCGCGAACCGGCGGCGATCCGCGAGCGGATCGCCGAACAGGTGCGGCTGCTGATGGATGCGTCGGCCAATCTCGATGCCGGCCGGCTGCACATGGAAGCGGCGTTCCTGGCCACCAAGGCCGATATCCGTGAAGAGATCGATCGGCTGAAGACGCATGTGGCGTCGGGCAGAGCGCTGCTGGCAAATGGCGGCGCCATCGGCCGCAAGCTCGATTTTCTGGCGCAGGAATTCAACCGCGAATCGAATACGCTGTGTTCCAAGTCAAACGCCGCCACTGTCACCGCCATCGGGCTGGAACTCAAGGCGGTGGTCGACCAGTTTCGCGAACAGGTCCAGAATCTGGAGTAAACCCGAATGGGTGCCAAGGAGCCGATGGTTGCCAGGGATCTCGGATCCCGCATTCGCCGCCGCGGGCTGATGCTGGTCCTGTCGTCGCCGTCGGGCGCCGGCAAGTCGACGATCGCGCGCAACCTGCTGGAAAGCGACGGCAGCCTGGAATTATCGGTCTCGGTCACCACCAGGCCACGCCGCGGCTCGGAGATCGAGGGCGTCCACTATCACTTCCGCACCACGCGCGAGTTCGAGCGGCTGCGCGATTCCGACGCGTTGCTCGAATGGGCCGAGGTGCACGGCAATTGCTACGCGACGCCGCGCGAGCCGGCCGAACTGGCGCTGGCGCAGGGCCGTGACATGCTCTTCGACATCGACTGGCAAGGCGCCCAGCAGCTCAAGGAGAAGATGCGCGCCGACATCGTCTCGATCTTCATCCTGCCGCCGTCGATGAAGGAATTGAAGTCGCGCCTCAAGCGCCGCGCCGAGGACCAGGAGCACGTGATCGAGACCAGGCTGAAGAACGCCCGCAACGAGATCGAGCACTGGAAGGAATATGACTTTGTCATCGTCAACGACGATCTCGACCGCGCCTTCGCCGAAGTGCGTGGCATCGTGACGGCGGAAAGGCTGCGGCGCGACCGCCGGCCCGGGCTGTTCGATTTCGTCTCGGGGTTGCTGGACGAGAAGACGGAATAGCTCGTCCACCGCTGGCAATCTAAATTAGCCGCATCAGCTGCCTGGCAGATCGTCCGGCCAACGCTGCGCTCCGTGAAGCACGCGCAGGATTCGAATCGTGCTGTTGGTCAGCTGATAGGCCGCGACATATGGCGTGCCGACGATGACGCTCTCTCGTGTCCCTGCAAGCCTGCCGATCCGGCCGCTTTGGGGAAGGTCCCGAAGACGGTTGATTGCGGCGACGATCCGCTCATCGGTGGCGATCGCGGCCGCAGGATTGTCGGCCTCGATATGCGCGAAGATGCCGTCGCGATCTGAAAGCGCGAATGGCGACCAGACGATCTTCAAGATTTAGGTTCACCCGAACGCCGCGCCGCAGCGCGTCTCTCGGCAAAATGCGCCTCGACTTGATCATCAGGAATGTCTTGTCGGGTGTCGTCGAGCGCTTCGCGAACCTTGGCGCGAAACCATAAATCATACGCCTCGTTGTTTGTGACGAGATCGATGGGCAGCGCACCCTCGTTGGCGGTTCGGGTGAGCAATATCCGCACCGCATCCGAGACCGTCAGCCCCATGCTTTCGAGCACCGCCGAAGCTCGATCCCGGATGTCGGCGTCGATACGCGTCTGGACCAGTGCATTTGCTGGCATGGCAATCTCCTTCGACGTCAATGTAATGCATTTGAATGACGATTGCTAGGCGGCGCTAGCGCCGCCGGTCAAACCGCGTTTGTCAGCCGCACGAATTCCTCGACGCTGAGCGTCTCCGCACGCCGGGTCGGATCGATGCCGGCGCGCGTCAGCAGTGCCTCGCCACCCAGGCTCTTCACGCTCTGCCGCAGCATTTTCCGGCGCTGGCCGAAAGCGGCTTCGGTGACGCGACCGAGTTTTTTCACGTCGGTTGACAAAGGGCTGGCGCGCGGCACCAGATGCACCACCGAGGACGTTACCTTGGGTGGCGGCGTGAACGCTTGCGGCGGCACGTCGAAGGCGATCCTCGCCTCGGTCCGCCAGCCCGCCAGCACGCCGAGCCGGCCATAAGCATCGCTGCCGGCACCGGCGACAATGCGCTCGGCCACCTCGCGCTGGAACATCAGCGTCATCGATTGATAGAAGGGTGGCCAGTCCGCCACGGTCAGCCAACGGATCAACAGCTCGGTGCCGATATTGTAGGGCAGGTTGGCGGCAATCCTCACCGGGCCGTCTTGTGACGCGGTCTTGGCAAGAGCGGCAAAATCCGTCTTCAGCGCATCGCCGCTGATCACCTCGAGCCGGCCCGGATAGTGGTTGGAGACCTCGGCCAAGGCCGCAAGGCAGCGTTCGTCGCGCTCGATGGCGACGACGCGGCCGGCACCGGCAGCGAGCAGCGCCCTGGTCAGCCCGCCGGGGCCGGGGCCGACCTCGATCACCGTGCTGTCGCTGAGGTCGCCGGCGACCCGCGCGATCTTGCCGGTCAAATTGAGGTCGAGCAGGAAATTCTGGCCAAGCGCCTTCTTTGCCTGCAGTCCATGGCGCTCGATCACCTCGCGCAGCGGCGGCAGCCCGTCAATGCTCATGAATTTTGGGCTCATGATTTGGGCTCATGATTTTTGGCTCATGCAGCTGCGGGCTTTGCGCCGGTATCGGCCAGCCGGCGGGCCAGCTTCAGCGCCGCGATCAGGCTGTCGGGACGTGCGATGCCCTTGCCGGCGATGTCGAAGGCTGTGCCGTGATCGGGCGAGGTGCGGATGAACGGCAGGCCAAGCGTGACGTTGACGGCCTCGTCGAAGGCCAGCGCCTTGGCCGGGATCAACGCCTGGTCATGGTACATGCAGACCGCCACGTCGTAGCCGGCGCGGGCGCGCGCATGAAACATCGTATCGGCCGGCAGCGGCCCGAAGGCATCGATGCCTTGCGCCCGCAACATGTCGACCGCAGGACGAATGATGCGCTCGTCCTCTGTCCCCATGGCGCCGCTTTCGCCGGCATGCGGATTGAGGCCGGCAAGCGCGAGCCTCGGCCTGGCGATGCCGAAACGGCGTGCAAGATCGCCGGCGGTGATGCGCGCGATGGCAACGATCAGCTCCGTCGTCAGCGTCTTCGGCACCTCGGCCAGCGCGATGTGGATGGTGACAGGAACGGTGCGCAATTCGGGGCCGGCGATCAGCATCACCGGCGTCACCGTGCCGCCGGTGTGGAGCGAGGCCAGATGCGCCAGATATTCGGTGTGACCGGGAAAGCCGAAGCCGGCATCGTAAAGCGGCTTCTTCGCGATCGGACAGGTGACGACCGCGGCCGCGTGACCGGCAAGGCAGTCGGCGACGGCGCGATCGATGGCCTCGATGATGCCGGCGGCATTGGCCGGGTCGGGCCGGCCGGGATCGTCGGTGAAGTGGGCCGCCAGCGGCACCACGGGCAAGGCGTGTTGAAAGACACCAGCTGCTTGGGCCGGCACCGTCTCGGCGATTGCCACCGCCGCGCCGAGCCGGCGCGCCCGCGCGGCAATCAGCGCCGGATCGGCGAGAAGATAGAAGGGCGCGGCACCGGAACCGCGGGCGCTCTGCCACGCGGCAATGGCGATTTCCGGACCGACGCCGGATGGATCGCCGACGCTCAGCGCCAGCGGAAGCTCTGTCTCACGCACGGCTGGGCCGGTTCAGCGCGTAACGATCTTGGCTTTCGCCTTCAGCTCTTCGACATATTTGGCCGAGAGCTCGTCGGCGTTCTTGTCGCTGCCTTCGCTCTGGAACACCATCTGGGCCGCCTTGTCGTCGGAAACCTCGCGCGACGAGCAGATGCCGATGAATTCAATGCCGCGATCGGTCTCGCGCACGGCCGTGGCGCCGCCCAGCTTGGTGGCCTTGATCTGCTCGGCCCAGTCCGGCGGCAGTTGTGGCGCCAGCAATCGGGGGAGGTCGCGAACGGTGACGTCGATCAGGCCCTTGGCGAATTCACGCGTGGTGTTGCAGCCATTGAAGCGGGCTCGCATGGCTTCGGCCTCGCGCTTGCGTTTGGCGAGTGTGGCACTGCGCTCGGCCTTCGGCACCACGAAGATCACCTGCTGCAGCATGTACTCGGTGGCGCTTGGCTTGGCGCCGCCTTTTTCGAGCATGCGCTTGACCAGATCCTGTTCGCTCACCTCCCCGCCGCCGCCGCCGTAGCGTGCACTCAGCGCCTGGTTCCACGCCATCTGGGAGCGGATGAATTCCTTGAAATGCTCCTTGGTCACGCCGGACTGCGCCATGACACCGTCGAGCTGCTTGAGCTGCATCTTGTTGCTCGAGGCAAAGCGCTGATAGGCAGCCTCTACCTGGGCGTCGGAGATGCGGATGCCGAGACGCCTGGCCTCCGCCATACGCAGCGTCTGGTCGATCATTTCCTGACCCGCGTCACCCTTCTTGCGCTGCAGTTTCAGGAAGGCAGCCCGGTGCGCGATGTCGCCGGTGGTGATCGGCATGTTGTTGACGACATACTTGATTTCACTGGCGAAGGCCGGCGGTACCATCGTGGTGACAGAGACCGAGGTCGCCGCGAACAGGAGCGCGAATCCTGCCGAAAACAGGTATTTCCTCATCGAAAGCATCCCATTCTAGCCCGGTTTTGGCCGATTCCAGCCCGATATTGGCGAAATCCGTGCCCGCTTTATGCGGCAAAACGATGTCGTCAGCCGGCTCTACTGGATGGAGTCGATCGAGCTTTGGGACGAGCCGAAATCGCCGAGCGTGCGGAACGACAGGTTGAAGCCGACATTCTGCGACACTTCCTTGGTGTTGATGTCGCGTGATTCCGAGTACGTCATCAGGTAGGTGAAGCAGGAATCATTGTAGGCAAAGCCGACGCCGTCCTTGACCAGCACGCTTTGTTGCAGGTCGTAGGTGCCGGTGCCGAAGACGCGCCAGTTTTCGGCCAGGTGTGTCGAGGCGCCGAGCGTGACTTCGTGGCGGTCGGTGGTGAAACCATAGAGCGGCTGCGCCTGGATGAAGGCGTATTTGGCGCTCAGCGAAACCGGCAGCCCGGAATAGGCGGCCTTCACCTCGGCACGGCGAACTTCGAAGGTCTGCTCGTCGAAGCGGCCGCTGAGCGAACCGGAGAAGCCGCTCGGGCTGCTGAAGCCGACAAGGCCGACATAGTCGGAGGTCGAAGTCTCCAAGCCGGAATCGGCGCCCGCATTGACCAGATCCGGTGAATCGAACGAGTTGCGCCCGCCCAACTGGTAGGATTGGCCGAAGATCGCGTTGGTGCCCCAGCCACTGTCGTAGGCGCCGGAATAGCGGAACCCGACATTGGCGCGGCTGCCGCCTTCGACGCGGTCGTAGCCGGAGAACTTGTCGCGCTCGAACAGGGTCGTGGCGTCGAAGACGAAGCTCTGTGCATCCTCGTTGGGAACGGCGAGCCCGCCGACATACTGCTCATTCGGGCGCATGAAGACCTGCGCCATCGGCTCGACGATATGGCTGGAGCCGGTCATCGAGAACAGCACCGGCCAGCGCATTTCAAGTCCGGCGGTCGCCATGTACCGGGCGAAGGAAGACCGCATGTCGTCGGCGGCACCGACATTCGTTGCCATCTGGTTTACCGCAGTCAGCGAAGCCGAAGAAGCGTTGAGATAGTCGACGTCGCCCTGCAGAGCCAGAAGGGGCGTCAACTGCAATCCGCCGTCCGTGGTGAAGGTACGCTTCCATTCGGCCTCGGCGGTGAGGCGACCGGATTCGCCCTCGATGCCGCGCACGCGCTGGACGCCTGAGCCCGGCACATAGGGGGTAAAATAGGCCTGATCGAGATCGTCGCGGCGGATGATGCGCGCATTGACGTTGAACGACAGCTGGCCGCCGGCCACCGACATGTCGGGGATGTAGGCATAGTCGAGCGACGGCAACACCCAGGGCTGCTTGTCGCTGCGCGATGCGACGTTGCCGTCCGGTGTGTTCTCCTGAACCTGGAAGCGCATGGCGCGCACATCGAAATAATTGCGGTCGTTTAGGCCGGTCAGGTAGACCGACGATTGATGCACGGCGTCGTTGTAGCCTTCGATCGTATAGGTACGCGAAAAATTCTTGTCGGTCTGAAGCAGGATATCCCAGCCGAAGTCCCAGCGCGGATTGATGGCGAACTGGCCCTTGGTGCCCATCATGCCGCGGAACTTGTTCGGATCGCCTGCTGGCCCCGAATTGACATTGTAGCCGCCGGGGAAAGCCGCGAAATCACGGAAAGCGCCAGGGTCCTGCTGGTTGATTCCGGCAAGCTTCAGCGTGTATTGGCCATTGTTGAAGCGCTGGCGCCACTCGGCCTCGCCGAGGAAACCCTGCTTGGTGTAGCCGCTGCCGGTAACGGTGAGGTCGTAGGTCGGCGACAAAGCGAAGTAGTAGGGGACTTTGACGCCGACGCCGAGACGATTGTTGTAGCCGATGCTGGGGATCAGGAAGCCGCTTTTGCGCTTGACCGTCGGGTCGGCGATCTCGAACGCCGGCAGATAAGCCAGCGGGAAACCGAAGAATTCGAAATTCGCGTTCTCGAAGCGAACCGTTTTCTTTTCGCCGTTCCAGATGATCTTCCTGGCTTTGATCCGCCAGGTCGGCGCCTTGTCCGGCTTGTCTTCGCAAGGCTCGCAGGCCGTATAGACGCCGTTGTGGAACGTTGTCAGCACGCCGCCCATGCGCTCGGCGCTTTCGGCGGCGAAATAGGCTTTTTCGGGCGTTTCGACGCGCAGCGCATTGACGAAACCGTCAGCGAAATCGTCGGTAATATCGATATGCTGCGAGTTGATCTTGGTGCCGTCGCTGTTGACGATCTCGACATTGCCGCTGGCAACCAGCCGCTTGGTGTTTCGATCATAGACGACGCGCTGGGCGACGAGCTTGTTGCCGCCATAGTCGATCTGGACGCCGCCGATGGCGGTGACCGTCTGGTTGTCGTTGTTATAGACGAGCGTGTCGGCCGCCAGCAGCATCTGGGAGCCGGAGGGAACCTTCGTTGCCACGTCGGTAACGTCCTGCGCCAGCGCAGGGCCCGTCAGCACGCCGCAGGCGAGCAGGCATGCCAAGGCGCTCGCCGAATAGAGGCGCGCCAAACCGGCCTGCCTATGGCTGCGCAAAGCCGCCTCCCTCACTAGCCGTCTTCCTTGTATAGCAGGAATGTCACCCCAAAGAACATAGCCACGACAACCGGAACCCATGCAGCCACGGCTGTGGGCACGAATCCCGCAACGCCGAATGCCTTGACCAATACCGAAACGACATAAAGCAGAAAGCCGGCGAGGACGCCACCCAGAATCATCGTTGCCGACTGCCCCATCCTCGCAAATCGCATTGAAACTGTTGCCGCAATCAGCGTCATGGCCACAAGCAGGAACGGTAACGCTACCAGCGAATCGAACTGCATGGCGAAGGCATTTGCCTTGAGGCCGAAGGAGCGGGCAACCTCAATCTTGCCGGGAAGGTCGTAAAACGGGATGGTTTCGGGGCGCGCCAGCCGTTCCTGCACGAATTCCGGCTTGAGGTTGGTCGGCAACTGGTCGGTCGTTTCGGAACGGATGTTGCCGTCCTTGAACACCTTGACGTCCTGCAATTCCCAGTAGCCGTCGCGCAGAAAGGCCCGGGCGGCGTCCTTGCGCTCGACGATATTGCCCTGCGGATCGAGGACGAAGAACACGGTGTCGGCCATTTCCAGGCCCTGGTTCAGGATGGCGCGGGCGCCGATGATGGTATCGCCGGAGTTGGTTTTCTGGCGGATCCACGGCGTGGCATCGGCCGCCACCGCGTTCGAATTGCCGGATCGCAGCTGGTTTTCCATCTGCTCCGACCATGAGAAGCCATGCGCGGCGATCGGATTGAGCACGCCGACCGACAATATGCCGAATAACAGCGCACCGATGCAGCAGGGCAACAGAAACTGCCAGGCCGACACTCCGGCCGAGCGCGCAATCACCAGCTCGTATTTTCGGTTGAGCGAGACCAGCGTCGCCATCGCCGAGAACAGGCCGACGAACGGCACCGTCTGCAGCATGATCATCGGCATCCTCAGCGCCGAGATGGCGACCGCCGTGCCGTAGGTGAAGCCCGGCAGGCCGGTGATGCGGCCGGACAGCTCGGTGAAGTCGATCAGGAACACCAGCGCCAGAAGGCCGATGAAGAACCAGATCGTGATCGACACGTAGCGAAAGAAGAAGTAGCGGCCCAGGGTCCAGCCCATCGTCAGGCTCCCTGGCCGGATGTGTAGCGCCGATTGAGGCGCAGCTTGAGCGCCGTCCAGCCATCGCTGACGCGGCCGGCGAAATTCGTCATCCAGTCGGCCCAGCTGCCGGGCAGTTCCATGCTTCGCGAGGTGACGATGAACCAGATGGCGACCGCCGAGGCGATGACCGGCACGCCATAGACCATATAGGCGTATTGCGGGATCTTGTCGGCCTTGCCGGCGGCAAAGAAGCCCAGCCAGCGCACGAACAGCGCAATGGCGATGGCTGTGATCAGCGGGTGGATGCGCGCCTCGCGGTGTGAGCGCGCATCGCCTGCCACGGCCAGCGCGATCAGCGCGAACACCAGCGAATAGGACCATTCGGAAAAGCGCTGGTCGAGCTCGGCCTTGTAGGCGCCGGGCCTGCGCTGGAAGATCTTGTCGTTCGGATCCGGGTTGAGCAGGTATTGCGTCGTTCGGTCCTTGGGCAGGAGCATGATATCGTTCGCCGCCGACATGAAGGCGGAAAGGTCGAAGGCGTAGGACGTGAAGCGAATGACCGACAGGTCGCCGGTCAGCGTCTTGCGATGAATGACGCCGTCATTCATCATCAGCACCTTCTCGTCACCCTTTTCGACGACGCTGCCGCTCTTGGCATAATAGATCAGATTGGCGCCTTCCTCGCGCGAATCGGCCACGAAGATGCCGCCGAGCCGGTTGTCCGGCAGCCGCTCGCCTATCTGCAGGAACAGCCCGTCGTCGATCTTGCGGAACGTGCCTTCCTGGATGATCAGCGACAAGAGATCGGCGCGCGAGGATGCTATCAGCTGGCGGTTCTTCTGCCTGGCATAGGGTTCGACGCCATTGTCGACCGCGAAGGAAAAGACGCTGGCCGCCAGCGCGATCAGCAGGACCGGCCGCACAATCGTCCAGCGCGAGGCGCCGGCGGCGTTGATGACGGCCAATTCCGAATCGGAGTTCATGACGCTGAGCGTCTGGGCCACCGCCACCACCAGGGCGAATGGCACCACGATCGGGATGATGGTGGGGATGATGAGGCCCGCGACCTCGAAAAAAGTGAGCGCCGATTGGCCACTGTCGGTGACCAGGTCGATGCGGGCAAGCACCTGCGTCGTCCAGACAATGGCCAGCGTCCAGATCAGCGCAGCGAGAAACACCGCCAGTGCGCGACGCATGATGTAGCGTTCAACGACCTTCATGTAAGGCTTTTCTCGATTTGCCGAACGGCATCATGCCCGCCGACAAGGTAGTCGTCCGGCTGCGGCTGTACAACTGGGTGCGTTTGGCCATTTCTTTCAGGCGGTTCGATCCGATTCTCCGTCCCACATCGCCCGTTCCGCAGGCCGGAGTGTCGGCGGCAATGAATAAGAAAGGGAGAACATCAATGGTTAACAAAAGGTTGCGGCAGGAAAGCGGAGCCGTGCCGCGACGAATCGTTATCGATTCCGCTGCGCATATGAGCCCTGATTCCGGCAAAGTCTTGCCAAATCAAGGAAAACGACCAAATGTCGCGCATCTTCCCTGAGAATGCATTTTTCCTGAAAATCTGAGCCGTTTCCCGAAAGCAGGACCTGATGACTTTGAGACCATTGATCGCCTTCGCCAAATTTGCCGCACCCAAAAAGGGCAGCATCATCGTGCTGGCGGCCGACGATGGTGGTCTTGGCGAACCGGCAAAGGCCTGCGACCCCTCAGGAACGCTGGCGCGGGCGTTTCCGGTGGCGGAGTTTTCCGGAAAATTCGCCGGTGTCGTCGAAGTGCTGGCGCCGCAGGGAACATCGCTCGACCGACTGGTGGCGGTCGGCGCCGGCAAGGTCGCCGGCCTCGATGACTTTGCCTGGCTGAAGCTTGGCGGCACCATCGCCGCGTCCCTGCGCAAGGCAGCGGAGGTGGCCGTCATCCTCGATGTGCCGGGCGCAAAGATTGGCGGCAGGCAAGCGGCGAACCTTGCCGCCGGCATCATTCTTCGCAGCTACTCCTTCGACAAATACAAGACCAGGAAAGACAAGGACGATGCCGAGCCGAAGAAACCGGTCAAGGTGACCATCCACACCGCCGATCCTGCCGCGGCGAAAAAGGCCTTCGCCGACGAGGTTGCGGTCATCGACGGCGTGCTTCTGGCGCGCGACCTTGTCAACGAACCGGCCAATACGCTCGGCCCGATCGAATTCGCCGCCCGCGCCAAGGAACTGGAAGCGCTCGGCGTCGAGGTCGAGATCCTCACCGAGAAGGAAATGAAGAAGCTCGGCATGGGCTCGCTCCTCGGTGTCGCGCAGGGTTCGCCGCGCGGCGCCCGGATGGCTGTCATGCAATGGAAGGGCGGCAAGGCCAAGGACGCACCGGTCGCCTTCGTCGGCAAGGGCGTCACCTTCGACACCGGCGGCAATTCTATGAAGCCGGCCTCCGGCATGGAAGACATGAAGGGCGACATGGGCGGTGCCGCGGCCGTCATCGGGCTCATCCAGGCGCTGGCCGCGCGAAAGGCCAAGGCCAATGTCGTCGGCATCGTCGGGCTGGTGGAAAATGCCGTCGACGGCCATGCCCAGCGCCCCGGCGACATCGTCACCTCGATGTCGGGTCAGACCATCGAGGTGCTCAACACCGATGCCGAAGGACGCCTCGTTCTGGCCGACGCGCTGTGGTATTGCAACGACCGCTTCCAGCCGAAATTCATGGTCAATCTGGCGACGCTGACCGGCGCCATCATGGTCGCGCTCGGCCAGCATTATGCCGGCCTGTTCTCCAACAATGACGAACTTTCGGACAGGTTGACGGCGGCCGGCCAGGCGAGTCAGGAGCGGCTGTGGCGCATGCCGCTTGGGCCCGAATACGACAAGCTGATCGATTCCAAGAACGCCGACATGAAGAACATCGGCGGCCGCTATGGCGGCGCCATCATCGCCGCGCAGTTCCTGCAGCGCTTCGTCAAGGAAACGCCGTGGGCGCATCTCGACATCGCCGGCACCGCGATGGGCTCTCCGCCGAGCGAGATCAACCAGTCCTGGGGCTCGGGTTTCGGCGTCAGGCTGCTCGACCGGCTGGTGCGCGACAATTACGAGGGATAAGGCAGGGAATGGCCGATGTCCTGTTCTACCACCTGACCGAATCGACGCTGGAGGATGCGCTTCCCGGCCTGCTCGAGCGCAGCGTCGATCGCGGCTGGCGCGCCGTGGTGCAGACAGGGACCGAGGAGCGGCGCGATGCGCTCGACCTGCATCTGTGGACATTCAGGGACGATTCGTTCCTCGCGCACGCGACCGACCGTGAAGCCCATCCGGCCGAACAGCCAATCCTGCTCACCACGAGCGACGCCAACCCCAACCAGGCGCAGATACGCTTCCTCGTCGATGGCGCCGCACCCGCCGATCTCGCCGGCTACGAACGCGCCGTGTTCCTGTTCGACGGCCATGACGCGGCCCAGGTCGAAGGGGCGCGGACGCATTGGAAGGTGTTGAAAGAAGCGGGCCACGCTGTCACCTACTGGCAGCAGACGCCCGACCGTCGCTGGGAGCGCAAGGCGTAAGTCGCGTTATCGGTCGCTGATCGTAACCTTGTTTATCTTCGCGCCCTGCGGGAGATCTTTCACCTGCCGATGGATTTGGCCGGCGATATGCACCTTCACAACGAAAAACGTCGTTTCCATCTCTCGCAGACTCATTTCGCCGCCAAGCACCGGCGGCTTCTTGAAATCATAGCATTGGCCGGCTGCCGGAATCAGTCCGTTCTTTCGGGCGGCAACGACAAGGCCCGCCAGCAGCAACTCGTCGCGGCGCGCTTCATTCTGCAAGTCGGCCTGAAATTCCGCCCAATGACCCGCAATTCTGGTCAATTTCCCGTCGAGCATATCGAGATGACGAACCGACCCGTCGCCGGCACGGAAAAATATGTCGCCGAAAGCTGACACCGCAGCTGGTTCAAGGCCATCCAGTCCGATCCACTTCCAGCCGTCCAACGCTTCCGCGACTTCGTTCGCAGGTGGTTCGATAAAGAGGAACTGATAGTCATGGGGCCATTCGGCTCTGATCAAGCCCCCTGTATTGGCTCTGTTGGCCTCGGCTTTTCCTTCCTGTCTGGCGTCGGACGCGCCAAAAATTGAAGAAATAAAGCGGAAAAAAGATCTGGCCATAATCGCCCCCGTACGGGTCTTTATACGTGCGAGAGATTCTAGCCGCAATCCACTGAAGGCTCCATAGTTCCCACGCATTCGTCTTGATGATGGCCATCACATTGGATCCGTTTTATGGATTGACTGGATGCAGGCTCATTGGGCGGGCTGAGAATGCGGATCAGGATCATCGGAACCGGGCGGGCCGTGCCGGCTCGATGCGTGACGTCGCGCGCCCTCGATGCGCGGCTGGGGTTTGGCGATGGACATTTCGAGGCCGCGACCGGCGTCATCGAACGCTATGTCTGCGACGCCGAATCGCAGGTCGACCTTGCTTGTGCCGCAGCCCGTCTGGCGCTTGCCGATGCCGAACTTGAGGCAGGCAGTGTCGATCTGGTCATCGGCGGTTGCGGCGTGCCTTACCAGCCGTTGCCGTCGACGGCGCCGCTGGTCATGCAGCGCCTCGGCCTTGCCGATGGGTCGGCGGCCGCTTTCGACGTCAACAGCACCTGCCTGGGCTTCCTCACAGCCTTCGAGACCGCGTCGCGCCTGATCGAGGCCGGGCAATGCCGGACGGCGCTGGTGTTCTCGTCTGAAATCGCCTCGCGCGCGCTGCCGTGGCAGGACCAGCCGGAAATTGCGGCCCTCTTCGGCGATGGCGCGGCGGCCGCCGTGCTGCAACAGGCAGCCCCTGCCGAGGGTCGAGTCGCGGCCAACCTGATGCGCACCTACCCTTCCGCCTATGCGGCCTGCAGCATCGGCTCCGGCGGCACCCGGTTCGACTTTCATCGTGAGCCTGAGGAATTTGCCCGCCACAGCCTGTTCCACATGGAGGGTAAGGAACTGTTTCGCGTCACGTCACGCCATTTCAACGGCTTTGTAGCGGAGTTGCTCGATCGCGCCGGCTGGCGGCACGACGATGTCGACCTCGTCGTGCCGCATCAGGCAAGCCCTTTCGCGCTCGCCCACATGGCGCGCCAGACGGGCTTCGCCAGGGAAAAGCTCGTCGACATCGCGGCGCGCTACGGCAATCAGATCGCCGCTTCCATCCCCTTTGCGCTCGACGTCGCGCGCCGCGAACAACGCATTGTGCCCGGCGCCAAAGTGCTGTTCCTCGGCACCTCGGCCGGCGTGTCGTTCGGCGGCATGGCGCTGGAAGCATGACCGTGGGACGCGTCCTCGTCACCGGCGCTAGCGGCTTCCTCGGCGCGCATGTCATGGCGCGGCTGGCTGCACTGGGCACACCGGCGCTGGGTCTTGGCAGGGACGCCAAACGCTGCGCGGCGCTCGAAGCCGCTGGTCATCGGGTCGTTCGGCTCGATTTGTCTCAACCATTCGATGCAGCTGCCGCGCGCGCTCTCGACGGCGTCGATGCGATCATCCACTGCGCGGCACTTTCCGCGCCCTTCGGCAGGTTGGCGGATTTCCAGACGGCAAATGTCACAGCTACCCGCAACCTCAGCGATTTCGCGCGCGGGCAAGGCGTGCGCCGCTTCGTCCATATCTCCAGCCCGACGGTCTGTTTCGCCTATCGCGACCAGCTCGGAGTTTCCGAGAATGCGGCCTTGCCCCCTCCGGTCAACCACTATGCCCGCACCAAGCGGCAGGCCGAGGAGATCGTGCTGGCGGCGCCTGAGATCAGCCCGGTGGTGCTGCGGCCGCGCGGCCTCTACGGTCCCGGCGACCGCACGCTGCTGCCGCGTCTGCTGCAGGTGGCACGGCAGCGCCCGCTGCCGCTGTTTCGCGACGGCAAGGCGCGCATCGATCTCACTTATATAGAGGATGTCGTCGATGCGGTGCTTGCCGCGCTGTCCGCCGGCAGCGCTGCCGAGGGACAGATATTCAACATCTCCGGCGGCGAAGTGGTGCCGGTCCGCCGCGTTGCCGAGGCGGCCTGCGCCCGCGCCGGCGTGCAGCCGCGCTGGCGCAGAATGCCGCTCTGGCCCGCCATGCTGGCGGCCGGGATAGCGGAGACGGTAGCGAATATATTGCCCGGCCGCCCGGAACCGCCGGTGACGCGCTACGGTCTTGGCCTGTTCGCCTATGCGCAGAGCCTCGATCTTTCCAAGGCAGGCCGCATCCTCGGCTGGGCGCCGAAAGTGTCGTTCGAGGAAGGGCTCGATCGCACATTCGGCAAGGCGATGGAAAGCAGGGGGGCAGCGTGAAGATCGTCTTCGCCAACAGCGCCTCTGTCGGCGCAGCCGAGCGCCTGATCCTGCGCGGCGGCAGCTGGGCGAAGGTCAGGCTACGTGTCCGCTACGGCCTGATCATGCATCCGCGGGCCGGCCCCGTCCTGATCGACACCGGCTACACGCCGCATGTGACACAAGGCAGTGGGCGCAGCACGGCGCTGCGTCTTTACAGTGCGATCCTCCGGCCCCAGCTCAACGAAGCCGAGCAGCCGCTCGCGGTACTGGCGCGCTTCGGCCTGTCTTTGCAGGATGTGCGCACCGTCATCGTCACGCATTTCCATGCCGACCACATGTCGGGCCTGTCGCTGTTTCCCAACGCTCGGCTTATCGCCAATGACACCGCCTGGGCGCGGGCGAAGGCCAAGACTTCCCTGCAGAATCTGCGCCATGGCGTCTTCAAGGAACTGTTCCCGTCTGACTTCGAGGCCCGACTCGACGGGCTGTCGTCGAAGCGGCAGGTCGAGCCGCGTGGCGGCGTACCGGGCGGCGCCGATCTGTTCGGCGACGGCAGCGTCATCGCAGTCGGTCTGCCCGGCCATGCCGATGGCCAGTTCGGCCTTTCGTTCCCAAATCTGGAGCGGCCGCTGCTCTACGCCGTCGACGCGCAATGGTTGTTCGCGGCCCTCGTCGAAAACCGAACTCCCGGTCTGCCGGCAACCCTGCTGGCCGAGGATGCCGCCGCGATCGAGCCGACCAGCGTAATGTTGCGCCGGTTTCTGGCGACCGGCGGCGAGGTTGTTCTTTGTCATGATCCGGCGGTGACGGCCTACGATCTGGCCGGAGAGAGCGCATGAACGGGCCGACGGAAGCGGCCCGTTCGTTTGTGTTGACGCAATGGCTCTCGCGCAAGAGCCGTGAGAATTTCGAACGCTGGCAAGGTCATGCCTTGCGCCGCTTTCTCGACCGCGACCTGCCGCGCGCGCCGTTCTACGGCAAGACGCCGCGTCATCTCGGCGATCTGCCGGTGACCGACAAGGCGACGCTGATGGGCAATTTCGAGCGCTTCAACATTCATGGCGTCTCGGCCGCCGAGGCCTGGAAGGCGCAGGCCGGCGATAGCCACATTGGCGAGCTGACTGTCGGCTCCAGCACCGGCACGTCGGGCAATCGTGGCCTGTTCGTCATTTCCGAGGCGGAAAAATACCGCTGGCTGGGCACCATCCTGGCCAAAGCCGTGCCCGATCTGCTCTGGCGCCGGCAGCGCGTTGCGGTGATCCTGCCGCAAAACACCGGGCTCTACGATAGCGCGCGCAAATCGCGGCGTATCGACCTGCGCTTCTTCGATCTGACGCGCGGTCCGGAGAGCTGGCGCGGCGCTCTCGAAGATTTCGCGCCGACGGTGATCATCGCGCCACCGAAGATACTGCGGCACTTCGCGGCCGAGGGCTTTCGGCTCAAGCCGCAGCGTGTCTTCAGCGCCGCCGAAACGCTCGACCCGGTTGACCGGCCGGTCATCGAGGCATTCTTTGGTGGTCAGGTCGACCAGATCTACATGGCGACCGAAGGGCTGTTCGCCGTCACCTGCCGCCAGGGCGGGCTGCATCTGGCCGAGGATTCGGTGTTCTTCGAGTTCGAACCGGCCGGCGACGGCCTGGTCATGCCGCTGATCACCGCCTTTCGCCGGCGGACCCAGATCATGGCGCGCTACCGGATGAACGACTTGCTGCGGCTGTCCGAAAAGCCATGCCGCTGCGGCTCGCCGCTGCGCACGCTGGACGAGATCGTCGGCCGCATGGACGACGCTTTCCGGCTAGCCTCGCCGCACGGGCAGCTCCTCGTCACGCCCGACATACTACGCAATGCGGTGCTCAAGGCCGACCGGCGCATCGACGATTTCCGCCTGGTCCAGACCGCTGAAGATGCAATCGAACTCAGCCTGGCCCCCGGGCTTGCCGACGAAGCCGCCACCGCCGCCCATCAGTCCGTGCGCAATTTGCTGGCGGCGCGCCAGGCGACAGCTTCGGTCAGCCTTGTTCGCAGGGACCTGCCGTTGGAGACCGGCCGCAAACTGCGTCGGGTCGAATGCCACCTGGGAGCGGCATCATGAACCGGCTCGCTATGTTGCCACTCGATCAGACGAACCGGGTAGAAAACAACCCGCGTGAGGTCGAAGCCTTCGTTCAGCTTTTCAACGAGGTGCCGGTGCGCGACCTCGTGCGCAATCTGACAGTGGCTGTCGAAACCTTCGAGATCGCCGGCCGCTCCTTTCCGCTGACGCTGAACGACAGAAGCGAAGCGCCGAACTGCTACATCTGCTGCCCGTCCAGCGCCTATGTCGACTATGCCATCGACGAGACCCGCAATTTCGTCTCCTCGCCCTTGCTGCAAAAAACGATGCGGATGCTGATCGGCCTGTGCGCGCCGCTGGTCAGGATGAGCGGCCTTGACCATCAGGTTCAGGTCAACAACTGGCTCTATTCGACCAATCCGGTGCCGCTGCTCGATCGCAACGCGGTCGCGGCGATGCGCGACGATCTCACCGCGCGTTTTCCCGATCGCGCTGTTCTCATCCGCTCCCTGAACGAGATCGCCGATCCGTCGACAATCGCAGCGCTGAAGGCGGAGGGTTTTCGAATGCTGGCGGCGCGGCAGATCTACATCTTCGCAGGCAACGGTTCGGCCATGACCAACGACATGAAGCGCGACCGCAAGCGGCTGCCCACGACGCCTTTCGAGCAGGTCGGCAATGGCGACTTCACCGAGGCCGACTATGCGCGCGCCGAAGCGCTCTACCGGATGCTCTATCTCGACAAATACACGCCGCTCAACCCGCACTACACGGCCCGCTATATCGGCGAGACGCACCGTCGCGGCATCCTGCAACTGGCAGGCCTGCGTCGTCCCGGCGGTGAACTGGTCGCCGTCGCCGCTTTGTCTCAGAACGGCAGGACACTGACGCAGCCCATCGTCGGCTACGACACCGGCCTCCCGGTGAGCGAAGGCCTTTACCGCATGATGATGGCGCTGGCGCAGGATCATGCGATGGCGCACAGCCTGTTCTTCAACATGAGCGCCGGTGCCGCCGCCTTCAAACGCTTGCGCGGCGCCGTGGCGACGGTGGAATACAACGCCGTCTATGCTGCCCATCTGCCGCGCCGCCAACGCATGGCGGTGCGGATCATGGAATTTGTGCTCGCGAAGATCGGCATTCCCCTGCTCAGGAGATTTGAACTTTGAGCGACACCCGGCAGCAGAAAGACAAAGACTATTGGCAGGCGGTGATGCGGTCTGCCGACATCAAAGCCAAGCCGAAGCGCATCCTGTTCGACGGCGCGCCACTGGTGCTGTTCCGCTCGGCGAAAGGCATTGCCGCCCTCTTCGACCGCTGCGCTCACCGCCTGGTCGAACTCTCGACCGGCAAGGTCGTCGGTGGCGAGATCGAATGTCCCTATCATGGCTGGCGCTACAATGGGGAAGGGCGCTGCACCGCCATTCCCGGCCATGTCGGCGACGTCCCGCATTACCGTATCCGCCGCTACAGCGCGATCGAGCGCGACGGCGTCGTCTTCGTCTCGGCAGGCACGCCTGAGGGCGAGCCCTATCTCCATTGCATGCAAGGCAAGGATGTCGTCGTGAAGCGGGTGCGAAGCTCGGCGCGATCGACGGTGCTCGACGCCGCCGAGAACATTCTCGACGCCACTCACACCCACTTCACCCACAAGGGTGTGCTGCGCGGCCTGACCGCAAAGCGCCATCTCGTGCGCGTCGAGGTGACCGGCGGCAAGGGCTGGGTCGAAAGCTGCTACACCGGCGAGGACCGCCAACAGGGGCTGGTCAGCCGGCTGCTGGAAGGCAAGCGCGCCAAGACCATCGGCCGCTACCGCCATCCCGGCATCGTCGAACTCGAATATTGGGGCAAGGGCGGCTTGGCGCTGGCGACCACTTTCCATTTGCGTCAGGCGGACGAACGGACCGTCGAAGGCGTCGGCTGGCTGATCGGCCCGCGACAGGGCCTGTTCGGCGAACTCAAGGCGCTTGCTTTCCGGCCGCTCTTTGCCTTTGCCCTGCAGCAGGATCGCCGTGTGCTGAAATCGGCCAGCGACAACGCCCGTATATCGCCGCAGGTTCAGCCGGCGATCGGCCCGCTGGATTTCCTGCGCCGCGACATAGCGGCGATCATCGACGGCAAGATGCCACCGGCGGCGGCAGAGCCGCGGGTGCACCAAATCGAGTTGTAATCTAAAGTTCACGGCACTTGATTCCAGTTCTGCTGTAAATTATAGTTCACGGATGATCGAAGTTCGATCCACTGACGAATTCCGAAAATGGCTCAGAGGGCTCACGGACATTCGCGCCGTAAAGAAGATCACCCAACGGATTGTCCGCGTTCAGGCTGGGCTGGCGGGAGACGCCAAGTTCTTCGATGGCATAGGAGAATTGCGCGTAGATTACGGTCCGGGATACCGCGTGTACTTCGTCCGGCGCGGCAACACGGTCATTATCCTGCTCTGCGGCGGTGACAAAGGCTCGCAGGACAGGGACATCGGAAAAGCCAGGAAAATGGCAAAGGAAGTTTGATATGACCCTCAGAACCACACCATTCGACGCCGCCGAATATCTTGATGATGCTGAGTCTCAAGCCGAACTGCTCGCTGATGCGTTCGAGACCGGGGACGCGACTTATATTGCGCACGCCCTCGGCATTGTCGCGCGCGCCCGCGGCATGACAAGCATAGCGAAGGACGCCGGCGTGACCCGAGAGGCACTCTACAAAGCGCTGAGCGAAAAGGGCGATCCGCGCCTCAGTACATTGCTGGGCGTAACCAAGGCGCTTGGCCTGCAATTGTCCGCAAAGCCAGTTATCCCGTTTAGGCAACCTTAGCAGGACTTACGCACTCAGCTGAAAACGGGAAGTTCCGCTTCAACTCGACTAGTCCTGCTCCGGCCCATTCCACTCGATATCGCGCGTCGACGCAGCCTGAAGGCTGATGCGCTGGCGCAGTGCTGTGCCGGCGATCTCGGCCAGCGTGCGCCACTGCGCCCGCTTCGGCGCGGGGTCGCCCGGCCAGTCGAGCAGCTCATCGGCATCGTGCATCGCCTGGCGAAAGCTGCCGAGACCACCGGAGCGCAGTGCCGCCGGCATCCCGTAGATCCACATCGCCAGCCTCACCGTCTGCGGCGCCGTCACGTCGGGCTTCACCTCGGCGCCATCCTCCAGCACCGCGTCGGCGAAGCGCCGCGGATCGCGAAAGAAGTGCAGGCCGCTCACGGCGCGCGGATTGCACTCCAGTGGCAGCACCCTGCCGTTGTTCTCGCGCATCAGGTCGAAGGATATCTGGCCGGTCCAGCCGGCGCCGGCGACGAAGGTTTCGACGAAGCGCCGCGCCGCGATATCCTCGACCGGCTCGAAACAGATGCCGGCGCCCTTGCCGGCGCGATAGAGCGAACGGTAGAGCGCCAGCGCTTTGAGTTCACCCTCGACCGCCACCGCATAGGCGCTGATCTCTTCACCGGCGATGTAGCGCTGCGCCACCCAAGGAGCGGCGGGCGAGGGGCGGACGGCGTCGAGTTCGTCCGGCGATGGCCGCAGCAGTACGTCACGGGCAAAACGTGACCACACAGGTTTGAACACCAATTCGCGCGATTGGCCACGAACGCCGTCGAGATCGGCCTCGCTTTGCAGCAGTATCGTTTCCGGCACGTCGAGCCCAAGGCTCTGCGCCAGCCGGATGAAGGCATGCTTGTCGTGAACGCTGGCGAGCATCGCCATCTCGGGTGCGAAGAGGCGGGCCGGCATGGCGCGGTGCTGCCAGAGACGACCGAGATAAAAGACTTCCTCGCAGGTCGGGATAACGAGTTCGATGCCTTCCGCGCGGACAAGCGCTTCGACCGCCTTGGCATAGGCGTCGGCGGCAAAGCGCGGCGGCAGCAGGCGATGGTAGGCGGCGCAGGCCGTGCTCGCTGCGGCGATCGGCCGGGCCGGGCTGTCGGCCAGGATCACCCGGCGACCGGCGCCATGCAGCAGCCGCGCCAGGTGCAGCGCCACCGGCGCGCGGGCACCGGTGATCAGCACGGTGCTATTGGGCATGAGCCACCGGCATCGGTTGGAAAAGACGAGTCGATGCTTCTGCGGAAGGCTTCATTCGCCATAAGTGCCACATGGCTTGCGTGCCGCCAACGGACTCCACAAAGGTGGCTCCGCTGCGTCAGCCATCGCTTTTTGGCCTTCGGGGCGTTATTGGCAATCTGTTGAACACCCGGATCTCCTCAATGCGCTTTCTGTTTGTCCTGATACTGCTTGCCGGCGCCGCCATTGGCTTCGTGTATCCCTGGGCCATGAGCAATTTCTCCGGCCACGAGATCGGCGCCTGGCGCGTCTACGACCAGGGACGGTTTAGGCCTGTGACGGTGACGCTGAAAGCTGGCGACGCGCCGGTCAGAGTGCTGGTCGACCTGACGGCGAGGGCCGAGCGCATTGTCTCGCAGCAGCGCACTGTGCTGACGCTGACTGCCGCCACAGCCGGCCGCACGGTGCTTGCCTCGACGCTGCAATTCAACCACGCCGACAATCCGCGCCAGGTCAGCCCGCAACTGCCCGACAAGATCTTTCGCGACGAGGCCGGCGTGATCGAAACCGTCAGTCCCGGCGCCTATCTCTTCACCGCCGGCCCGGGCGACGCCGACGATATCCCGATACGCGCAGTGGATCTGATACTGCGCTCCGGCGCCGGTGAGATCGATCAACGCGCACGGCCGGTTGGCTATGGGCTGATGGCCGTCGGCCTGATCGGCTTCCTGCTTACTCTGGCTTTCGGCGGTCGCCGGCCGGAGAACCCGAACTCGAAGCCGCCACCGCCGCGTTGGGGCAGAGGCTCCTCGACATGAGCGCGGCATGAACTACCGTCACGCCTATCACGCCGGCAATTTCGCCGACGTCGTCAAGCATGTCGTGCTCAGCCTTCTGCTCGACTATCTGAAGCAGAAGGACAAGGCGTTCCGTGTCCTCGACACTCATGCCGGCATTGGCCGCTACGATTTTTCGTCGGCGGAAGCGCAAAAGACCGGCGAATGGCAAGGCGGCATCGGCCGCCTCATCGACGCCCCGATCGAAAAATCGGCGGCTGCGCTGCTTGCCCCCTATCTTGAAGCGGTGCGTTCGCTCAATCCCGATGGCGGGGTGAAGAAATATCCGGGCTCGCCATTGATCGCCAGGCACCTCATGCGAAAGCAGGACCGGTTGTCGGCGATCGAACTGCACGGCGCAGATGCCGCCAGGCTGAAGACGCTGTTTGCCGGCGATTTCCAGACAAGGGTGATCGAACTCGACGGCTGGCTGGCGCTTGGCGCGCATCTGCCGCCAAAGGAAAAGCGCGGCCTGGTGCTGATCGATCCGCCGTTCGAGGAAGCCGGCGAATTCGACCGCCTCGTCGACGGCATGCAGAAAGCGCACAGGCGCTGGCCGGGTGGCATCTACGCGCTGTGGTATCCGATCAAGGATCGCAAAGCGATCATCGCCTTCCGCAAGGCGCTCAAGCAATCCGGCGTCCCAAAATTGCTCGACATCGAGTTCGAGATCCGGCCGGCATCGCGTGAACCAAGCCTCGACGGCAGCGGCATGGTGGTGGTCAACCCGCCCTTCACGCTGGAGCGCGAACTGCGCATCGTGCTGCCGGTCCTGCACAGATTGCTGGCGGTCGAAAAGCCGGCGCACTGGTCGCTGGAATGGCTGGCCGGGGAGTAGCGACGCTTCGCAGCGGGCGACGCCCGCGGCAAAGACACAAAGTCGCTAGAGGTTTTGACGGTGGCGCCATCCGCGAATGCTCAGCTGTGTTCAACGAACCGAAACCATGGAGATGCACATCTAATCGGCTCGGCGTTGACGCTAATCCCAGAATCCGAGAGATAGATATCTAATTATTAGATTTCGAATCGAATGCCAAGATCGACAGAAGAGGAACTGGTCAACGCGATAGGCTTCGCGATGTCGCGCTGGCAGGATGCCGTCGAAACGTTCGATGGGACCGTCGCCGAAATCTATGTGCTGAGCGCTGCCGAGCGCCGCTGTGTCTCGGTGCGATCAATCACGGCCGGCGGGGCCGGCAAACCTCGTAGCGAGGGAGACAAATCTCACGCCGGCGGCGGTCACGACGTTGATTGACCGGCTGGAAAAGCGCGGCTTCGTCAGCCGCCAGCCGGATCCCGATGACAGGCGCAAGGTCATGGTCGCGGCGGGCAAGAAGACCGAGGAACTCGTCCGGCGCTGCTACCATCCGATCCTCGAGGCGGGCGCCGCATTGCTGGAGAATATTCGGCGGCCGAGATGCAGTTTTTGCTCGGCTTATCAAGAGGTCGAAGCGATGCAGGAGGCGCAGACCGAGAGGGTGCGCGGCAAAGCAAAACCGGTGCGTTGAGAGAAGGCATCGGAGGATGGTCCGGCGAAACGCCGGTCCGGTTTCAAGTGTGTACTGTCAAGGAGACCCTATGCCCCGTATGATCTTCGTCAATCTGCCCGTCGCCGATCTCGCTGCGTCGATGGCATTCTACAAAGCCCTCGGCTTCGACAACAACCCGCACTTCACCGACGACACCGCAGCCTGCATGGTGCTGAGCGAAACGATCAACGTCATGCTGCTCACCCACGCCAAATGGCGTCAGTTCACCGATCGCCCCATCCCACCGGCCACCTCGAGCGAGGTCATGCTGGCCGTGTCCTGCGACAGCCGCGCGGCGGTCGATGCGATGAATGAGGCGGCGGCTAAAAATGGCGGCGCCGCCGACATCAACGCCCAGCAGGATTATGGCTTCATGTACAATCGTAGCCTGGCCGATCCTGACGGCCACGTCTGGGAAGCGATGTGGATGGACCCGGCCGCCATACCGCAGGGCGACGCCAAGCAAGGCTGAACCGGGTTTCGGCGGCCCGCCGGCCATGGGCAGGCCGCTTTTCCTAATGGGCAAGGCGAGCTTTTTCAAAGGTCAGGACGTGGTTTCGCAGCTTCGCACCGGAGAAACCGGTTGCGGAGCGGGAAACCATCGGCAGCGCGACCGCTTGACCGCGCGCCGCCGAATCCGCAAAGTGGGCGCAGTCGACCTTTGAGAGGCTGCCATGACTCGCTTTGCCAAATCCGCTCTTGCTGCCCTGATTTCGCTTTGCACGCCGCTGGCCGCACCCCTCGGCCAGCCAGCACAGGCCGCCGACCTTTCCGTCTATTCCGACGAGGACAGCGGCGTTTGCGGCGAGGCCTGGGTGCTAAGCAAGATCTCCAGCCGCTTCTCCTACCAGGTGCATCACGTGCCGCATCTGCCGGATGTTTCGATCACAGATTTCCAGCGCATCCACCAGCATCGCTATCTCCCGGCCAGCGAAGAATGGCCGATCGGCCGCCGCTATTGCGGCGCCACCGTCAGCCTTTCCGATGGCCGCGCCCGCACCATCTGGTACTTGATCGAGGAAGGCCAGGGTTTTGCCTCGATCGGCGACAATGTCGAATTCTGCGTCTCGGGCTTCGACCGCTGGATGGTCTACAACGGCCGCTGCCGCGTCCTGCGCTAAGGTCGGATAAGAACCGCCGTTGAACCTGCCATCTCCCGCAAGGGGGAGATCTGATGTCGCTCCGGTTTCGCCAATCTCCGAACTGCTGCCGCTGCCTCACACCGCCTTCCCACCAGACACGTAAGCGCAGATCAGCTCGACCAACTGCTTCTGCAGCTCCGGCGCGTCGAGCATGTCTCGCCGCGCGGCATTGTGGATGACGCCCTCGACCGCTGAGGACAGCACCCGGGCCACGGTCTCATTGTCCTTTCTGCGCCTGCGATATTGCGCCACCGCCGCCGTGTAGTGATCCAGATAGCGCGACTGGAACGAGGCATGGGCGGCGCGTGAGCCGCGATCGCCCGGCGCCTCGTCGAGCAGCACCTGATGCAGCGTCGGATGGATGCTGTGCGCATCGATCATGCCGCGCACCAGCTCCTGCGCGAATCGCTTGAGCGGCTTGTCGCCTTCTGCTGATTCGGCGATCACCGACAGCACCTGATCGAAATGTCGCCGGCGAATTGCTTCGACCAGCGACAGCTTGTCGGGAAAATATTGATAGAGCGAGCCGATGCTGACGCCGGCCGCATCGGCCACCTTGTTGGTGGTGAAGCCGGCCCAGCCGAGCGCGCTCAGAACATGAGCACCGGCTTCGATGAGCGCCTCGACCGTCGCTCTCGAACGCGCCTGGCGCGGCTGCTTGCGCATGCGTGAGCGCGGCTTTGCAATGCGAGTAGACATGTCTGCTCCAGCAGCCAAGAATATAGACAACATACTCACATTTCTTGCAAAGGATACAGACCATGGACGCGCTGGATTTGCTCCGCAGCCTCTTCGTTTATCAAGCCTGGGCGAATGGTGAATTGCTGGAGAAGCTTGCGGGCCTCGACCAGCAGGAGCATGTCGATCAGCGCCACACGGCGACCCGTCTCATCAACCACAACCTCGTCGTATCGAAGATATTCGCCGCGCATCTTTCCGGCACGCGTCATGGCTATGCGTCCGAAAACACCGAGGACACACCGGCACTCGATGAATTGAGCGCTGATGTCGCTGCGATGGATCGTTGGTATCTCGACTATATCGAAGCCGTCTCGCCAAAGCTCATGCCAGAGCCTGTGCCTTTCACCTTCACCGACGACGACAGGGCGATGATGTCACTCCAGGATGCTGACACATGTCGTCACGCATGGCGGCTATCACCGCGGCGAGATCGGGCGGATCCTGATGCGGATCGGCATTGCGCCGCCGTGGGATACGGTTGCCGTCCACCTCCATCACGCCGAGCCTTGCGCCGGCTGCAGGTGCGCGAGCGGGTTGGCGCTTAGGGGCCTGCACCCCTTGGCTTCCAAGGGATCGCGGCTTCCCGGGAGGAGGATTCCCCGATCTTTCGTTTCCCATTTCCGTTTGGCATCTCTTGCGCCGAAGCTGGCGATCTCCCTTCTCGTCGGGGAGACGTCCGACACAACAGGCTGTCCCTTCAAGTGCTGTCTTTCCTGGCTTCCGTCCACCCACTCGCAATATACGAGTAAAAAGCTCGCGTTTAGTTTAGTGCTGTTCCTGCAACCGTGGGGATGAAGCAAGATCAGCCTCTGCGGTGCGATGATTGTTGCCATCCGATAGGCCGCCGATGACCGCGTGAGATCGACGGCGTTGCAAGAGAATGTGAGCTTGACGAGAAGATCGTGTGAGTCGCGATATCAGAGATTTCTCTCGCAATAGTTCGCTGCGAAGCGGGAAGATTCTTTGCCGATTTCTGTGCCGATCATTGCGATCATGCTCTCAGCGTAACCGAAACTTAATCTGCAAAATTCTATGTAATGCTTCGCTGGCTAGATACGCACGAGTCAGATATGCATTAGCTCGCCGGGTCACTCACGGCCATCGGCACAAACGCAAGGGGCATCGCATGGCAAAGACCACGACGAAGGCGCCGGCGGCGAAAGCGCCGGCAAAGAAAGCGGCACCGAAAGCTGCCGCGAAACCTGCAGCAGTAAAGAAGGCAGCACCGAAGGCAGCGGCAAAGCCGGCTGCCAAGGCAGCGGCAAAGCCGGCAGCTAAGGCAGTAGCAAAACCCGCCGCCAAGGCAGCAGCGAAACCCGCCGCCAAGAAGCCGGCCGCCAAGGCTGTGGCGAAGCCTGCTGCGAAGGCAGCAGCCAAGCCCGCCGCCAAGAAGCCGGCAGCCAAGGCAGCGGCAAAACCCGCCGCCAAGGCTCCGATGAAGGCCGCCGCCGCCAAGTCGACGGCCGCTGTGAAGAAGGCTGCACCGGCCAAAAAGCCAGCCGCCAAGAAGAAGTAACAGCGGTCCATCTCAAAGCTCCCGGGAACTTTGCCGACTGGCAGATTCCCGGGAGCTTTTTTGTTGTGATTTAGGTCTTGTTTTGATGCATGTCGTTCTCTCGAAATTGACGCCACTTCTGTGAGACATGCATGGCGATTTCATTGTCGGCGGATTGGCCGCCTGGTTTTGCCCTTCTGGCAGTTGCTCCCTCAGGGAAGATCGGCCAACACTAAGGCGGTCGCATTCGATGGGGTTCAGGCGACACGCTCTAGACCTTTGTTTTACGCGCGTCGTTCTCAAGACCGGAATCGCATTTTTGAGCGACATGCACTGGCCGTCCGAAAACAGGGAACCGATCATGCCGAAGCTGCTCTACGCGTCCTCATCCCCCTACAGTTCCAAGGTGCGCATGGCAGCACTCCATGCCGGCATTGCCGTCGAGCTCGTGCCGGTCAAGACCGAGGACAAGCCTGCTGAACTGATGTCAGCCAATCCTCTCGGCAAGATTCCGGTGCTGGTGCTCGACGACGGCCGCTCGATCCATGACAGCCGCGCGATCACTCAGCATCTCAACCGCGCTTCGAAGAGCCTGTTGTTGCCGCGCAAGGCCGACAAGCGCCTCGAGGCCGAAGTGCTGGAGGCGCTGGCCGACGGCATATGCGACTGCGCGCTGTCGATGGTCTATGAGCGGCGCACGCGTCCGGAGGAGATGGTCTATCAACCCTGGCTCGATCGCCAGTGGACCAAGATCACCGCCGCACTCGATTTCCTCAACGCCAATCCGCCGAAGCTGCCGAAGAAGATCACGCTTGGCCAGCTGGCGTTGCGTGCCTGCCTCGGCTACCTCTCTCTGCGCTTCGCCGGCAAATGGGAAAAGGGCCGCGGCCGCCTGACCCGCTGGGCAGCGCGTTTCGATGAGAAGTTTCCGGGGCTGAAGGTGGCTGTGCCGGCCTGACGGGCGAAACAAAAAAAGCCGGGCGCGAGGCCCGGCTTTCTTGTGTCGTGGCTTGAACGACAGTTAGAACTTCATACCGACGCCGAAGGTGACGCGGTTGTCGCTCTCTTTGACCTTGGTGCCGACACTGTCGAAGCTCTTGGAACCGAAGTCGGTGTAGCGGTACTCGACACGGCCGAACACATTGTCGGTGATCTTGATGTCGGTGCCGACGCCGGCCGTCCAGCCGAGCATGGTGTTGCTGTCGCTGTCGCCGGGGACCGAGACCTTCTGGTTCTTCAGGGCGCCGCCGCCGGTGCCGTACAGCAGGATTTCCGGGGTCACGGCGTAACCCAGACGGGCGCGCAGCGAGCCTTCGAAGCCGCCCTTGGAATTGACGCCGCCGCTGTCACCCTTGACGCCGTTGTAGCCGAGATCGGCTTCAGCACCGTACACGAAGTTTTCCTGCTGCCACTGGTAGCCGCCGAAAACGCCGCCGACAAAGCCCTTGGTCTTGATGTCGGGGCCGCCGTCGTGGACTTTGGCATGACCGCTGAAGCCGTAGCCGGCGCTGAGACCGGCATACGGGCCGGCCCAGGAAGCGACGGGGAGCTCGGCGATCGGGGCTGGCGCCGGGGGCTCTTCCGAGACGACATCGGCAGCAAAAGCGGTACCGCTGAGGGCGAAGAGCCCGAGCGCAACCGCGAGCGGCGCGAATTTGAGATTGGTTTGCATTGTTGTTTACTCCTTAAGCCACAAGACACGTAGGCTTGTTTGTCCTGAGCGCCATCAACCCGTCCGGGGGGTGAAACGGATCTGGCACTCAACGGTTCCGAATGTCGTGTCAAAATGCGGCGGCAGCGAACCTGAAAATGGGTCATTCCCCGGCACGAATGAGGCCGAAGCTTGACGTTGCATCTTCGCAACAGCGAAATGTCAGTACGCAGGCGATGCTGCACTGCACTCGGCTTGGTGCAACGGGTTCAGCGTCCTATATTGCGGTCCTGCCGACCCGAATCCGGGGCGGTGCCGGCGGCGAAAAAGCCGTTTCGCCACATTCCTGCCCCAGGTGGAAACGGCATTTAACCCCTGGGCGCGTCACAATGTGCCGCTAGCCGAATTGAGGCGCAGATTGAGGATTGACAGATGATCGAAGCCGCCGGAACGGCGCTGGTGACGGGCGGGGCGAAGCGGATCGGCAAGGCGATCGTCGAGGATCTGGCCGCGCACGGTTTTGCCGTCGCCATCCACGCCAACCGCTCGACCGCCGAGGCCGACGCGCTGGCTGCGAGCATCAGGGACGGAGGCGGCCGCGCCGGCGTGGTAGCCGCCGATCTGACCGACATGGATGCGGTTGGCGATCTCGTCGGCCGCGCCGCGGCAGCGCTCGGCCCGGTCACGCTTCTTGTCAACAATGCGTCGCTGTTCGTCGACGATAGCGTCGAGGACTTCGACTGGGCGGCATGGGACCTTCACTTCGCCATCCATGTGAAGACGCCGGCGCTGTTGGCGCAAAACTTCGCCCGCGCCTTGCCGCAAGGGCAGGAGGGGCTGATCGTCAACATCATCGACCAGCGCGTCTGGCGGCCGACGCCGCGCTATTTCTCCTATGCGCTGTCGAAGTCGGCCCTGTGGACGCAGACCGAAATGCTGGCACAGGCGCTCGGTCCGCGCATCCGCGTCAACGCCATCGGTCCCGGTCCGGCGCTGAAGAATGCGCGCCAGGACGATGATGATTTCCAAAAGCAGGTCGATGGCCTGATTCTGAAGCGCGGCCCGCAATTGGCCGAATTCGGCGCCACCATCCGCTATCTCTGGGAGGCGCGCTCGGTGACCGGCCAGATGATCGCGCTCGACGGCGGCCAGCATCTTGCATGGCAGACGCCGGATGTGACAGGCATGGTGGAATGAGTCCCGCAGACCAGAAACACAAGACGCGCGCCGGCGCCGCCGACGATATGCCGCCTGACATCGAGCTTGAGGATGAAGCGGTCGAGGAGATCGTCGAGCCCGAGGCCACCGGGCCCGATGTCGCCTTCACAGCGATAGACTGGGCGCCGCATGCCGGCGACGCCGACGGCATGGTCGGCGCCGAGGTCATCCAGACATTGGTCAAGCGGCTGCCCAATGCGCCCGGCGTCTACCGCATGATGAACGCTGCCGGCGACGTGCTTTATGTCGGCAAGGCGCGCAGCCTGAAGAAGCGGGTGACCAACTACGCGCAAGGCCGGTTCCACACCGCCCGCATCGGCCGCATGGTGCGCGAGACATCGACGATGGAGTTCGTCGTCACCCGCACCGAAATCGAAGCGCTGCTGCTCGAGGCCAATCTCATCAAGCGCTTGCGGCCGCGTTTCAATGTGCTGATGCGGGACGACAAGTCGTTCCCTTACATCCTGTTGACCGGCGATCACGTCTCGCCCGGCATCTACAAGCATCGCGGTGCGCGCTCGCGCAAGGGCGACTATTTCGGACCTTTTGCGTCGGCCGGCGCGGTCGGGCGCACCATCAATTCGCTACAGCGCGCGTTCCTGCTCAGGAGCTGCACCAACTCCTTTTACGAAAACCGCACCCGGCCGTGCCTGCTCTACCAGATCAAGCGCTGTGCCGGTCCCTGCACCGGCGAAATCTCGCATGGCGACTATGCCGAGCTGGTCAGCGAGGCGAAGGATTTTCTGTCCGGCCGCAGCCAGAAGGTGAAGACCGAAATCTCTGCCGCCATGCAGCAGGCCTCGCAGGAGCTCGATTTCGAGCGCGCCGCCATTTATCGCGACCGGTTGGCTGCACTGTCCCATGTGCAGAGCCATCAGGGCATCAACCCGGCCACGGTCGACGAGGCCGATGTCTTTGCCATCCATCAGGAGGGCGGCCAGGTCTGTATCCAGGTGTTTTTCTTCCGCACCGGCCAGAACTGGGGCAACCGCGCCTATTTCCCCAAGGCCGATCCGGCACTGGAGGGGGCGGAAGTGCTGGGCTCGTTCCTGGCGCAGTTCTATGACGACAAGCCGACGCCACGGAACATTCTGCTGTCGCGAGGCGTCCAGGATCAGGAACTGCTGGCCGAAGCGCTGTCCACCCGCGCCGGCCGTAAAGTGTCGATCTCGGTGCCGCAGCGCGGCGAGAAGAAGGATTTGACCGACAACGCGCTGCAGAATGCCCGCGAGGCGCTCGGCCGCCGGCTGGCCGAAACCTCCACGCAAGGCCGGCTACTCGCCGGCTTTGCCGAGACCTTCGGCCTGCCGAAGCCGCCGGTGCGCATCGAGGTCTATGACAATTCGCATATTATGGGCACCAACGCCGTTGGCGCCATGGTCGTCGCCGGGCCGGAAGGGTTTGTGAAGAACCAGTACCGCAAATTCAACATCCGCTCGACCGAGATCACGCCCGGTGACGATTTCGGCATGATGCGCGAGGTGATGGAACGGCGCTTTTCGCGGCTGCTGAAGGAACATGGCGATGTCGTTCCCGACGACGCGGCAGCCGGTGGAGCAGGCGACGACATCGAAGAAGACATCTCCGGCAGCTTCCCGGCCTGGCCCGACGTCATCCTGATCGATGGCGGCCAGGGCCAGATGAGCGCGGTGCGCAAGATCCTCGCCGACCTCGGCATCGAGGATCGCGTGGCGGCCATCGGCATCGCCAAGGGCCAGGACCGCGATGCCGGCCGCGAGCGTTTCTTCGTCAGAGGCAGGGACTCGTTTTCGCTGCCCGTCCGCGATCCCGTGCTCTATTTCGTCCAGCGGCTGCGCGACGAGGTGCATCGCTTCGCCATCGGTTCGCACCGCGCGCGGCGCAAGAAGGAATTGGTCAAGAGCCCGCTCGACGAGATCGCCGGCATCGGTCCCGGCCGCAAGCGCGCGCTGCTGCTGGCCTTCGGCACTGCGAAGGCGGTCAGCCGCGCGGCAGTCGAGGATCTGGTCAAGGTCGACGGTATTTCAGAGCAGGTCGCCAAGCTCGTCTACAATCATTTCCATGAGAGCTGAGCGCCGGTGACGCCGCTGTCCCGATCAAATGGCAGCAGCCGTTCTTTTCTCGCAGGCCACTCGAATCCCGGCAATCGCGCGCTATTTTCGTCTGGCCAATCGAATCTCGCCTGTTGACCCCCTACATCCGGTTCTGATTTGAGTACGCAGGCAGAAAGAGTCCCTGAGATATGGCCAAGCGCGCGTTCAACCTGCCTAATATGCTTACCTATGCCCGCATCGTCGCGGTGCCGCTGGTGGTGCTGTGCTTTTTTCTCGAGGGGCATCTGAAATCGAGCGACTTCGCCCGCTGGTCGGCGTTGATCATCTTCCTGCTGGCTTCGATCACCGACTATCTCGACGGCTATCTGGCGCGCGCCTGGCAGCAGACGTCCAACATCGGCAAGATGCTGGATCCGATCGCCGATAAACTGCTGGTCGCCACCTGCCTGCTGCTGCTCGCCGCCGACACCGACCGCCATGCCGGCATCGCAGGCTGGTCGTTGTGGGCGGCAATCATCATCCTGTGCCGCGAAATCCTGGTTTCGGGGCTGCGCGAATATTTGGCGGCATTGAAAGTCTCGGTGCCGGTGACGCAGCTCGCCAAATGGAAGACCGCCATCCAGATGGTCGCCATCGCCTTCCTGCTGGCTGGGCCTGCCGGCGACAAGATCTTCCCGCTGACCACGCAGACCGGACTGGTGCTGCTGTGGATCGCAGCCCTCGTCACGCTCTACACCGGCTACGACTATTTCCGCGCCGGCCTCAAGCACATCATGGACGAGTGAGATGATCACCCGGCTCATTTATTTCGCCTGGGTGCGCGAACGGATCGGCAAGCCGGAAGAGGATGTCGAACTGCCCGCCGGTATCGAGACGGTGGCCGACCTCCTGCGCTGGCTGAAATCGCGTGGCGAGGAATATGAGCACGCGCTGCAATATCCTGATGTGATCCGCGTCGCCATCAACCAGGAACATGTCGAGCATCGCGAGAAGATAGCCGGCGCGCGCGAGATCGCGCTGTTTCCGCCGATGACCGGGGGCTGACACCATGTCCGGCGCGCCGACGGTGCGCATCCAGCGCGACGATTTCGACGTTGCCGCCGAGATCGCGAAACTGACCGGGGGTCGCGCCGACATCGGCGCCGTGGTGTCCTTCTCAGGACTTTGCCGCGACGAGCAGGGCCAGCTGTCGGCGCTGGAACTCGAGCACTATCCAGGCATGGCCGAGGCAGAAATCAGCCGGATCGCCGGCGAGGCGCTTCAGCGCTGGCCGTTGCAAGGCCTGACCGTCATCCATCGCCACGGCAAGATCGCATCGGGCGAAAACATCGTGCTGGTGGTGGCGGCGTCCTCGCACCGGCAGGCGGCGTTCGAAGCGGCCAATTTCCTGATGGATTTCCTGAAATCGCGTGCACCCTTCTGGAAGAAGGAGCACCGCGTGGACGGCACCGATGGCGGCTGGGTCGAGGCCAAGGACGCCGACGACCAGGCTGCGGCGCGCTGGAAGGCGCGGCCCGAATAAATCTCGGCGCAGCCATGTATTGACCGCATTCCCTTGGCCAAATCGCATCGGCAAAAAGGGAGCAAGGGCATGCTGGACAGGATCGCCGAATTCTTCGTCTTCGGTTTTGTGCCGCTGGTTATCGGCGTTCTGGCCGTTCCCGAGCCTTCCGTCGCCGCCGAGAAAACCCTGAAGGGCGAGGTGATGTATCGCGAGCGCATCGCGCTGCCGCCCAACGCCGTGCTGTCGGTTCAACTTGCCGATGTATCGCTGGCCGATGCGCCGGCCGCCATTGTCGGCGAGCGCAAGGTGGCGCCGGCCGGCCAGGTGCCGATCAAGTTCGAGATCAGCTTCGATCCAACGGTGATCCGGCCCAACATGACCTATGCGCTGCAGGCGCGCATCACCGCCGACGACAAGCTGCTGTTCGTCACGGACTCGCGCTATCAGGTCGATCCGCTCAGCGAGGCGCCGCACGCCATTGTGCTGAAAATGGTGGCGCCGAGCGACAAGCCGACCTCGGCCTCGCTGTTCGGCCAGAGCTGGCTAGTCGAATATATCGACGGTATCGGCGTGATTTCGGAGCCGCAGGCGACGTTCCGGGTCAGCGAAGCCGGCAAGGCGGGCGGCAGCGGCCCGTGCAACGCCTATTTCGCCACCGCCAAGGTCGATGGCGAGACCATCGTCATCAGCGACATCGGCTCGACCTACAAGGCCTGCGCGCCGGAGATCATGGCCGAGGAAAAGGCGCTGTTCGAGGCGCTCGCCAAGGCGGCGTCATACCGTGTCGATGGCGGCAAGCTGATCATCGCCGACAAGGACGGCCACGATATCTTGCGCTTCAACGCAGCGAGCTAAGAATCAAGACTGCGGCGGCGGGGGCGCCGGCGTCAGGCCGAACCGGCGCATCAGGTCCATCAGCCTGGTGCGGTCTGGCGGGCCGCCAGTGCTGAAGATGGCGAAGGCCTCGCGAAAATAGTCCGGGCCGATCGCCGCCGGCGTCACCACGCACAGCACCTTGGCGGTCGCGGCGGTGTCGTTGTCGAAGCGGTGAACCGCGCCGCGCGGAATGCACAGCGCCTGGCCCGGCCCGATATCGTGCCGGTGTCCGTCGACGGTCAGCATCAGCACGCCTTCGATCCCGTACATCGTCTCTTCATAGTGATCGTGGCTGTGCGCCGGGGCGGGCAGGCGCTGCGAGCCGGCGACCGTCAGTTCGAAGGCGGCGATGCTGCCGTTCGACTGGTCGCCGGTAAGCAGGAAGCGCACGGCAAGGCCGCCATGGCTGATTGTCTCGTCGGCCGGATTGACGCTGATCTGGCTAGCTCTGTCTAGCATTTCACTCTCCCATGTGGTAAATCCGATTTACCGAAATGAGTAAACTCGATTTACCCGAGTGTCAATGCCATTATCCAGGGAAGAACCGCCAACGAAGCCACCGCTGATCGGTGCACTGCTGCGCGTTCCGGCCATGGCCATTCACCGCAAGCTGATCAGGGGTCTCAGGGCGTCGGGTTTCGAGGACCTCAGCCCGCCGCATATGGCGGTGATCCAATATCCCGGCCCGGATGGCCTTCGGCCGAGCGCGCTCGCCGAGCGCGCCGCGATGAGCAAGCAGGCCATGAATCAACTGCTGAAGACGCTGGAAGCGATGGGTTATATCACTCGCTCGGCGGCACCCGATGAGAGCGGCGGGACCGTCGTCCACTTCACCGACCGCGGGCGCGCCGCATACCAGAAGATGGCCGACATCCTGCTCGACGTCGAACGGGAATGGGCCGAGGAACTGGGCGAGAAGCGTTTCACGGAGCTGAAAACGCTGCTCGGCGACCTCTGGGATACGCCGCTCATCCGTTGAAAGCGGCATGAAGCCGAAGCCGGGACCTGACCAAAGAAAAAGGCCGGCGAAGTGCCGGCCTCTTGCATACATTGGTTCGCGTCGGCTCAGCCGACGATCTCGGTGTCCGAGAACCAGTACTTGATCTCTTCAGCAGCGGTTTCCGGCGCGTCGGAGCCGTGCACGGAATTCTCGCCGATCGACAGCGCGTGGACCTTGCGGATGGTGCCTTCGGCGGCGTTGGCGGGGTTGGTCGCGCCCATAACTTCGCGGTTCCTGGCAATGGCGTTTTCGCCTTCCAGAACTTGCACGATGGTCGGCGCCGACGACATGAATTCCACCAGTTCGCCGAAGAACGGACGATCCTTGTGGACGGCGTAAAAGCCTTCGGCCTCGCGGCGGCTCATCCACACGCGACGTGAGGCGACGACGCGCAGGCCGGCCTCTTCCAGCATCCTGGTGATGGCGCCGGTAAGATTGCGCCGGGTCGCGTCCGGCTTGATCATGGAAAAGGTGCGTTCGAGCGCCATGGGGTCGTCCTTGTCTTGAGATGGAAAGTCTTGAGATCGGAATGTGGAGTGGCGGGCTCTATACAAGCCGCCCGGCCCATTGCCAAGGGGAGGCGCCCCGGCAGCGTTATTCGACCGCGACCGCCCGCATGGCTGTTCGCAACGCTGTGGTCAAAGGCAAGGCTTTGCGGGAAAATGGCGATTGCGCAGGCACGCACGGTTTCGAAGGGAAACCAGCGGAATGGAAAGACATCGGACCATGTTTGACGGGACGCGCTGGCCTACCACCAGCCTATTGATTATCGGCATTTTTGCTGCCGTGGGCCTTGTTCTGCTGCTCTTTCTGGGTCGCCGCACAGATACGAACTTCGGCTTCGGCCCCGAATGGCAATGCACGCCGATGCCGAAGGGCGACCCGATCTGCGTGAAGCTGGTCGGCAAAGACGGCGCGAAGTGACTGTCAGTATCACTACCGCCTGATAACAACGGGCGGCCGCCGGCGCTCCCAGCCCTCGCACTCCAGCGTCGGCATCTCATGCTCCTCGCTGGGATAGCCGAGGCAGAAATAGCCGATCAGCGTCCACTCAGGCGGGGTGTCCAGGATTACGGCCATCTCGGCGGCGTCGAGGATCGACACCCAGCCCATGCCGATGCCTTCCGCCCGCGCCGCCAGCCACAGTGTGTGCACCGCCATGACGGCCGAATAGTCGATGGTCGCCGGCATGGTCATGCGGCCGAGCCCGTGGCCCTGTTGCGTCGTGCGGTCGGCGAAAACCGCGAACTGGCAGGGCGCTTCATTGAGACCGGCGAGCTTCAGCTGGGCATAGAGCGCGGCGCGCTCGCCCGAAAAGCATGCCAGCGCCTCGGCATTGCAGCGCTCGAAACAGTCTCTCACCGCGCCCCGCCGCTCGGCGCTGTCGACTACCACGAAGCGCCACGGCTGGCTGAGACCGACGGACGGCGCGATGCTGGCAAGCTCCAGCAGCCGCTCCAGCGTACCCTCGGGCAAAGCCGTCCGCTCGAAGCGCCGCACATCCCGGCGCCAGCGCAGCAGCGTGACCAGCCCGGCGCGAAAATCATCGGTGAAATCGGGGGGTGGTGGCATGGCGATCAGGAGACTTGTGTGGGGAATAGGCAGTAGGCAGTAGGCAGTAGGCAGTAGGCAGTAGGCAGTAGGCAGTAGGCAGTACAGCGCTCGGACCCTATTGCCTACTGCCTACTCCCTAAGCTGCTGCCGCCGCCTCCTTCCAGCAATGCGGGCTGAACGGACGGGTCGCGTCGTGTCCGACGAGTTCATTGAACAGAATGGTCATTGGCGGCTGCGCCCTCGCGGTCTAATTAGTCGCCTGCGGCTGAAGCGGAACTCGTCGGCGGGAAAAAGATGAAACAGCATTTCATGATGTTCGCGGCCTACAATCAATGGGCCAATGGCCGCATCTACGATGCCGTCGCCGCACTTGAGGAAGAAGAGTTCAACCGCGATGTCGGCGCATTTTTCGGCTCGATGATGGGCACGCTCAACCATCTGCTGGCCACCGACCGCATCTGGATGAAACGCTTCACCGGCGAGGGCGACGCGCCGGCAAAACTCGACGCCATCCTGCACCGCGCGTTGCCTGGCTTGAAGCTGGCGCGTGAGGCCGAGGACAGGCGGATCGTCGACTGGGTCGGCGGTTTGACCGAAAAGGCTTTGTCCGGCCGCTTCTCCTACATGACCGTTTCCGACATGCGCACCGTCTCGCAGCGGCTGGCGCCGGCGCTGGGACACGTCTTCAACCACCAGACCCATCACCGCGGCCAGGCGCACGCCATCCTGACCATTCTCGGCCGGCCTTCGGTGCAGCTCGACCTAGCCTTTTTCCAACGCACCGACGAAGGCCGCGCCTACGCCTGATCTCCTGACCGCGCTTCCCGTTTAAACGCACGGGAGCGTTACCGGTACATTTGCGCCGACCATCCATCCCCGACGCCAGCTCTGAATTCCAGCCGGGTTGTGAGGACCCTGTCGGCACAACGCTGCCCGGTGACGGGGCCAGGTGGCTGGGCTGTCGGTGGCCCGCCTTTTGTGGGCCTTCGGCTCCAGGCCGCCGCAGCCACAACCCGCTCCAACTCCGGTGGGATTTCTGTTTAGAGAATTAAACAAAGTTTAAATGTTGAAGCAAAAACATATTTTTTTTTAGCAGACCAGTGCACGCCTTGAGAACTACAAACCTTATTATTGGAAAAAATAAAGAAACTATAAGGAAGACTCGTGCGTAGCTGTGAGTGCATAAGCATATGTCTGCTTTGGTTTGCTGGCATGTTGCAATGCACAAAGCAGAACGGCAACAAGGAGAGTGTCATGGTTAATATCACTCAAAAAATCGCTAGAACACTGGCGGCGGGTGCAATTATCGTCATTTTTGCCGCTCCGGCGAATGCAGGCGGCGGAATTGGCGTCGGTGTCGGCGCATCTATCGGCGGTGCTGGCGGCATCAATGCCGGTGTTGGCGCTTCGATCGGCGGCAGCGGCGGGGTCAAGGCCGGTGCCGGCGCCTCGGTTGGCGGCAGCGGCGGTATCAAGGCGGGTGCTGGCGCAACGGTCGGCGGCAATAGCGGCGTTACAGCAGGCCTCGGCGCCTCAGTCGGCGGTAGCAGCGGCATTAAGGCCGGCGCTGGCGCGACGGTCGGCGGAGCCGGTGGCATCAATGCCGGTGTTGGGGCCACGGTCGGCGGCAGCGGAGGTATCAATGCCGGTGTCGGCGTCAACGTCGGCAGCGGCATCAACGTCGGTGTCGGCGTCGGCATTGGCGGAACGCCGGGCACGCCCGGTACCCCCGGCACTCCAGGAACTCCTGGAACACCAGGCACCCCTGGGACACCCGGTATCGTCGCCAGCATGTCGAACAGCCAGCTGACACGTATGAAGAAGCGCTGCGTCGATGTGCTCGCCAGCGAGGGCACCTACGACAGCGATCTGCGGCAGCTATGCCTTATGATCTCGCGTCGCTGAGACAGGTTTCGCCGGGAGTGTCGAGCCAGCCGTGAGGCTTTACGGCACTCTCCTACCGCATGGCCCAGACTTCCCGAGGGACATGCGCTGACGAGAAGCCTCCGGCCAGTCGGAAAGCCCGCCGCGCAAGTGGCGGGCTTTTTGTCGCCACTCACAAGGCAACCGATCGCGCCTTTCGATTGCCGGAGCTTTTTATCGTTTAACGGAAACGGTGAAACGCGCTATCCCTTTGTCTTGGTAATTCTCAGGGAAAGCGCCCACGCGCTTCTCCCGGGAAAGCTGCTCACACTTTCCTGGAATTGTTCTGGTTAACCACATTCGAATTGCAGGTAAGATTTTAGGGTTTCATTTGTGTTCCCGCTGCAAAATGGCGAACACAGTGGGAGAAATGGCATGCGGGTCGATCTTTCGCCCACGAGCTTGGGCAGGGTCATAGCAGTCACGGTTGTCGGCACGGCGATCTGTATCGCGGCGGCCTTCCTTGTCGATTCCTACAATTTTCCGTCGCTGTCGCCCGAAGCGTTGCGCTGGGCGCAGCTCACCGACCTGTTGCTGCCGCTCGTGCTGGGTGGATCGTTCTTCTCTTTCCTGATGTACAAGATGCGCCAGCTGGCGATCGCCCAGAAGAATCTGAGCATCGTCGCGGCGACCGACAGCCTGACCGCGGTGTTCAACCGCGGCGCGTTTTCGATGCTGGTAGAGGCCTATCTCGAACAGGCGCGCAGCCAGGCCGTCGTCGATGCCGGCGCCCTGCTGATCGTCGACGCCGATCATTTCAAGACCATCAACGATCGATTGGGCCACGATTGCGGCGATCAGGCGCTCAAGCTTATTGCGCAGACGATCAAGGCCCAGCTGCGCGGCGCCGACATCGTCGGACGCATCGGCGGCGAGGAGTTCGCCATCTTCCTGCCCGGCGCCGACCCGTCGCAGTCTTGGCTGGTTGCCGAGGGGATCCGGCGGCGCATCCGCGAGGTCGAGTTTGCCCCGGATGGGCGGCCCTGTCCGCTCTCGGTAAGCATCGGCGGCGTCGCCTTCAGCGGACCCACCACCTATGCCGACATGTTCCTGACGGCCGACCGGCACCTCTACAAGGCCAAGTCCAACGGCCGCGACCAGGTCAGTTTCGAAACGACCGGGCCGCGCAGCCTGCTCGCCGGTGATCCGACGTTGCATTAGGATACTTCGGTCGGCTGCAGACCCGATCAGGCGGATCGCCGCAACGCCGATCTGACATAGCGCAACGGTGCCGTCAGCTTCCACGATGTTGAGTGCAGCAACGCTTCGTTCCTCGCCGCAAGTAGCTGGATCTGCCAGTTTGCCGCTTCGATCTGTTGGTTCACGGCGTCGATTTGATGCCTCAGCGCAGCGGCCTTACTGTTCAAATGCAACCCGCCCCGGTCCACAGCAATTTCGCGCAGTTCCGCTTCCGCCTGCTTGAACAGATCGACATCGGAGACTTCCAGAACCGGAGCGGTCTTCGTCAGGCTGATATAGAACTCGTGCAGGTGCAACTGGCTCGGCTCGTTTTTGTGGAACGCAATCTCGCCAGATTTGATGTATCCGAGGGAGCGAAGTTTCTTGACCAGAAATCGGAACGACGCCGGCGTGAACTGCCACGCGTGAGCATCATAATAGGCCCTGTCGACCTGCACGGCTTCGGCCATGTTTTTTGCCTCTTCGCCGCTTTGCAGCAAGGCGACGTCATCAAAGGTCGGCTCGAGCCAGACGACCTGTTGGGCCTTGGTGCAGAAATACGAAACCTGGTCGAACAGGATTCCCGGCGTGTGGCGCTTGCGCTGTTCGGCATAGGCCTGCAACGCCTGCCCCACAGTGGACAGCGGCCGCAACGCGTCAAAGCAAAAGCGCTTGTCGGGCACGGCCAGCACCAGCCGGCCCGCTGGCTTCAGAAGGACCTCGCAGTCCTGGATGAAACGAACGATATCGGTGACATGTTCGATCACATGTGAAGCAAAGATGAAGTCGTAGCGTTGCTCCTGGCCGATGGTCTCGAGCAGGCTGCGACCGTCCGAAACGTAGTCGACCTCTTCGATCTGTGATGCGTTGTCGCGATATTTCTCGCGCAAAGCCGTGGCATTGGCATGATCGACGATCTCGACGTTGAAACCACGGCATTTCGGCAACAGCGGATTGTAGCTCGGTCCGACTTCCAGGCCGAAGCCTTTGGGATCAAACATTGAAAACAAAAGTTCAGTCCTGTTCAGCATGACCCACTCCGACCGCCGGCTTCAATGTGAGTAGTTGAGATTGTAGATCGTGGCCGGGTCGGCGGCCCAGTCGGCGGTTGGAGGTCCGACCTTCCTGGCAAGGCAAGCCGACAAAAGGAATGTGGGGTGTTCGTCAAAGGTCTGTAGCGGCCCGCTCTCCATGTTTGCCGGCACGATCGCCGCCTCCAGGGCATAGCCGGCGTCGAGCACTTCGAAGCCTGTAAATTTGTTGAAGATCGACGACCATGATTCCTTGGAGAACCGGAAGAAATCCCAGGGCACCTCATGCAGCGGCCAGGCTGGATGCGACTGGATGAAGGCCAGGCCGCCGACGTTCAGCACCCGGTTGAGCGCGTGCGCTGCGACCCATGGCATCATCAGATGCTCGAAGACCGATATGGAAAAGGCAAAGTCGAACGTCTCGGTCACGCCTTCCATGGTGTGGGCGTCGGTGACGAAATCGACATTCGGCCCGGCCGAGACGTCGATGCCGAAATATCTGCAGTCGGGAAAGAAGTGCCGGTAGGTGTTGCCGGAACGGGCCCGTGAGCCGATCTCTATCAGCGGCGCGCCTGGCCTGTCGGCCACCGCCTTGCAGAATCTGGCGTGAATTGACGTCGACGTCTCCGCGTGTTTGGGCGAGCGCCTCAGCCGGTTGCCATTGTCGAACCCAACGGAGACATTCTGGTTGGCAATGTTTCTGTCGACCAGGGGAGCGGCGACCCGAAAGCCATCATGGGCCGTTGTTGCCAGGCCTGGGCGGGCAAAGCGCACGCAGACCTGGTTGGGAACCGGCTTGCCATCGTAGAGGATTACCGGGTCGGCGCCCGTGGTCCATCCGGTGGCAATCAGTATACCGTCGAGGAGGGAAAGCCGGTCGACGCAGTCTTCGGTGACTGGCCTCAGGGGTGTCGCCGGGCTGTGGACTGTAGGACGCGGTTTCAGGAACTGGAACATTCGTATCTCACTGCGCGGGGACGGAACTGGCGGCGATTTCAGCAGGTTCGCGATCTGCAGACTGGAAGAAGCGATGAAGCCTGGTCCGGGTCCACAAGGAAAGGTCTGTTTCCAGCAGCCGGTATGTTACGGCTGATATGGCGGCGATCGTCAGAAGGAACGCGCACGCCAACATGAGTATCTGCAGAGTACCCTCTACCGGTGGCGCGTAAACGGCGAAGGGGACAACAACCAGCCATTGCGAGATATACAGCGAGAAAGATGCGTTCCCAACGCTAACCAATGAGTTGGGGACCCATACCGGAGCGCGCTTCTCCATCAGCGCAACGGACATGACGATGCCGCCAAACGCTGCTGCCCAGACGAGACCATGATTGAATTCGCGGATGCTGAAAAATAGTAAATACCCAGTCAGCACGGCAAACGCCGCCAGAAGGCATGCCGCCAGCGGACGTGGCGGGCCGCGCCACTTGGAGCGATAGACAAGACCGGCGAGAACTCCGGCGATGAAGCAACCGCACACCGGGTTCGTCGCCAGCGCGACATAACCCCATAGACCGTCCGTTCGGGCCGATTGGCCGCCAAGCAGCAGAAAGGTCCCCATCGTCCCGAGTAGCAGCGGATAACGCCAGCGACCGAACAGCAGGCTGAAGGCGAAAAGCGCGTAGAAGAAGACCTCGAAAGTAAGCGACCAACCCGGGGCATTGATAGGCGGATTGTTCCATGCCGGCTGAAATGTCAGATCGTTCATCAGCCGTGCTGCCACATCTTGAGGTGCAACTGTCCCTATTATGCAGAAAGCAATCGCCATAGCGACGCTGGTGGCTGCATAGACCGGCCATATCCGCGCGAAGCGGTTGATCAAAAACAGCTTGAAAGCCCGTGGGCCGGTATGATTGCCGGTGCTGACCACCATGATGAAACCGCTTACGACGAAAAATAAATCCACTCCCGAATAGCCGAGCCTGAAGAACCACAGGTTGTGCGGCGCGTGGCAGAACAATACCAGCATTGCCGCCAAGGCCCGAAGACCCTGAATAGACCTTACCCGCTCCCGCATTCCCCACGCCCCCGTGCGTGCTCTATGTTGCTGTTTGAATGACTGCCATGTTGGTGATGATGGTGCCGCGCTGAAACAGGTGAATCGGGATCATCGGCTAGCGCAGCGACCGGGTGAAGAACACGCGCAAGCCGTGGCCGGCCTGGGCCAGCCTGATCGCCGTAAGGATGACGATTTTGGAATTGGTGTTCACAACCAGACGCTCGAGCCAGACCTTTGCTTTGAAACGCCAAGGTATCGATTTGTTGCTGAACACCGCTCGCCCATAGCCGTTGAAGATGGAGACCAACTCTTTCCTGTGTTCGGGAAGATGGTTGTCCTCCTGGACAGCCCACCGGATCGCGTCCTGGACGAATTGCGAATGGAAGCGGGGGATAAGCAAATCTCGAAAATAATAACGTACCATTTTTCGGTCGTCGGGAAACATTTCCTGGAGTTTCTTGAAGTAACGAAACCGGCTGCGCGACATCATCACGGTGTAGGACGTGCTGTTGGGGCGAATGCACCAGACGGTCACTGGCTCATCGACGAAGTAATTGCTGTATCCGCTGCGGAAAATGCGCAGGAAAAGATCGTCGTCCTCATAGCCTATGAACTGAGGGTCGAAACCGCCGACGGCTTCATAGGCGGTTCGCGAGATCAGCGACGCGGAGGGCAGGACGTGCATGTCGAAGCCCACCATCTGCTCAATGTCGCGCTTCGGGTGAGCGCTGTGGCGCTTGACGGTTGCCGTGCGCAGGACATTGCCGGCTCCGTCCGCCTCCATGAGGTCGCCATAGACCCAGCCCAGATGCGGATCGTCAGACGGAATGGCGCGCACCAGCGCCTCGACGTGGGTGTCGCGATAGAAATCATCCTGATCGAGAAAACTGATGTAGTTCGACGTCGACGCGCGAACGCCGGTGTTTCTGGCCGATCCCTGCCCGCCATTGGGCTGGTCGATCACTTTGAAATGCAGCCGTCTGGCAAGCTTGTGCAGAAATGCCGCTTCGGTGGCCGTCGAACCGTCATTGACGACGATGAATTCATCAGGCCGAAGCGTCTGGTTGAGGACGCTTCTGACGGACCTCTCGATGAACGCCGACCCGTTGTAATAGGGGATGACGACCACCACCGTGGGGGCTTTTTTCGAGGCGAGCTTCGAAAATTTGGGGGATACGTGCATCATAGGAACACCGACCTAATATAGCGTAGCGGGGCTGTTACCTTCCACGATGTCGAATGCAGCAAGGCATCGTTCCTGACCGTCAGCAGCTGGATCTGCCGGTTCGCATTTTCGATCTGCTGGCGCGCTGCCTGGGCGTCGCGCTCGAGCGCCTCGACCTGGCTTCTCGTCACCATCTCTTGAGGGCTTACGAAGAGACCGCGAAGTTCCTGCTCCGCCTGCTTGATGAGGTCAACGTCTGAGGTCGTCAGGACAGGCGCACTCTTGGAAAGGGTGATGTAAAACTCGTGCAGGTTCGGTTTCCCTGCAGGGTTGGTGTGAAATTCCATCTCGCCCGACTTAATGTAGCCGAGAGAGCGAAGCTTCTTGACCAGATAGCGAAACGAAGTCGGCGTGAACTGCCAGCCGTGAGCGTCCTGGTAGTTCGGATTTTTCTGTGACTTGTCGAAGTGGTCCTTTGCTGTCTCTTCACTCAGCATCAGGGCGACATCGTCGAGAGTCGGTTCGATCCAGACAGTCTGCTGCGCCTTACAGCAGGCATAGAAGGCTTGGTCGAAGAGAACCGCCGGTGAGTGGCGCTTGCGCTCCTCGAAATAGGACTGCAGCGCCTGCCCGACCGTAGACAACGGCCGCAAGGCGTCGAAGCAGAACCGCTTGTCGGGGACGGCCAGCACCAGCCGTCCATCCGGCTTCAGCAAGGTTTCACAATCCTGGATGAAGCGGACAATATCGGTCACATGTTCGATGACGTGCGAAGCATAGATGAAGTCGTAGCGCTTCTTCTTGCCAATGGTCTCGAGGATGCTGCGTCCGTCCGAAACGTAGTCAACCTCTTCTATCTGCGATGCGTTATCTTTGTACTTCTCGCGCAAGGTGGCGGCGTCGGCATGGTCGATCGTTTCGACGTTGAAGCCACGAGACTTCGGCAACAGCGGATTGTAGCTCGGGCCGACTTCGAGGCCGAAGCCGCTGGCATCGAACATCGACAACAGCAGCTTGGTCCTTTCCGGCATAACCCATTCCGGTCGGGGCGCGGGCTTGGATGGTTCCGACACCACGCCATTCGAAGCTGCCGCGTCGCTTTTCGGGTTCGCCGCAGCTTCGCTGCCATGCGCGGGGTAGGCTTGGCTGTGTTTGATGGACTGGCTTTTCTGCAGTGGCCAGGCGACGGCGCCTCCCGGAAGATCGAACGTCTTGCGGGCCAGCACGAAGGATGAGGCCATACCGTCGAATAGGGGAAACTGATGCATGGCGCCTTCGCGGAAATCCGGATGCACATACATCCTGAGCGGCGTGCACATGCCGACCTTGAGGATCTCGAAACCCATCTCCGGCGAAAACAGGACCTTCAGCGCTTCATCCGAAGCGCGCCAGAAATCGTTTGGCGTTTCATGTATGGGGAAGGCCTGCGGCAAGGAATGCAGCGTCAGCCCGCCGACCTTGAGGACCTTGTTGATCTCGGCCGCCAGCAGCCACGGGCATGCCAGATGCTCCATGACCGCAAACGACATAATTCCATCGATGGAACCGGGCTCAAAATGGTCGCCGAGGAAATGCGCGTCCGCCACCACGTCGACACCTGGCGCTGCGTGGATGTCCACGCCGATAAACTTGCATTCCGGCTTGAACAGTGGCGCCTGCAGCGACGATGCGGGTCCGACGACGCGGGCGCCGATTTCCACGACGGTTCCATTGACCCTCTTCATCTCGTTGATGAAGTCGGCCATGCCGTTGTCGACGGTGGGCAGCGGCGCGTTAAGGGGGTGTTCTGCGGGCAGCGCCGTGATGTCGACCTCGGTCCAGCCCGCAGGCGTCTCGGCTACCAGCCTGACCGGACGAAACGGACTGCACGCCAGATAGACGGCAAACCCGCATTTGGTGGAAGGAAGATGCGGATAGAAGTTCAGCACGTCCGGCCGGTCCTCAAACTCCGTGACCTGCGCCTGAAAATCGCCGCTGCAAAGCGACATCGCCGTGATCGGCTGCTCATGTGCATGCGCCCAACCCTTCAGGAACACGCCATGCCTGTCGCACCACATGTAGTCGATCAGGTGGACGAATTTTCCTCGGGCGAGCGTGCCGCGATGCGGTGCTTCGGCAAACAAAGCACTGGCGTTGGTTGCCGAGGAATCACCTCTAGGCGGAAAAAGCCGACCCAGTCGTTCGGCCGTTGTGAACAGAGAGCCAAAATTGGCCTTATTCCAAAGCTGACCTGACCTAAACGTCAATACACCTCGTGTATTCTGCAAGATTCCACCATTCCCTGCGAGGATATACTTGGGATTTCCGTTATTAGTGTTTTCAGCGCACAGATCGCTTGATCGTCCTCCCGATCCCAAGGCACGTTAGCCCTCAAAGCTTGACCGCACAATATGCTCCATGGAGTTATGTACATCATGGATTGACCTACGTGGGGGGAGAGTTTCGTAAAGCAAAAATTGGAAATTGTGCCCAGTTTTTGGTGCAGCGGCGGCCAACATATTGTTTCCATGTTGCCGGTAAAAACTATCGCTTCTGAGATCGACTTCTCGATAACCGCGATAATGTACAAAAACTTTGGAAAACATCGTTATACAGATGAAATATCGATTTTCGGGGCATCAGCCGCCGTCAGCAATCCGTTCATCTCTTAGCATTAATCTCTGGCGAGCTGATCTTCGGCCCCAACGAGGGCAGGGTGCCTCAAGGCGGTGCCGGTCATAGGAGATGGATTGGCTGGCAGCGCACCGCGTCCATCCTGTCGAACAGATCCTGACCAAATCGGCGTCGTTCCTGCCGGTCTTCGCGCTCGATTTTCGACCCCCGCCATACTGATCTTCACATTGGTCTATCAGTGGCAGTCGCTGTTCATCCATTCGACACGCGTATCAGGGTCGGACCGTTGAAATGGCTGCTGGCGTCACCGCGATTTCATCACTGGCATCATGCCAATGAGCGCGAAGCCTGGGACAAGAATTTCGCCGGGCAGCTGCCTTTGCTCGACATGCTGGGAGGCACATTGTTCATGCCCGAAAGGATGCCGCAGAATACGACACCGATGACCCGGTTCCCTCGCTCTATCATCGGCAGCTTGCCTATCCCTTTGTCGGCGATCAACTCTTTGTCGGCAACACCGAACAGACCGCCCCGCCGGCAAGGCTGGCAGAGGCCTCGCCGACGTCTGCCGGCAAGTCCGAGTGATCTTTTTTGCTGGGCAGGCCTGGTCCCGGCCGTCTCAGACGGCGTAGCCGCCATAACCGTGTGCGACCGGCTTGACCGAGACGGCCGCCTGGACCGCGGGCCAGAGGATGCCTGCCGTGACTGCAAAGGTGATCAGGGCATCGCGTGCGGCCTCGGTCGAGATTTCTCCGGCGCGCGCCGCCTCGCAAGCCCTCACGGCCGCGCCATAGCTCAGGCGCCGGCGTGACGGCGGAAATTCGGTCAGGAAATCATGCATGTCGAACAGCGAGGCGAGCATGCGTTTGTGGCCGGCGCCAACGCTAACGGCAACCGGGGTGAAGAACATCGCGTCGTGCATTCTGGCCTCTCTGGATGGGCGGAAGGCGGCGGTCGCCGCTCTCCGATCGCGTGGTGGACGCCAGAAAACGCGGCCGGCGGCCCGAGGTTCCCTGAGAGATGCCATGACAGGACGATTTGCTTGTTGAGGTCGCTCCCCGGCCGGCATCCGCGGTTGCGGCGGCTTCTATTTCCACATGCCGCGCATGCGGGCGCCGAGGTCGACGCGGACCTCAGGTCTGTGGCGCGGATCGTCCTTGGCGTGGACGCTCGCCCAAGAGGTCTGCTCGAAAGCGCCGAGGATCGAGGCCGGGATGAAACGGGTTCGCGAGGCATAGACGTGGCGGTCGCCGCGCGCTGCCTGGCCGTGAGTGAAGAAGCGCTGCGGCGTCACCAGATGCAGGCCGTCCTTGGCCCGCGTCATCGCGACGTAAAGCAGCCGGCGCTCCTCCTCGAGGTCTTCCTTGGTGCCGACGCCGAGATCGGCCGGGATGCAGCCATCGACGGTGTTGAGCACGAAGACGTTCTTCCATTCCTGGCCCTTGGCCGAATGGATGGTCGACAGGATCAGATAGTCCTCGTCGCGGTGCGGCGGCCCGGCCTGGTCGCTGGTCGCATCCGGTGGATCCAGCGTCAGCTCGGTCAGGAAGCGCTCGCGCGAAGCATAGCCGGAACCGATCTGCTCGAGCTGCATGAGGTCGGCCCGCCGCGTCGTTGCATCATCGTGCATGCGCTCGAGATGCGGCTCGTACCACAGCCTGACCTGTTCGAGATCGGCCGGCCATTTCCCCGACCGCGCGAGCAGGCCGGAATAAAGCGCAACGAAGGCTGGCCAGTCCTCAGCCGCGCGTTGCGGCGGCCGGTAGCGGGCCAGTCCCATTTCCTCGTCGAGCGATGTCGCCATGGTCTCGACGATGGTGCTCGCCGCCGAAGGGCCGATGCCGGGCAGGAGCTGCAGCACGCGGAAGCCGGCGACGCGGTCGCGCGGGTTCTCGGCAAAACGCAGCACCGAAAGCACGTCCTTGACATGGGCGGCGTCGAGGAATTTGAGCCCGCCGAACTTGACGAAGGGGATGTTGCGGCGCGTCAGTTCGATCTCCAGCGGGCCGCTGTGGTGCGAGGCGCGAAACAGCACCGCCTGCGATTTCAGCACCGTGCCGGCCTCGCGCTCGGCCAGGATGGCCTGGCAGACATAGTTCGCCTGCTCGGCCTCGTCGCGCACGCTGACCAATTTCGGCCTTTGCGAGGATTTGCGCTCCGACCAGAGGTTCTTGGTGAAGCGCTCCGACGCCTCCGAGATGACCGCATTGGCTGCCGCCAAGATAGTCTGGGTCGAGCGGTAGTTGCGCTCCAGCATGATGACATCGGCGGCTCGCGCGAATTGTTGCGGGAAATCGAGGATGTTGCGCACTTCCGCGGCGCGAAACGAATAGATCGACTGCGCGTCGTCGCCCACCACTGTCAGTCCGGCGCCGTCCGGCTTCAGCGCCGAAAGGATCGAGGCCTGCAGCCGGTTGGTGTCCTGGTATTCGTCGACCAGCACATGGTCGAAGCGCGAGCCCAGATGCGCCGCGATCTCCGGCTCGGCGGCCATTTGCGCCCAGTAGAGCAGGAGGTCGTCGTAATCGAGCACGTTCTGCGCCTGCTTGGCCTCGACATATCGGGCGAACAGCGCCTTCAGCTGTTCGGCCCAGCCGGCACACCAGGGAAAGGCCGAACCCAGCACCTCGCCGAGCGGCGCCTGAGCGTTGACGGCGCGCGAATAGATCGCCAGGCAGGTGCCCTTGGTCGGAAACCGGCTTTCGGTCTTCGAGAATCCAAGCTCATGCCGGGCAAGATTCATCAGGTCGGCGGAATCCTCGCGGTCATGGATGGTAAAGGCGGGGTCAAGGCCGATCGTCAGCGCATAGTCGCGCAGCAGCCTGGCGCCGATGCCGTGAAACGTACCGGCCCAGGCCAGCGCGTCGGCGATGACGGACGCGTCTCGGCCCAGGACCTCGCCGGCGATGCGTTCGACCCGCCTGGCCATTTCGGTGGCGGCGCGGCGCGAGAATGTCATAAGCAGAATGCGTCTGGGATCAGCGCCCTTGACGATCAGATGCGCAACCCGGTGGGCGAGCGTGTTGGTCTTGCCGGAGCCGGCGCCGGCGATCACCAGCAGCGGCCCGGCGATCTGGCCGTCGCCATGTTCGACAGCGAGCCGCTGCTCGGCGTTGAGCTTCGCCAGATAGGCGGGCCGCAAGGACGAATCATTGATGGCGATGGTCATCGCCTATCAAGCATCGTTTCCGCTTTGTTCGCAACGGGCGGAAGTCGCCCTTACCGCCGTGGCGCGACACCCGTTGCCGCCGACTGGCGCCGCAAGGCGGCGCGTTCGTCGCCAGGCACCGGCAACGGATCGAAATTGTCAGGCACGTCCTTGATGATCTCCTTGGCGATGCGATAGGTCGCGTAAGCGAAAAGGCCGGTTATGAGCAGACGGATCATGGCGCGATCTCCTTTAGGCAACCAACCTCAGAGCCGCCGTTTGGTTCCAGCCGACGCGGTGTCGTTTGCGAGCGTGCAACCAAAGCTAAATCCTCTCGTTGCCTTCACGAGGGGGAGGGCAAACGAAGGAGGTTGCCATGAAGAAGCTCCCTGTTCTGTTGGCCGTCGGCTTGGCGCTCGCCGCCTGCGACAACAATATCCAGCCGACCAAAGCACCCTTGCTCGACCATGCCCCGCAGTCGGATTCGGCGCCAAAGCCGGCGGCCGGCGGCGATCAGCCCGCGCAATGATCGTTTTAGCGGGACGACAAGGCTGAAGGTAGCCTTCGGGAGAAGAAGGCCGGCGCCGCTTGGGAGGTGAGCTGATAGCGCCGGCCAGGCGGATATCAGGTCCGCCGCAACAACCGAAGATAGCTGAGTCTCTCGCCTGCGTCATGAGGTGGCAGTTTTCGTGCCGGTTCTGCTCGTGCCGTCTGCGCAAAACCAGCAGAAAAGGCCACAAATCCCGCAAGGCCGCGGAAAGAATCCGACCTCAGGCAATGGCCTTGCGCAGCACCGGGCCGCCGGCGATCCCGGCGTCCAGCTGGCACTGCGTCAGCGCCGCCTCGGCCATGATCCACTGCTTGAACAATTCCACCTTGCGCGTGTAGGGCGCGGTGACCGGGCAGACGAAATACCAGCCGGCGGTGTTGGGGTGATGCACGGCAAACGGCGCCACCAGTCTCTCTGCGCGGATCTCGCTCGCCATATAGGCGCGGTTGGCGACTGCAAAGCCCATACCGGCATTGGCCGCCTCATAGGACATCATGCAGGAATCGAAATAGATGCTCTTGGTCTCGCCGAGCACGGAACTCGCGCCGGCAAAACCCAGCCACGACTGCCAGTTCTGCGTGCAGGTGTCGGAATGCAGCAGCGTGAAATGCCTGAGGTCGTCGGGCGTCACCTGTGACGGCGGCGTGTCGCCGAGAACCTCGTGGAACAGCTTCCTGCTGCACACCGGCGTCAAATCCTCCTTGAACAGCAGGTCCGCTTTGAGGTCGGGAAAGCTGCCGTCGCCATAGCGGATCTCGAGGTCGAACTCGGAGGTGGCGAACTCATTGGTGGCGTAGGAGGTCGAGACCCGCATTTCGATTTCGGGATATTGCCGCTGGAACAGCGGCAGGCGGGCAAACAGCCAGCGCGCTGCGAACGTCGGCAGCACCGAAATCTTCAGCACATGCGCCTGCGACTGTCCGGTCGCCTCCATGCTGGCCGCCACGATGCGCTCCAGCGCCTCGCGAACGCGCGACACATAGGTCTCGCCTTCGGGTGTCAGCGACACCGCATTGCCGCCGCGCTGGAAGATCTTGAAGCGCAGCTGGTCCTCGAGGCTTTTGACGCGCTGGCTGACGGCGGAAGCAGTAATAAACTGCTCTTCGCCCGCGCGCGTGAAGTTACGGTGCCGGGCGGCACTTTCGACAATCTTCAGCGAATTGAGGTTGACCTGACTGAGCAGACGCACGCGTTTCGACCTTAAGCTGGGCTTACACTAGCACCAGCATTCCTAATTTTACAGGGGTGGGGAAATTAATCGACAGTTTACCAAGTGATGCCCCCATCCTGGAGAAGTAGAATGAACGCCCATACCATACCTGAACTGCGCTACGCGATGAGCCGAGAAGCCATTATCGGCCATGAGACGGCCTGGAAAGTGTCGGGTTTCGGCGTTGCGCAGTATCTGCATGGCTACGACCCGGCGCTGCTGGCGGCGATCGAAGAGGCGGCGTTGAAGCTCAAGGCCAGCCACGCCGTGCACAAGCACCTCGACCTTACCTTCATCACCGGCGCCGACCGTTTCATCCCGGAGATCAAGGAGTTGCTGCATGACAAGCTGCGCCTGGAGCGTCTGTCCGACATGATGGGCACCAAGCTCGAGCCCTATCCGCTGTCGATCGTCGGCTCGACCGTCACTTTCATGAATCCCAAGGACGGCGCGGTCGATTGGCATTGCGACGGTGTCCCGGTCACCGAACTCATTCCGCTGTCGATCAGCAATCCGCTGGTCGGCGGCCATCTCGAAATCTACTGCGACGACTCCGAGACCGGCCGCGCCATCCTTGAATCCGGCCGCGAGATTCCGCGCAACCAGGTCATGCGCATCGACCACAAGATGAACTACGCCACACTCGGCCAGTTTCTCGGCGTCCTGCACCGGACCGCGCCGATCCAGCTCGGCTCGCGCGTCACGCTGGTCCTCAACCAGCGCTCTGTGGCCAAGCCCTACGTCGACGACAATCGCATGTTCTATCTCGCAGCCGACAATGATCACGATCGCGAATGGGTCAACGAACTGGCCGAAGACGTCTGGACGAACCAGCTGCCGGCCTATCGCCGCTTCGAGGAAGAACGTCCGGTTGCGGCGGCGGCCGATGCGCCGGTCCCGGGCGGGTCAAGGGATTCATGGTAGCCAGAGCATAGAAGTGGACGCCGGTTTGGCCGTCGGTAACATCATGGTCGGCGATAAGGACAAGGCACCGTCGCGCCGATTCCGGGATGGATCCGGCTCGCCATCGGCCCTGGTCTTCGCCGCCGGCGCGGTCGCCCTGTGGTCGACCAACGCGCTGGTCGGCAAATCCCTGCTGGCCAGCCATCCAGTGTCGCTCGTGCAGTTGCTGCAATTTTGTGGAGCGGCTCTGGTGTTCGCCGTCATCCATCTGGCGAGCCGGAAGGGGGACACGCAAGACGCAGCCTTTTCCAAGGGTGCTGACGGCACCCTGGCGCCGGTCGCGGTCGGCTTTATTGGCCTGGTCGGCACCATGGTGCTGCAATACATCGCCTTTGCCTCCATGCCGGTGATCGAGGCCAATCTCGTCGCCTACACCTGGCCGCTGATGGTCGCGGCGGCGGTCATCGTGCTGGGCAAGCGGCAACGCCCCGTGCTGATGGGGTTGACTGCCGTGCTCGGCTTTGTCGGCGTGGCGCTGGTGATCTCGGGTGGCCGCGGCCAGCCTTTTCTCCAAGGCAGCATCGTCGGCTATCTCGCTGCCTTCGGCTCGGCGCTGTGCATGGCCTTCTATTCGATTGCGGTCGCCCGCCTGGCCACACCGTCGGAGCGTTTGCTTTTGCCTTCGGCATTGGTCGGCGTCGGCCTGACCTTGCTGTGGTGTATTCACGACGGCGCAGCCTGGCCATCCAGCGAGCACCTCCTGCTTGGCCTCTATCTCGGCGCCGGTCCGATGGGGCTGGGATATTATTTCTGGTCGCGCGCCTTGAAGCTTGAAGGCGGCGGCAAGGTTGCGGTCATCGCCTATCTGACGCCGATCGCATCGACGCTGCTGCTGACACTTTCGGGCGAAAGGCTGACGCTGACCGCGATAGCCGGTGCGGTCCTCGTCATCGGCAGCTGTATTGCGGTGGGCATAGAACGCTCGGAGGCTGAACATGCTTGACGACGATGAACGCCTCGCCAGACAGGAAGCATTCTGGCTGCTCAAGGAGTTCGGCGCCGAGGCGCCGCTCTACGCCGCCATGAAGGCCGAAAAGGCGATAGAGCAAAAAGATTTCGGCCGGTGCGCCCGCTGGAAGCGCATTCTGGACATACTGGCCGACTCTAAACCTGCGGCGTCCGTGCAGTTGAAATCTGCTGGCGCGAAGTCGGCCGTTTCCAAGTATTAGATTTTCTAATTTGCAACGTTGCAACCTGTTGTGGAAACATCCTCCTGTTCCGATTCTTGATCATTTATTGAGACTTTAGCGACCCGTTGGGGGGTGCAGCTAGGTCGATACATCAAGAGAAGTCTTAAAAAAAGCCGGCAACTTCATGACCGGCGGGAGAAACAGAATTGCACACCATCGACAGCAAGACCGCTATTGAACTGACTGCTGACATCGTCTCGGCCTATGTCGGCAACAATCCTCTCCCTGCGTCTGGCCTGCCGGATCTGATCGCCAGCGTCAGCGCATCGGTGCGCAAGCTGGGCAGCATTGCCGCCGTGGAAAGCCCCGCGCTGAACCCCGCTGTCAATCCGAAGCGGTCGGTGTTTCCCGATCACATCGTCTGTCTTGAGGACGGCAAGAAATTCAAGTCGCTGAAGCGCCACTTGATGACCGACCATGGTCTCAGCCCGGAGGAATATCGTGGCAAATGGGGCTTGCCGTCGGACTATCCGATGGTGGCGCCGAACTACTCCGCGACCCGTTCGGCACTGGCCAAGTCCTCGGGCCTCGGCCGCAAGCCGGCCGTTCCGGCCGCCGCGGCCAAGGTGACGAAGCGCAAACCCAAAGCCTGAACCAGGCAGCCTCTTAAAGTCAGTCTGCAGTTAGCAGTGATGGACGGCGCGCTTTGGGCGCGCCGTTTTCATGCCTTATGCCCCCGCCAGCGCCCAGGCACTTGCGAAGCGCCGCCCTCCCGTGCAAAAGCCCCGGCATGCTTATCATCAACGATCTTTCGCTCCGCATGGCCGGACGCTTGCTTCTCGATCATGCCTCGCTGACCTTGCCGGCCGGCACCAAGGCCGGCCTCGTCGGCCGCAACGGCACCGGCAAGACCACGCTGTTCAAGGCCATCACCGGCGACTTTCCCTCCGAGACCGGCTCGATCAGCCTGCCCAAAAACACCCGCATCGGCCAGGTGGCGCAGGAAGCACCCGGCACCGAGGAGCCGCTGATCGAGATCGTGCTCAAGGCCGATCTTGAGCGCACCGCGCTGCTCGAGGAGGAAAAGACCGCCACCGACGCGCACCGCATTGCCGATATCCATATGCGGCTGGCGGATATCGATGCGCATTCGGCGGAATCCCGCGCGGCCACCATCCTCGCCGGCCTCGGCTTCGACGACGCCGCGCAGAGACGGCCGGCCTCGTCCTTCTCCGGCGGCTGGCGCATGCGCGTCGCGCTTGCCGCGGTGCTGTTTGCCGAGCCCGACCTTCTGCTGCTCGACGAGCCGACCAACTATCTCGATCTCGAAGGAACGCTTTGGTTGGAAAACTACGTGTCGAAATATCCGCACACGGTGCTTCTGATCTCGCACGATCGCGACCTGCTCAACCGCGCCGTCAATTCCATCGTTCATCTCGACCAGAAGAAGCTGACCTTCTGGCGCGGCGGCTACGACCAGTTCGAGCGCCAGTACACCGAGCAGAAGGAGTTGCAGGAGAAGGGCCGTGTCAAGCAGGAAGCCGCGCGCAAACACATGGAGTCCTTCGTCGAACGCTTCCGCGCCAAGGCTTCGAAGGCGAGACAGGCGCAGTCGCGCATCAAGGCGCTGGAGAAGATGAAGCCGATCGCGGCGATCGTGAACGACACGGTGCGGCCGTTCTCTTTCCCCGAACCGGTGAAAACGGTGGCGTCGCCGATCATTGCCTTGAACAACGTCAATGTCGGCTACACCGAGGGCCAGCCGATCCTGAAGAAGATGACGCTGCGCATCGATGCCGACGACCGCATCGCGCTGCTCGGCGCCAACGGCAACGGCAAGTCGACCTTCGCCAAGCTCCTGTCCGGCCGGCTGAAGCAGGAAACCGGCACCATGACGGTGGCGCCGGGCCTGAAGGTGGCGATCTTTGCACAGCATCAGCTCGACGATCTCAGGCCTGATGAAAACGCCTACGAGCATGTCCGCCGGCTGATGCCGGAGGCGCCGGAATCCAAGGTACGTGGCCGCGTCGCCCAGTTCGGTCTCACCACCGAGAAGATGAACACCGCCGCCAAGGACCTGTCCGGCGGCGAGAAGGCGCGCCTGCTGATGGGCCTGTCGGCCTTTGAGGGGCCAAACTTGTTCATCCTCGACGAACCGACCAACCATTTGGACATCGACAGCCGCGAGTCCTTGATCCATGCGCTGAACGAGTTTCCCGGCGCCGTCATCCTGATCTCGCATGACCGCCATCTGCTGGAAGCGACCGCCGACCGGCTGTGGCTGGTCAAGGATGGTGCGGTCAACCCGTATGACGGCGACCTTGAGGACTACAAGACGCTGGTCACCGGCGTGTCCGGCGATCGACGCGGCAAGCGCGAGGCCGAGAAGGCATCCAAGGCCGATCGCCGCCGCGATGCCGCGGCGCGCCGCGCCGCCTTCGAGCCGCTGGCCAAGGAAATCCGCGCCACCGAAGCGCTGATGGACCGCATCCGCAAGCGCATCGACCTGATCGAGGACGAACTCGCCAATCCGGCCGTCTACGAAAAGGATCCGTCGACGGCGACCCGGCTCGCCAAGGAGCGCTCGCAACTGGCCCAGCAGCTTGCCGGTCATGAGGAAAAGTGGCTGACCATGTCGGCGGAGTATGAAGAGGGCACGGCGGAGTAAAGCGGCCGGTTGCGCCCAGTCGCATGATGAAAGGCCAGCGAACGCCGGGACGCTGCAAAGCAGCGGGGGATCCAACAGGGGGCTGAAAAGCCTTCGGCACCGAGGCTCTTGCTACGGCTTCTCTTACGCACCCGGGCGACGCGGCCCGGTGTTTATTGCCGTCTTCGGCGTCGAGAAGCGGACCGTAATTTGGCTCGCGCGGATCACCAAACGAGCTCCTGCTTTCAGGCGGCTTTCCGCTGAACTTTCCACGTCTCGTGCCGCTTCCCCCATGCCGACATTGCGGTCACGGCATCGTTCAGGCTGAAGCCCAGTGGCGTCACCGAATATTCCACGCGCGGCGGTACCTGGTCATAGGCGCGTCGGCTGACAAGCCCGTCGGCCTCCATCTGTCGCAATTGTTGCGCGAGCATCTTCTCACTGATCCCCGACAACCGCCGGTGCAATTCGGCGAAGCGGTGAGGCCGCAGGTGCAATTCCCACAACAACGAGGTTTTCCACTTTCCGCCGATTGCCTGCATCGCGGCAGCAAAGCCGCAGCTGTCTGTTTCCTTGCTCCTCATGTGACTACTCCTGACATGATTCCAATAACTTACCTCAAGGTGCGTACTTCTCAACGCAGGAAGAATATATATCTTCAGATTAGCGCGCCAAAGACAAACCAGCTATCGCTATCGGAGAAATCGTCATGAAATCCAATGTCTGCGTGCTCGGCGCGGGCCGCATGGGCTCGTCCATTGTTCGAACGTTGCTCGACCGAAATTATCCAACATCGGTGTGGAATCGTACTGCGGCCAGGTGCCAGCCCCTAGGTATTCTTGGTGCGAGGGTAGCCTCTTCAGTCGAGGATGGAATCCGGTCGGCCGATGTCGTGATCATAAATGTTCTGGATTATGCCGCTAGCGATGCGCTGCTCAAGCAGCGCAGTGTTGCTTCGGCACTGGCCGGCAAAGCCATCGTGCAACTCACCTCCGGCTCAGCGCGCTTGGCACGGGAGGAAGCGCGCTGGATAGAAGCGCATGGCGCCAGCTATCTGGACGGGGCGATCCTGGCGACCCCGGATTTTATCGGCAAACCCGACACAGCATTGCTTTATTCAGGCTCCCGCGCCGTCTACGAAACGAACAAGACCCTGCTCTTTGCGCTTGGCGGCGGCACAAGTTATGTCGGCGAGGTGCCGGGCCAGGCCTCCGCGCTTGATACCGCGCTGCTCACGCAGATGTGGGGCGGGCTCTTTGGCGCGCTCCAGGGCATGGCTGTCGCCGAGGCCGAAGGTCTCGATCTGGAGACGTTCAGGAGCCATCTGACTGCATTCAAGCCGGTTGTCGATGCCGCCTTGTTCGATGTGGTTGACCGGACGAAGGCGCGCCGTTTTGCCGGCGACGACGCAACGCTCGCGTCATTGGGCGCCCACTACAGCGCCTTCCGGCATCTGCTCGAAGCATGCCAGGAACGAGGTCTCGACGCTGCCATGCCGCGCGCCATGGACGCAATTTTCCAGCAGGCGCTTTCTGGCGGGCGCGCAGATGATGATTTTGCATCTCTCTCGCCCCTGTTCGGAAATAGTTCGCCGCATCATGGCAGGGAGCCTGCGAATGCGTGATGGCAAGACCAGGCGACGGGCGACCTGCTCGTGTCGCGGGGTGGAACTGGTGCTCGCCGGGGAGCCTCGGCGCGTCTATGCCTGCAGCTGCCTGGAATGCCAGAGATGCACGGGCGCAGCGTTCTCATACCGAGCCATTTATGACGACTCCGCCATAGTCGACCGAAAAGGCGAGACGAAATCCTGGCGACGAAACGGCTCGTCAGGGCAATGGCTGGAGCAGACATTTTGCACCACATGCGGATCGATCGTCTTCATGCGTGCCGAAGGCCTGACGGAAGCGCTGTCGGTATCTGTCGGCTGTCTGGAGGACCTGGAATTTCTGCCTCCGGCAATTCTTCATTGGCCCAACAGGAAGCACAAATGGCTCTGCCTGGAAGGCGTGCCCCAGGCAGAAGCCTCCTGAGGCAGATAGCTGACCGGCCCAGTCTTGGGTGGCGATCGGCTTGGCAGTGTCCTTGCCTTCTTCCCCAGGGGAGAAGGCAAGGGGCATTGCTCGCAGAGGCAAAGCGGTGCGCCACTTCTGGCCCTACACGCCGCCCGCGAAACCCGCTAAAAACCCCGCATGAACCAGCACGCCAAGCTCAGAATCGGCCACTCCGCCTGTCCGCATGATTGCCCTTCGACCTGCGCGCTCGAGGTCGAGCTGCTCGATGGCAACCGCATCGGCCGTGTCCATGGCGCCAAGTCCAATACGTATACGGCTGGTGTGGTCTGCGCCAAGGTCGCGCGCTATGCCGACCGTGTCCACCATCCCGACCGGCTGCTGAAGCCGCTTGTTCGCGCCGGCGCCAAGGGCGCCGGCATCTGGAAAGAATCCAGCTGGGAAGCGGCACTCGACCTCGTCGCCGAGAAATTCATCGCGGCCGAGGAAAAATACGGCTCCGAGACCGTCTGGCCTTATTTCTATGCCGGCACGATGGGGCTGGTGCAGCGCGACGGCATCGACCGGCTGCGCCATGCGAAAAAATACTCCGGCTTCTTCGGCTCGATCTGCACCAATCTGGCCTGGACCGGCTGGATGATGGGAGCGGGCGCCTTGCGCGGTCCCGATCCGCGCGAGATGGCGAAGTCCGACTGCGTGGTGATCTGGGGCACCAATGCCGTGGTCACGCAGGTCAATGTCATGACCCACGCCATCAAGGCGCGGAAGGAGCGTGGCGCCAGGATCGTCGTCATCGATGTCTACGAGAACGCGACGATGAAGCAGGCCGATATAGGCCTTGTGCTGAAGCCCGGCACCGATGGCGCGCTGGCCTGCGCGGTCATGCATGTGCTGTTCAGGGAAGGCATGGCAGACCGCGCCTATCTCGAAAGATACACCGACGATCCGAAGGGGCTGGAAGCCCATCTGGAGACGCGCACGCCGGAATGGGCATCTGCCATCACCGGTCTTGCCGTCACCGAGATCGAGGCTTTCGCACGCCTCGTCGGCACGACGAGGAAAACCTATTTCCGCCTCGGCTATGGCTTTGCCCGCCAGCGCAATGGCTCGGTCAACATGCACGCGGCATCCTGCATCGCCGCCGTCACCGGCGCCTGGCAATATGAGGGTGGCGGCGCCTTCCATTCCAATTCCGGCATCTTCAAGCTCAACCAGGATGTGCTGGAAGGCACCGCGATGCGCGATCCCAATATTCGCCATCTCGACCAGTCGCGCATCGGTCCGGTGCTGACCGGCGCAGCGGACGCGCTTTACGGTGGCCCGCCGGTGACGGCGATGCTGATCCAGAACACCAACCCGGTGAATGTCGCATCCGAGCAGCGGCTGGTGAAACAAGGTTTTCTGCGTGATGACCTGTTCACCTGCGTGCACGAACAGTTCATGACCGACACGGCAAAGCTTGCCGATGTCGTGCTGCCGGCAACGATGTTCCTCGAGCATGACGACGTCTACAAGGGCGGCGGCAACCAGCACATCACGCTTGGTCCCAAGCTGATCGACCCGCCGGAAGGGCCGCGCACCAACCACTTCGTCATCGAGCAATTGGCGCAGCGTCTCGGCGTCTCCGACCGGCCGGGCTTTGGCCTGACCGAGCAGCAGCATATCGACATCATCCTGGGCAAGCGCGGGCTGGGCAGCTTCGCCAGCCTGAAGGAAGACAAATGGGTCGACCTGCAGCCGGATTTCGAGGCCGCGCATTTCATCGCTGGCTTCGGCCATGCCGACAAGAAATTTCACTTCCGCGCCAATTGGAGCGGGCAGGCGGCGCCCAACCGGCCGCCGAAAAGCATGGGCCTGTTCGGGCCGGTGGCGGAACTCCCCGAATTCCCTGACCATGTCGACCTGATCGAGGTGGCGGACGCCGAGCATCCGTTCCGGCTCGCCACATCGCCGGCGCGCAATTTTCTCAATTCGACATTCGCCGAGACACCGGTGTCGAGAGCCAAGGAAGGCCGGCCGGAACTCCTGGTGCATCCGGACGACGCTGCCGCGCTTGGCTTGGGCGACGGCGACCGTATCGAGGTCGGCAACCGGCGCGGCGAGGTGGTGCTGCATGCAAAGCTGTTCGAAGGCCTCAAGCGCGGCGTGGTGATCGCCGAGGGCATCTGGCCAAACAGCGCGCATGAGCGTGGCGAAGGCATCAATGTGCTCACCGGCGCCGACGCACCAGCGCCCTATGGCGGTGCGGCCTTCCACGACAACAAGGTCTGGCTGCGGCCGGCGGGCTAAAGCAATTCCAGGAAAAGTGTGAGCGGTTTCCGTCCGGAATTGCGTAAAAGAGACTGGCTATCCCGGCAGAGGCACCGTCAGCCCCACCTTGACACGGTCCATGGCAACGAAGGTGCGGAATTTTCGGACATTCTTGCTGTCGAAGAACAGTCTGCGCGTCAGCGCTTCATAGGCGCCCATGTCGGCCACGGTGATAATCAGGATGAAGTCGGCCTCGCCGGTGACGTAGTAGCATTGCTGCACTTGCGGCTCCGCCGAGAACTGCCGCTTGGCCGCGTCGATCAGGTCCGAGCGTTCGCTCTCCAGTTCCACTTCGACGAAGATGGTGATGGGATGGCCGACCGCCGCCGGGTCGACCACGGCGACATTGCCCGCAATGACGCCGGACTGTTCCATGCGCTTGATGCGCCGCTGCACCGCCGGCGCCGACAGGTTGACGGCTTCGCCGATCAGCCGCTGCGGCGTCGTGTTGTCCCGCTGCAGGATGGCAAGGATGGCGAGGTCGAAACTGTCGAGCGAAGGCGATCGAGGCAAAGCGCTATCCTGGCGAAACAAACTTGCATTTCGGAGCGCCAATAACAGCGCTATTTGCGCCTCGGCTGCAATATGATTTCGTCACACCCAAAGGAGGCCACCCGTGTTCCTGCTCAACAGCAATGCCTTGCACCGCCGGCCGCTCGATCCGGTCGATGCCGAAACGCTGGGAAATGCCGGTGCCGATACGGTCGAGCGCTTTCTTGCCCATCGCGACAATCACCTCGGAACTCCGTTGCATGCATTGCCGGTGCTGGCCTGCGAACTCGGCCTCGGCGCCGTCCACATCAAGGATGAAGGCTTTCGCCTCGGTCTCGGCAGCTTCAAGGCGCTCGGCGGCGCCTATGCCGTTTTTCGACTGGTGCTGGAGGAGGCGAGCCGATCGCTTGGTCGGCCCGTCGACGTAGCCGATCTCAACCGGTTCGACGTCCGGGCGGTCGCTGCCGGCATGACGGTTGCCTGCGCCACCGACGGCAATCATGGCCGCTCGGTCGCGCAAGGTGCACAGTTGGTTGGCGCGAAAGCGGCAATCTTCGTTCACGCCGGCGTCAGCGAGGCGCGCATTGCAGCAATAGCCCGCTATGGCGCCGAGATGATCCGCGTCGACGGCAATTATGACGACTCGGTCAGGCAGGCCGCCGAGGTTTCAGCGGAGCAAGGCTGGACCGTGGTGTCCGACACCTCCTGGCCGGGCTACGAGCGCATCCCCGGTCTGGTCATGCAGGGCTATACGGCGATCGTGCGCGAAGCGTTGGGCCAGTTGCCGCAGCCGCCGACCCATGTCTTCGTGCAGGCCGGTGTCGGCGGTATTGCCGCCGCCCTGGCCGGCCATCTCGCCATCGTGCTCGGTGACGCCAGGCCGACCTTCATCGTCGTCGAGCCGGCCCGCGCCGCCTGCGTTGTCGCAGCCGCCCGGGCGGGCCACGTGGTCAAGGTCGCACACGATCAGCCGACGGTGATGGCGATGCTCGAATGCTACGAGGCCTCGCAAGTTGCCTGGCGCGTGCTGACCCGGGTTGCCGACGCCTTCATGACGGTGGACGAGGACGAGGCCGTTGCAGTGATGCGGCTTCTTGCCCGGCCGCGTGCCGGCGATCCGGCGATCGTCTCGGGCGAAAGCGGCGGCGTCGGTCTGGCCGGGCTGATCCGAGCGGTGGCCGACCACAAGGCCGCGCTCGGGCTCGACGACAAATCCCGCGTGCTTGTAATCAACACCGAAGGCGCCACAGACCCGCATCGCTATACCGAGCTGGTCGGGCAGAGCCCCGCCGATGTGCTGGCCGGCAAGCTGAAGGCCGAGGCATAGCCATGATCGGGATCGATGCACAGCGTCTGCTTGGCCGCATCCGGGAACTCGGCGCCGTTGGCCGTGACAGTGAGGATAGGCTGATCCGGCTCGCCGCATCCGACACAGACAAACAGGGCCGTGACCTCTTTGTCGGCTGGCTCAGGCAGGCCAGGCTGGAAGTCGCCATCGACCGGGTCGGCAATATTTTCGGCATCTGGCAATGCCCCGACAATGCCGGGCAGGCGCCACTGCTCATCGGTTCGCATATCGACACCGTCATCGATGCCGGCATCTATGATGGCTGCTACGGCGTGCTGGCCGGGCTGGAGGTGATCGAGACGCTGCAGGCTTCGGGCTTTTCGCCGTCGCGCCCGGTCGCGGTCGCCGCTTTCACCAATGAGGAAGGCGTGCGCTACACGCCTGACATGATGGGCTCGCTATGCCATGCCGGTGGCGTCAGCGCCGAGGCCGTGCTGGCCGCCATCGGCACGGATGGCAGCGTGCTCGGCCAGGAGCTCGCCCGCATCGGCTATGCCGGCGACCGCGAACCCGGCTTCCTCAAGCCGCATGCCTATCTCGAACTTCATATCGAGCAGGGGCCGGTGCTGGAGCGTGAAGGGGTGCCGATCGGCGCGGTCGAGAATTTGCAAGGCATTTCCTGGCAGCGCATCACCATCGACGGCGCCGCCAACCATGCCGGCACCACGCCGATGTCGATGCGCAGCGACGCCGGCCACGCCGCCGCCCGCATCATCACCTTCCTGCACGATCGGGCCAGGGCTTCAAATGGGCCAACCGTGGCCACGGTCGGCACGATGCGCTTCGAACCCAACGCCATCAACGTCATTCCCGCGCGCGCCGTCTTCACCATCGACCTGCGCGATCCCGACGAACAGCGCTTGCAGGCGCATGAGGCGGCCCTTGCTGCCTATCTCGAGGAGCTTGAGGTTTCGGAGAACGTATCGATCTCGGTCGAGCGGCTCGCCCGCTTCGAACCGGTGCTATTCGACATCGGCATCGTCGAACTGATCGAGGCGGCCGCGAAGAACCGCGGTCTCGGCGTCAGGCGCATGACATCGGGCGCCGGCCATGACGCGCAGATGATGGCCCGCCTCGCGCCGGCGGCAATGATCTTCGTGCCGAGCGCCGGTGGCATCAGCCACAATCCGCGCGAACACACTGAAGATGCCGAGCTTGTCGCCGGCGCCAACATCCTGCTTGATGTCGCCAGTGAGCTTGCAAAATAGGTCGGGGAGAGAATGGCTGAGCTCGATCGTGATGTGCTGAAGCAGGAAATGACCGGCTGGCGGCGCGATTTGCACGCGCACCCCGAGTTCGGCTTTGAGGAAAAGCGCACCGCTGCCTTTGTCGCCGCGAAGCTGCGCGAATTCGGGCTGGACGATGTTGCAGAGGGGGTCGGCGGCACCGGCGTCGTTGGCACATTGAAGCGCGGCAGCGGCAACCGGGCGATTGCGCTCAGGGCCGACATGGATGCGCTGCGCATCACCGAGCAGTCCGCGACCGCCCATCGCTCGCAGAACCCCGGCATCATGCATGCCTGCGGCCATGACGGCCACACCACCATGCTGCTCGGCGCGGCAAAGCTGCTGGCCGCCGAGGGCGGTTTCGACGGCACCGTGCGCTTCATCTTCCAGCCCGCCGAGGAATGGGGCAGGGGCGCGCTGGCGATGCTGGACGACGGGCTGCTGCAGCGCTTTCCCTTCGACGAGATCTTTGGCCTGCACAACATGCCGGGCCTGCCCATTGGACATTTCGAGACCCGTGCCGGCCCGTTCATGTCGGCGGAGGACAATTTCGAGATCGTGCTCAAGGGGATCGGCGGCCATGCGGCGCGTCCACATTCCGGGAACGAGACGCTGGTCGCCGCCTGCGCGCTGGTAACCAATCTGCAAACCATCGTCTCGCGCCGGCTGAGTCCCGCCGACATTTCGGTGGTTTCGGTGACCGAGCTGATCACCGACGGCACCCGCAACGCATTGCCCGGCCTCGCCCGCATCCTCGGTGACGCCCGCAGTTTTCGTCCCGAGGTCAGCGCCGAGATCGAGCGCCAGATGCGGGTCATCACAGCGGGTACCGCCGCCGCCTACAATGTCACCGCCGACGTGACCTATAGCAGGGAATTCGTGCCGCTGCAGAACGATGCCGACCTGGTGGACGCGGCCTTTGTCGCCGCAAGGCGCGTGCTGGCCTATGGCGCCGCCAGCATCGCGGCGGAGCCGATGACCGCCTCGGAGGATTTCGCCCGCTTCCTCGATCACGTACCGGGCTGCTTCGTCTTTCTCGGCAATGGCGAGACCTCGCCGCCGCTGCACAATTCCAGCTACGACTTCAACGATGACGGGCTGTTGCACGGCACGGATTTCCATATCGCGATCGTCAGGCAAAGACTGGGCGGCGCGATCGGGAAGTGACGCCTGATCGCCTTCGCAACTGGCCCAAGCGGCACTGCTATCGCCAGCCAGATGCCGGGTTTAGGGAGATTGCCTGTTGCCGGAGATCGCACGCCGATGACCAGGGTTTCGCTTCTGGGAATACCACATGACGAGAACTCGTCCTATCTCAAGGGCGCGGCTGCAGCGCCGGCCCTGATCCGGCGCGAACTCAAAAGCGACGCGCACAGCTCGTGGAGCGAAACCGGCTTCGATGTGGCGGACAGTTTCGTCGACCACGGCGACATCGACTTTTCAGGCGCCGGCGATCCGTGGGAGCGAATCGAGGCCGAGGTCGGCCGCGCGCTGGATGCCGGCCACCCGTTGATCAGCCTCGGCGGCGATCATGCCATCGCCTGGCCGGTGCTGCGTGCCGTGCGCCGCCGCCATGCCAGGCTAACGATCGTCCAGATCGACGCCCATCCCGACATCTACGATGCCTATCAGGGCAACAGGCGGTCCCACACCTCGTCCTTCGCGCGCATCCTGGAGGAGGGGCTGGCTGACCGGCTGATCCAGATCGGCCTGCGCACCCTCAATGATGAGCTTCGTGACCAGCTCAAGCGCTTCGGCGTCGAAATGATCGAGGCGCGGCATTTCAGCGAGGATCTGCAGCTCGATCTCAAGACGCCGGTCTATCTCTCGGTCGATCTCGACGGCCTCGACCCGGCTTGTGCGCCCGGCGTGTCGCACCGCGAACCCGGTGGTCTTACAACCCGGCAAGTGATCAACCTGATCCAGCGGATCGACCAGCCCATCGTCGGCGCCGATGTCGTCGAATACAATGCAAGCCAGGATGTCTCCAATCTCACTGCGCTGGTTGCCGCCAAGCTGGTCAAGGAGATCGCCGGCATGATGCTCAAGACCCATGGCGCCGGCTGAACCAATCTGGCAGGGCGGCATGATAGATCATTGTTGTGACTCGCATTTCCAGTGAAAGCCGCCATGCCGCATCTGTTGAAGTTAGCCATAGCCGGTGCGCTCGGCCGCATGGGCAGGGAGATGGCGCTGGCCGTCGAGACCGATCCCAGGCTGGCGCTCGTCGCCCGCTTTCACAGGCCGGGCAGCATCGGTGAGGGGCTGGTCGAGCGCGACGAAGCACTGGCGCTTGCGGATGTCGTCATCGATTTCACCACGCCTTCGGCCTCCGTCGATCTTGCACAAGCTTGCGCGGCCCGCGGCGGCCCGGCGCTGGTCATCGGCTCGACCGGCTTCGAACCTGCCGATCTCGCCGCCATCGCTGCTGCTTCGAAGTCCGTCGCCATCGTTCGCTCAGGCAGCTACTCGCTGGGGCTCAACATGCTGGCTGGGCTGGTCGAACAGGCGGCGCGAGCACTTGGTCCCGCCGCCGACATCGAGATCCTGGAAGCGCATCACCGCATGAAGGTCGACGCACCGTCGGGCACGGCGCTGATGCTGGGCGAGGCGGCCGCTCGCGGACATGGCGTCAGGCTGGACGATGTGGCGAAAAGCATCCGCGACGGCCTTACAGGTCCACGCCCTGCCGGCGAGATCGGCTTTGCCGTGCTGCGCGGCGGCAGCATCGTCGGCGAGCACTGCGTGAGCTTCCTCGGTGAGGGCGAAACGCTTACGCTCTCGCATTCAGCTGGCGACCGCTCGATGTTCGCGCGCGGCGCCATTGCGGCCGCACGCTGGGTCGCCGTCCGGCCGCCCCGCGAATACGACATGCGCGACGTACTGGGCTTCACGACCTTTTGAGATGCAAGGGTAACGCAACGAGGGGCGTTGCGAGGTCGGAGCCGTATAGAGAATAGAATATAGCAACAACTACGCCATTTCGCGCCTTCCCACACCGAACCGAACGGTTCGGTTCGCACATTTTTGTGATTGGCAATGGCAGCAACGCACACCCATTTCGGGGTGGTCCGAGCGACGCGAATTCCTCCCAAGGCACGCCACTTGACGGACAGAACTGAAAAATCTGGATTACCTGAAATGACCAAGATCGCACTTACCGCTGCTGCCATCCTCCTTGCCACCGGCACCGCTTTCGCAGGCAGCGACCACTACGGTTCCGACGGCGTCAACCAGCCTGCTGTGACAGCGCCCGCCGGCAACATCGATCACAGTTATACCGCCTCGATCCGCAAGCCGGCCAGCCTCGGCGATTTCACGATCAAGGGCGACTCGAACCAGCCGGAATCCGGCCAGGGCATCTGGGGTCGTTGATTTTCTGAGAAATCGACGACCACAAAGAGCGGTGGGCCAGGCCCACCGCTCTTGTTTTTGTGCAATCGACTCGGGCCGTAAAGATCTTGAATCAATCCGCCAGCAGCTGGTCCTATCTCCTTGTTTGGCCGTGATCTTTTCAAAACACGGTTTGCGGCTGTCACCTGCGGCTAGCCCGTTAGGCAGCTTGGTCTAGCTTATATCCTTCGGCTTGATGCAATGCGTCAACCGGGCCGCGCCGAAGCCGAGATCCGCCCAGTCGCCGTCGATGACAAAGCGGGCAAGGGCGCCGGTCGGGAATTTCTCTTCAAGTTTCCTGAGAGCAGCCACACCCGATCGCGGACTGGCAAGCCGGCGGGCAAAGTCCTCCAGGCCGGGATTATGGCCGAGCACCAGGAGACAGCCGGCAGAGGAGATTGCCCGTCGCACTTCGGCCAGAATGTCGCCAGCCGTGGCTTCGAAGAGCGCCTCGGCGAACTCCACCGTTACGCTCGCCGACAGTTCCGCCGAGACCAGCCGCCATGTCTCGCGCGTACGCAGCGCCGGCGACACCAGCGCCAGGTCAGGCAGCCAACTGCGCCGCGCCAGTTCGCGCCCCATCAGCGGCGCCGTATTCAGCCCGCGCGGCCCGAGCGGCCGGTCGAAATCAGCAAGCGCCGGGTCGTCCCAGCTCGACTTGGCGTGGCGAAGAAGAAGCAGCTGTTTCATCTGTTAGATCTCAGGACCAGGGAATTTCGCGCTGGAAGTCCTTGCCGTATCCGCCACCGTATTTAGCGCCCGTAGCGGCATCAAAGGCTGCCGACAAAGTGCCGAAGACGAACAGGCCGACGCGCCTCTCATCTTTGTCCCATTGGACGGCAATATCCGCTTCGGTGATCGCCCAGGCACCCGATCGAATATGAATTGCGCCGATGATCCGCCCAACTACCTCGTCATGCGCTTCGTATAGGTAAAAATAAGCCGTGGCGTTTGCTGGCCCTTCAGTGTCGTCATATTCAAAGACGCCGGCGAGATCGCCTTTTCCCCGGATCGCGCTGTCAAAAATATCCAAGGGCTTTCAGGTCCTGAAGCGCCTACGGCGTGATCCGCGCCAGATGTTCGAGATCGCGCTCTTCGCGCAGCGGGTCGGGGGCCATCACCACCGAAGTTCCGTTTTCGGCATCGTCAGCGAAATGCGCCAGCACAGTGCGGCCGCCTTCCATGCGCGCCTTGCCGTCGGCGACGAGGCCGAGCGCCAGCGCGTAGAGCCGGTGCTCGGCTTTCAGAACGCGGGCGGCCAGTGTGTCCTCATTGTCGCCGACCATCACCGGCACCGCGGCTTGCGCGATGATCGGGCCGTCATCCATCTCAGGCGTAACGAAATGCACCGTGCAGCCATGGATACGCATGCCGGCGCGCAATGCGCGTGCATGGGTATCCAGGCCCTTGAAGGCCGGCAGCAGGGCAGGGTGGATGTTGATCATGCGCCCCTGCCACTTCTCGACCAGGCCGCGGGACAGGATGCGCAGATAGCCGGCCAGCGCCACGATCTCGGCGTTGAACGCAATCAGAGCGGCGTCGATCGCCGCATCATGCGCTTCCTTGCTGGCATGGTCGGCGCGCACGATGACTTTGGTCGGGATGCCGCGCGCGGCCGCGATGCCAAGCCCGGCGGCGTTGGCTCGGTCGGAGATGACGCCGACGATCTCGGCGGGATAGGCCGGGTCGCTCGCCGCCGCGATCAGCGCCGTCATGTTGGAGCCGCGTCCCGAGATCAGAACAACCGTGCGTTTCCTGCTCATAGGCCGATCGAGCCCCGATAGATGACGCCGGCGTCGCGGCGCGGCACGATGCGGCCGATCGGCGTCACCGTCTCGCCGGCCTCCTGCAGCACGGCTGCGACCTGTGCGGCCTGGCCGGAGGCGACGACGAGGATCATGCCGATACCGCAGTTGAAGGTGCGCATCATCTCCTCCGGCGCCACGCCGCCAGTCTTCGCCAGCCAGGAAAACACCGCCGGCACATCGATGGCATTGAGATCGAGCTCTGCGGAAAAGTCCTTGGGCAGGACGCGCGGAATGTTTTCGGGAAAGCCGCCGCCGGTGATATGGGCCAGTGCCTTGATGCCATGCGTGTTGCGGATGGCCTTGAGGACCGACTTCACATAGATGCGGGTCGGCTCGAGCAGCGCCTCGGCCAGCGTCGCTTCGTCGTTGAACGGCGCCGGATCGCTCCAGGCAAGCCCGCTGACGGCAACGATACGGCGCACCAGTGAAAAGCCATTCGAATGCAGGCCCGAGGAAGCCAGCCCAAGCAGCACGTCGCCTTCGACGATATCGTCGGTCGGCAGCAACTGGCCGCGTTCGGCAGCACCGACGGCGAAACCGGCAAGGTCGTAATCCTTGTCGTTATACATGCCGGGCATTTCGGCGGTCTCGCCGCCGATCAGCGCGCAGCCGGCCTGTCGGCAGCCGATTGCGATGCCGCCGACGATTGCCGCCCCCTGGTCGGGGTCGAGCTTGCCGGTGGCGAAATAGTCGAGGAAGAACAGCGGCTCGGCGCCCTGGACGACGATGTCGTTGACGCACATGGCGACGAGGTCGATGCCGATCGTGTCATGCTTGCCGGCATCGATGGCGATCTTCAGCTTGGTGCCGACGCCGTCATTGGCGGCGACCAGCACCGGATCGGTGAAGCCGGCGGCCTTGAGGTCGAACAGGCCGCCAAAGCCGCCGATCTCGCCATCGGCGCCCGGCCGGCGCGTGGCGCGCACCAGCGGCTTGATCTTCTCGACCATGAGGTTGCCGGCATCGATGTCGACGCCCGCCTCGGCATAGGTGAGCCCGTTCTTGCGCTTGGCCCGGTCGCCCTTGCTCATCGTCGGCGCATCCCTGTTTCCCTCGGCGGCTCTTCGCATGAATGGTTTCGGGGGGCAAGGATGACGACAGGATACCGGGCTTTTGCCCAAGATAAATACGTGGACAGTCGCCCCTTCACCGCTGGTCCTGGCAGCCACAATCCAACTCCATCATCTATCTGCAGAACAAGCATGGCGGGACATGCCTTTGACCATTCCCAACCTCATCACCATCCTGCGCTTCGTGCTGGTGCTGGCGATGCTGAACATGCGCTGGGACTGGGCCTTTGCCGGATTTCTCGTTGCCGGAATTTCCGATGGCGTCGACGGCTTCATCGCCCGCCGCTTCAACCAGCATTCGAGACTCGGCGCCTATCTCGATCCGATGGCCGACAAGGTGCTTCTGGTCTCGGTGTTCGTGGTCATGGGCTTCATCGGGCAATTGCCGCTGTGGCTGGTGGTGACCATGGTGTCACGCGATGCGCTGATCATCTGCGCCGTGCTTTTGTCCACGGTCATGGCGAATCCGGTCGAGATGAAGCCGCTCTATGTGTCGAAGGCCAACACCGCCGCCCAGATCGTGCTGGCGCCGTGGTGCTGGGCGAACTTGCCCTTGGCCTCCACCTCGACCCGCTCAGGCCTGCGCTCATATTGCTGTCCGGGGTCTTGACCGTGGCTTCGGCCGCGGCCTATCTCGTGGCTTGGCTGAGGCATATGAGCGGCTATGGCGAAGGCTCCACCCCGGGTAGTTGACAAGAATGCCGCGACTGCAGCGCTGGCAGAGGCGGCTGCGTCCCTGGCGTTTCGCCGCCAGATTTTCTTCTGGCTGGGTACGGCAATCTTCCTGGCGCTGTTCCTCTACATTTTCTCCAGCATCCTGTTGCCGTTCGTTGCCGGCATGGTGCTGGCCTATTTCCTCGACCCGGTCGCCGACCGGCTGCAGCGCCTCGGGCTGTCGCGGCTGATGGCGACGGTGGTCATCCTGATTGCCTTCATCGTCCTTTTGGTGCTGGCCTTCGTCATCCTGGTTCCGGTACTGGCCACGCAGATGGCCGATTTCGCCAGCAAGCTGCCGGAATATCTGACCCGGCTGCAGTCGCTGATCACCTCGTTCGACCCGAAATGGCTGGAGCAGAAATTCGGCGTCAATGCCAATGGCCTGCGCGACGGGCTGAATTCGCTGCTCACTTCCGGTTTCGGCCTGCTGAGCACCGTCTTCACCTCGATCTGGAGTTCCGGCGTTGCTCTGGTGTCGGTGGTCAGCCTGTTCGTGGTCACTCCGGTTGTCGCTTTCTACATGCTGCTCGACTGGGATCGCATGGTGGCGGTCGTCGACAGCTGGGTGCCGCGCGATTATGTCGGGACGGTCAGGGCGATCTCCAGGGACATCAACACCGCGACCGCCGGCTTCGTGCGCGGCCAGGGCACGCTGTGCCTGGTGCTCGGCGGCATGTATGCCACCGGCCTGACGTTGACCGGGCTGAATTTCGCCATCCTGATCGGCCTCTTCGCCGGGTTGATCTCCTTCATTCCCTATGTCGGCTCGCTGACCGGGCTGGTCCTGGCCGTCGGCGTCGCCTTCGTCCAGTTCTGGCCGGACTGGACCATGATCGTTGCTGTCGCGGTGGTCTTCTTCATCGGCCAGTTCATCGAAGGCAACATCCTGCAGCCCCGGCTGGTCGGAAAAAGCGTCGGCCTGCACCCGGTCTGGCTGATGTTTGCGCTGTTCGCTTTCGGCGCCCTGTTCGGCTTCGTCGGCCTTTTGATCGCCGTTCCTGCTTCGGCGGCGGTTGCTGTGCTGGTGCGGTTTGCCATTGCCCGCTATCTCGAATCGCCGCTCTACAAGGGACACTCCACCGAGCCCGTCCCGCCGCTGCCCGCCGCTCGCGGCGGGGGCCACCGGTCGCCGCGCGGCTGAACGTGACGGATCATAAGACCGAACCGCCGCGCCAACTGCCGCTCGACCTTGGCCACGGCACCGGCTACTCGCGCGACGAACTGGTGGTGTCGGCCACCAACAGCGAGGCGGCAGCCCTTGTCGATCGCTGGCCGGACTGGCCGTCGCCGGTGATCGTGCTCGCTGGCCCGGCCGGTTCCGGCAAGACACATCTGGGCTCGATCTGGCAGGCGCGGGCCAACGCTGTGGCGGTCGATGCCCAGCGCATCGGCAATGCCATCACCGGGCTTGGCGGCAGGCCCGCGCTGATCGACGATGTCGACAAGACAGCCATCGACGAGGCGGGCCTGTTCCATCTCATCAATGAAGTGCGCGGCGCCGGGGCCACCTTGCTGTTGACGGCGCGGCGCTTCCCCGCCGCCTGGAGGGTGACGTTGCCCGATCTTGCCTCGCGGCTGAAGGCGGCGGCAACCGTCGAGATCCATGAGCCGGACGATTTGCTTCTGGCCGGTGTCATCACCAAACTCTTCGCCGACCGCCAGGTCGAGGTCGAGCCGCATGTCGTGCAATATCTGGTGCGCCGCATCGAGCGCTCGCTGGCCACCGCCATGCGCGTGGTCGAGCGCCTCGACCGCACCGCGCTCGAGCGCAAGACGCCGATCACCCGGGCGCTCGCCGCCGAAACCGTCAGCGCAATGGACGAAGGGCAGGGCGAGTTCGAGGTTTAGATCCTGCTGCAATTCCCTGGACGGCGATTGTCGATCCCGCCCGTGCGACGTTTTCAAAACATGCATGGTGACATCACCTGAAACAATATGATACTTTTAATCAATGACATCGGAGCGATATCAATGCCTGCAGTGACCGTCCGAAATCTTCCGGAAGCGACCCACCGAGCTCTGCGTGTACGGGCGGCCTTGCACGGTCGCAGCACCGAGGCCGAGATACGCGACATTCTGGAAAACGCGGTGCGGCCGGACGGCCGTGTGAAACTCGGCTCCGTTCTGGCAGACATTGCCCGACGCGCCGGGCTGACCAATGAAGACGTGGAGGTCCTGGAGCAGGCTCGCGACAAGGCGCCGGCCGAACCGCTGGGGTTCGAATGATCCTCCTCGATACAAATGTCGTTTCGGAGGCCATGAAGCCCGAACCGCATCAAGCTGTGTTGGCCTGGCTTGATGACCAGGCCGAGGAAACGCTTTACCTCTCCAGTGTGACGCTCGCCGAAGTGCTGTTCGGCATCGAGGCCATGCCGGCGGGTCGTCGCAAGGCTGCGCTCGCTGAAACCTTCGCCGGTGTGTGCGCCGTGTTTGAGCGCCGCATCCTGCCTTTCGATACCGAGGCGGCCCGGCACTATGCCCGACTTGCAGTGAAGGCGAGGGCAGCCGGCAACGGGTTTCCTGTGCCCGACGGCTACATCGCGGCAATCGCCTCCGCAAACGGCTTTCATGTCGCCTCGCGTGACACGGCGCCATTCCATGCGGCCGGCGTGCCTGTCATCGATCCTTGGCAGCCGTAACCAGGTACGGCAGCCCGACCAGAGCGCGAGCTGCGAACATGCGTTTCGGCAGGATTTCCTCTTCAGCGACGACAGCGTGTTCGAATGAATACACTCGATCTCTCCGTGCCCACCGCCGCATGAGGGCCGCTGTCCCATTTCGGGAACATTATTTGGCATCCGTCTTGCACCTGGGAACTTGCCGGCTGACCCCGGTCCTGGTCGCGTTCCTGATCGGGTTGTAGGCTCGCCGGGAGTGATGATTGGGGTTCTCGCCCGGCGAGCTTACCTTCGTGGAGCAGTCACCGGAGTGTCCGGGAGGGTGCCCTATAGCCACAACGCCGCCAGATACCGGACCAGCAGATAGACCACCGTATGCGCTGCCACGTAGCACGCGGCGACGACGACAAAGAACAGCACGCTGGCGGGCCACGAGCGGGGACGGCCTTGCCTCTTGCTCGGCCGGTTGTTCCAGATCCACAGGGCTGCACAGATAATGGCCCAGACGACGACGAACGGAACCGTGATCCCGATGTAAGCGAAGTAGGCAGGGCCAATCAGCGAAAGCCATGCCTCGAGACCAAGCATCCAGAATCTCCCCTTTGCCCGGAGTCTAATGCATGTCGCTCAAGGTGGTCCCGGTTTTGAGAGAACGACATGCATCAAAACAAAAATCAAAACGCGTCGCCTGGATACGTTTCAGCGCGACGCGCTTTTAGACCGGCGATAGAGGTGGAAGCGAGGGGATTATCCCTGCGTCGATTTTCAGCCAAACCCGCCGAAGGGATGCTGTTCGATGACACGGGCGCCTGATGCATGTCGCTCAAGTGGCCCCGGTTTTGAGAGAACCACATGCATCAAACAAGACCTCAAGCGCGTCCTTGAGTCCGTTCAAATGCGACGCGCTTTAGGTCAGATTGGTGCTCCGGCCGCCAACCCGGCCGGAGCAGGTCCAAAGCGATCGGATCAGCCGCAGACCCTGACCTCTTCGACGACCCTGTGGTGATGGCGCCAGTGCCTGACCAGTTCGATATGGCAGCGGTGATGGCGATGGTGGCGCCGCCATTGGCCATCCTGGTTGTCGCTGTAGTCGTCGCCATAGTCGTCGCTATAGTCTTTGTGGCGCTGGTGATGGCGAAGAACCTGTATATCGCCATCGTCGGACGAATATTGATCGTCGTCATCGGACTGGATAGTCAGACTGGCGGCTTGCGCCGGTGCGATCAAAGCCGCCGTTCCGGCGAACGCGATCATCGAGGCGATGAGAAGGGTTTTCATTGTTTGCTCCTTGGGTTGAACATACACAACTCTGGGAGCGAACTGGTGTTCCAATGTAGGGTCCGATCGGCGAGCGGCTGCTGCTTGGGCAATGCGTGCCGCCATGCGCTACCGGCGAGGCAGCCATTGGCGACCTTGGGAGTGACCTTGGGCAAGGACTGGCTTTGTGGGAAAAAATGGTCGGAGTGGAGAGATTCGAACTCCCGACCCTCTGGTCCCAAACCAGATGCGCTACCAGGCTGCGCTACACTCCGAGGCCCTGCGGCGTATACGGTTCCGGACCCTGTCGCGCAACCCCTAAAACATCAAACGGGGCTTGGCGGTCTGCGCTCCCGCGCAATCCTGGCTGCGATCGCCTTGGCCTGGATGCGAGCATTGGCGAAGCAGCCGCGGATGCTTGGCCGCATGCCGGTGAACCACAGGCCCGGCAGTTTCGGGTCGCTGTCGGCGCCGTTGAACAGCGGCACGCCCTTTTGGTCGAGCACGCCGAGCCTGCCCAGCATGGCCTCGAGCCCGGTGCGGTAGCCGGTCGCGGCGATGACGATATCGGGCTGGATCGTCGCGCCATCGTCGAAAACGACCGTGTCGCCGGTAAATTCCCGCACGGTTGGCAGCACGATGATCCTGCGGTCCTTGATGGCATCGACGGCGCCGTCATCGGTGGCGATGGCGGTATAATCCGACGCCAGCCGGCTTGCGCCGCCCGAAGGCGTCGGCGGCAGGCCGTAGGCCGTGAGGTCGCCGAAGGCCCATCGCTGCGTCGCCGCCATCACCGCATCGGCGAGCTTGAACGGCAGCCGCGCCAGGATCGGCGAAAACCGGTGGACGGCGATCTGGCCGAGGCGCTTGGGCAGCAGTGCCGGACCGTTGCGCGCCGACAGCCAGATCTGTCCCGCGTCGGCTGCCACCAGGTGATTGAGCACGTCGAAGCCGGAATTGCCGGCGCCGACGACCAGCACTTTCTTGCCCGCATAGGCCTTGGCCTTACCGAATGCGGCCGAATGGATGATGCGTCCGGCAAAGGCCTTCATGCCTTTCCAGGCCGGGATGAAGGGCTGCCGGTCGCGCCCGGTGGCGATGACGACATGGCGCGCCAGCCGCGGCCCGGCACTGGTCCGCACAAGCCAGTGGTCGCCCTCGAAGCCAATCTCCTCGACCGCGATGCCGAACTCGACCGGCAGCCGGTGCATGGCGTGGAATTCGTTCAAATGGCCGATGATGGTGTTTCGGTGCGGAAAGGCAGGGGTGCCGGCAGGAAAGGAAACGCCCGGCAGCGCCGAAAGGTCGCGATGCGTGTTGAGATGCAGTCGCTCGTGCCGCCCGTGCCATGGCTCGGCCAGCCGGGCTTCCTTTTCCAACACCATCACAGGCACGCCGGTCTTGAGCAGCGCATGGGCTGCGGTCAAGCCGGCTGCCCCGGCGCCGATCACGATCGCGCCGTCGAAAATCGCTTGGCTGTCGGCCTCGGCGTGCAAAATCCCTGCGTCCATGCCTCTTTGTGTCGCCATCATGACCATGACTTTTGATGCTACGCCAGTGTATCGGGCCGATGCCGCTGCCGAAGCGGCCTGGTTGCAGGCCGCTTCGGCCTTGCCGTCGGCAGTGTTGCACAGTATTGACTGAAATAAGGCGGCGCTACCGCCAACGCAGCTACGAGGTGCCCATGTCCGCGCGAATTTTCAGCCCAGCCAAAACCGCGATGCAGTCCGGCAAGGCCAAGACCGGCCATTGGGTGCTGGAATTCGATCCCGCCCAACGCAAGAAGATCGACCCGCTGATGGGCTACACCACATCGGGCGACATGCTGAGCCAGATCAGGCTGACCTTCGACACCAGGGAAGAGGCGGTGGCCTATGCCGAAAAGCAGGGCCTGGCCTTCCGTGTCGAGGAGCCGAAAGAGACCAAGCGCCGGCAGATTTCCTATGCGGAAAATTTCCGCTATGACCGCAGGATACCCTGGACGCATTGACCGGCGGTCAGCGCCTGGCACATAGACACCAGCCGGCCAAGATATCAAATGCCGGCCAGCGGTCCCGTAGCTCAGCTGGATAGAGCACCGGCCTTCTAAGCCGATGGTCACAGGTTCGAATCCTGTCGGGATCGCCAATCTCCTTTCTGCGAGAATGAAATCAATTGGTTATCAGGCATTTCGCCTAACCCTTCGGGGTGGTTAGGCAATTCGATATCGAAACCCTTCTGCAGTTTATCCATCGCGGTGGCTGATAGCTGCTTCTTGGCAGCGTCTCTGCAATAGCGCTCGATCTCCTTAATATCGGTGTGGCCGGTGATCGACATGATCTCCATTGCGGAGCAACCGGCTTCTGCCAAGCGGCGGCAAGCCGCCTTTCGCAAGCCGTGTGGCGATGATTTTTCCGGCAAACCCGCCCTTTCCGCCGCGTCGGATATGTATGCTGAAAACGCCTTCTCCGACCGCGCAGAGCCGAAGCTGGTTGAGATGAAGGCGGGACCGTCCTTGGGGCAGGATTGCAGGAATCGGGCAAGCTCGGTGTGAATGGGGATATGCAATTCAGCCCCCGTTTTCTGTGCCGTGATAACGAATGCACCGCCTGTCGCATGCTGCCAACCCATGCGAACCGCATCAGACCGGCGCAGTCCTGTGTGCAGCAGAACTTCCATGGCCAGCCGCTGCGGCTTTCCTATGGGCCAATGCTTGCGGAAAGCAGCAATGTCGTCCTCCGTCCAAGTTCGGTGTCCCGACGACTTAAGTTTGATTCGCTTGGACGTGCCGACAGGATTGTCGGTGCGCATACCTGCGCCAATGGCGTAGTCCATGACAGCGGAAAGCCGTTTTCGGAAATTGAATGCTGCTGAAGGTGTCGACGCCATCCCGTCAATAATTGAGTTGATGTGCTTCGACTTCATTCCAGCGATTGGCCCATCACCATGCTTCGCAACAAAGCGATCAAGCACGCCGCGATAGACGGCTTGCGTTGATTTCGCCAAGCTTTGGAACTCTATCGAGCCGTAGTAGCCAAGCGCCGCCGCAGCGACCGAACCGGCTTTGAGGCGACTGACCCGAACCGGCTCGTTGGCCATGGCGGCATGGTATGCCGTCCAGAACGTTTCTGAATAAAGCGGGGTCGGCAATGCAACCTGCGGCTGACCTGGCCGACGCAAATAGACACGCGCTCGGCCATGCCGGTCCAGATATTCGTTTACGTATTTAGGCTTCCGATGATGGCGCATTCGCGGTCCCAATAGTCAGAGGCATTATCATTATCGGCGACTATGCTGGTGGTCGGCTTACCGTCAAACAGCGAGTCTAGATCGTGTCGGTCCCACAATGCCACACCAAACATTAGCCTGGGAGCCGGGATCGCGCCGGCCGTTCGCTCCCTATCGAACAGCGTTGGCGAGATGCCGAGATAGGTTGCGGCGGCTGCACGCCTAAGACCGCGCGGCTGGATTGCCTGCATCGTTTTCCCCTTCGATTGTAAGAACTTCCCCCGACCAAATGAGCGTACGGCGGATATAGGCGGCAGGCGGCCAAAACTAAACTAAAGGCCAGCCACAGACCTGCTGACTGCCGGCAAGTAGACAAACAAAAACCCTGCGCAAGGCGGGGGTCCGGCGCGACCTTTGGAACCTGCCGGCTGCGAGAAGGTTGAGTCTCGTGACGGCGGAGCATTTGTTTGTCCCTCAATAGGCAATGCCGGGCTTCGTGCCCTAATTCGCCGTCACACCTCACATAACAAAAAGCCCGCCGAAGCGGGCTTTTTTCGTTTTGTGCTGCTGAGCAGTCAGGCCTCCGAGACCAATTGCTCAATGAATGGCGCCAGTACCGTTGCTCTGATGCGCTCCGAGGACGTTGGCATAAGCGTCAGGATCTTCTCACGAACGACGTAGATAGCCTGGACGAGGTGTCCCATCGCTTCGTCTGGCAGAGGCGACATGTTTTTGGCGAAAGCTTCGAGCGCGGTATGCGTGATCACAAGGTGTTCGACGTCACTGCATGACATGGATTTGTTCCCCTCAAAGCGCCGTCATTGGCGCGCCAGGGAACATGGCCGAGATTCAAGGCTTATGCAAGCGGGATTTTCAGCTAAGTATCTGGAATAATAGGCGTTTTCGCCTTGAACGTCAATGCTCGATATGCGGAAGCGCCTAGTTGCACCATCAAAAAAGAGGTCGACGGCGGGCTAGGTGTAGGGTTGCCCTAAGAGCGCCACCGACCGAAGGCTGTAGGTCCAATGTCCCTGTTTTGTTGCGCGCATTAGAACGACCTAATAGACATCGACTCATCAATAGGACCAACAGATGACCGACGAAACACACGACCACTCAGTCGAACTCGCAGAACTCACCGTGGATGTTGTATCCGCCTACGTGGCAAATAACCCGGTCCCTGCCACCAGCCTGCCCGATCTTATCGCTTCGGTTCACGCGTCGCTGTCTGGCTTAAGCCAGCAGATTGTGTCGCGAGCCGAAAAGAAGGCTCCCGCCGTAGATCCGAAAAAGTCTGTGTTCCCAGATCACATCATCAGCCTGGAAGACGGCCGGAAATTCAAGTCTATGAAACGCCACCTTGGCCTACTTGGCATGACGCCCGACGAATACCGTGAGAAGTGGGGCTTGTCTCGCGATTACCCCATGGTCGCGCCGAACTACGCCGCGAAGCGATCGGCCCTTGCGAAGGCGTCTGGTCTAGGTCGGAAGGCTGAGGGTTAGGCGTAGTCCGATCCCCACATGACGTTACGTCAAGAATCAGATATCGCTGTGTTGCGGCGGACCTGATTACCGTCCGGCCGGCGCTGATCAGGCAATCTCCCACTGCGGCGCCGGCCATTTTCGTTGCACCCCGCGCGGGAGCCGCCTTGGCTGACGTCCATTAGCTCCCGCTCATCTTGACCCCGGGCGCAATGTATTGTCCGTATATGAACTCGACGAGTGAGGGCATGTAGGCGGCCCCCGCGCGGCTGTCGAGCGATGTTTGAGGGAGCAGCGCATTGTTCGTCGATTACTACGAACTCTTGGAGATCAGCCCAAACGCCAACTCGGAGACACTTGAGCGAATATTCCGCTACTTTGCGATGCGCTATCATCCCGACAATCAGCAAACTGGAAACGAAGCCCGCTTCAGCGAAATAGTAGAAGCACACAACGTCTTGAAGGATCCCGTTAAGCGCGCCCAGTACGATATCTCCTATCGAGAGCATGCCGGTGAGCGGCTTAAATTGGTCGAGGAGGCAAGCGACCCCAAAGGGGTCGAGAAGGACGCTTTGGTCCAGGCCAAACTGCTTTCGCTGCTCTATGTGAAGCGCCGCCAGGATGTCGGCAATCCGGGTATTGGCGACGTCGAAATCGAACGGTTGTTAGGCTGTCCACCAGAGCATCTGGAGTTTCATCTCTGGTACATGAAGGCAAAGGGGTGGATCGCAAGAATTGAGAACGGGACAATCGCGATCACGGTTGAAGGCGTCGATCGCGCCGATTCCGAACTGCGTCGCGATACCAGCACTCGGCTCCTGAGTAGAGACTAGAAAGCGTCACACGGGTCGAGAAGGACGCCGTAACGGTCAGCCTGGGTGGCCCGGTGGTGACGGTCGCGCCTGATGTTGTGCGGCTGGTGAAGGTCTAGCTTTCCCGACCTTACCGCCCTAACGGCTGCTTCGAAAGCGAGAGAAGTTCGGCCTCATCTTTTATCCCGGCCATGTAGTTGGCAATGATCCGAGAAGCCAACCGGCCCTGCCCGTCAGGTGATTGGTCGTCGACCAGTTTAAGCTGCTCGAAAACGCGCCCTAGCAAGGCCAATTCGGCAGGCTTAAAAATCCCGGCATCCACGGCTTTTCGTCTGATGGGCATGACTAGTGTTCTTCCCTCACAGTCTCAAGCCGCCAACCTGAAATCGGTTCCGGAACATTTTAGCTAAAGTGAATGTTTCAATGGTTATGAAGATCGAAGCCGCTGAATGCCGGGCAGCGTTGACGCTCATCCGGCGCACAATCGAGGACCACTGCCCGCCCGGCGTGCTGCCCAGCGAGGAAGCTGTGAACGGTCTCTATGGGCCGGGGATCATGGATGAGGCGGAAGCGCTGGCTGCTGCCATCGTCGCAACAATCGACCAGATGCAACTGCGCGTGATGGTGAAACCACCGTCCCCTAGCATCAAATAGAGACCGACACAGGGAAGCTCGCTTGGTCGCTCGACGGTGGGCTCGCACCGACCGGGGCAGGTGATGCGAGCCCGGCCGAGTCTTGCGGGACCTCGACCAGCAGCGATCACCCACTCGCTGCCGTTCTATCAACAAGCCTCCAAATTTCAGGTTCCGCTAATGTACAAAAATGCCCACCAACCGTTGAGGTAGTGGGCAGTTTTGGGAGACACTGATATGGGAACAGTGCGACCGCCCGAAGTGTTTCGAGGCCGACGATGTTCCAGGGGGATTCACAGATCCGCGCTTTCGGATCTTCAGAGAAGGGCGGTCAAGTTGCTCGGTTCGGGGGAGCTTCCAATCCTAGATGAGAAGACTGATCGCCGGCGAAAGCGACGGCATCTGCTTCATATTCGAATGCTCGGGAATACGTTTCACCGTTCCTCCCTATGATGCGAACAACCCACTCGCCCAACGAATGGCGGATCTCTAGGAAGAGGGAAGACGAAGACGGCGGCCGGTACGTGACGCTGTCCAATGCCCTCGGGAGGCTTGTCCCGCCAAAATCGGCTCCATCGGAGGGATGAACTTCACGCATATGCACTGACTCCCGAGACCGCGAGTCAATTAGCGCGTGCTTAATTAGTTCCAGAACGTTTTAACGAATCGTTGACCGCGCTGTCCCATTATAGGACGGCGCGGTCAAACCCCAACCTTGGCTGCGCAGGCGGCTTCGGCATTGAGTTCCACCCCGAACTGTCGGAGCCGCCACCCACATTCCACAATTTACCAGCAATGGTTGAATCAACCGTTACTGCACGTGCTTTTCCAGGCGCTCGCCTGATCGTTAGACTTTGACGGAACAAACAGGGGATTCACAGAATCTGCGTTTCGATCTAGTTGAAGCATGGACGCGATCTTCGATGATATCGCCAATGCCCTCACGGAGCCTCGCCAGGACGTGTGGCGCCCTGTCCCTCGATCTTGCCGCCAAGCTGTTCCTAGGCCTCGCAATCGGCCTAGGTGTTGGCTTTGGAATGGCGATCGCCGGTTAAGGCGCTCCACCTCATCTCGACATCGTTTATTAGCGCGTTCTTGTATTCCTCCCGAAGCAGGCTCATCATGCAACCGCCTTATCGGGAACTTCTAGGCAGGAAGGGGTACGTCATGGAATCCGTTTGCTACGCCCAAAGCTCGATCTGCGTTTTGTCGGTCCTCGCAAGCATCGCCACCACGTTTATCGTCATGGCACCGTTCGCAGCTACGCGTCTGTTGGTGTTGAGGCTACGCGAGAAATCAGTCGGCCAGCAGCTTCAGCCCGCCTAAGCTCGTTAGCGGAAGGCAAGGCGATGAAAGCAGTCGCCGCCGGCCTGATCATCGTGATCGTTCTTTCCGTTGGCGCGCTGGTAGCGACGTCGAGCGGCGTCCTGCTTTATCAGGAGAAGTCCGCAGACGGGTATCTGTGCGGCTATTTCACCGGAATAGGGACGTTGACGACGCCGAGTTACGCCGTGACCGGCTGCCCGTGGATAGTCAGCGTTGACCGCTAGCTATAGGTAAGCGCGGCGAACGCCTTCACGGTGTTCGTGTTCACGGCAGCAAGCGCCCTGGCGGCATCCGCCGAGAGATTGGTGACAGAGCCGAAGGCGGCCTGCATGGTTGCCAACCCGCCGTAGGAATTGTCGTCATTAACGTTTGCGCCAGTCAGGGTGAAGGCGCCAAGCGAACCGTCTGTGCCAGCCGCCACCATCAAAATACAGCCGGCCGCAGCAACGTTGATCGTGGCTGCGGCATCGCCGGTCTTCCACGCCTTGGTGTCACCAGGGGTGTTCGTTCCTTGCCCGGTGATCGTGAACAGGGCGACCTTGCTCGACACGACGCCGCCGCTATAGGTGGCAGTCGGCGTGCACGTCGTCCCGGTCGTGATCAGCTTTGAAGCCGCTCCTACCGTCACGCTGCTCGATCCGGCGCCGACGCCCGTGGTCGTCGGGGTCGTTCCGGCCGCTCCATCAAACACCAGGCTCGACAGGGTGCGCGGCGTCGAAGCCCCTCGCACGGCTGCAGAAAGGGCGATGACCACGCGATCGGCGCTCGCGGTGCCGATACTGAAGGACGTCCCGGAGTCTTGGACGCCGCAAAAGGTGACGATCGGGCCTGTGGCGGGCGGGGTAAATACGAAAGAATTGACTATCATCATTGGAAACGGAAACGTCACTTGGACGCCCTCCTCTGGTTACGGTGGCTAGTTGGCATCAGGATTCGGAGCACTTTTGCTCGTCCTGTTTGTTCAGATGAAATTCTTGCGGGGCTTCGACCTGCAGCCATGCGCGTACGCCGTCCCATGTGGTCAGGTCGAACCTGCGCTGCGCGATCGTGACTGCTTCTATGCGTGGGAAATGGCCGATGAGAGGGACGGGCACGGGGGTTCACCGTTCAAACATTGCAATGGAATAGGGTTCGCAGACCGAGCGTGCGATGTCCCTGACGCTGGCTGTGATGTCGATCACCGCGCCGTCAATCAGATCATCTATCGAGCCTTCGAAGGCAATTTCATCGGGAGCAAACCCGCCGGCTTCCATCAAGGCCTGCAGGAAATCAGTAAGCAGACGCTTGCCCCCGTCATCGGCAATGATGCGAAGCCGTTCAGGCACGCCGAAGCCGTTTGTCGTGATGATTGTTTCGGTCTGGCCGTCGAAGACATAGGGATTGGCAGGCGTGGTGCCGGCTATAGAGCGCGTCAGGCCCGTGTCGAGATTGGTGAAGTAGGACGTTCCGCCGCCGGCAAAATAGAGCTCATTGACGAGGCGCTGCTGATCGGGTGAGCCTAGGTCGCGGGTGTCAACGGTCTCAATCTGGTAAGGAACGGTTTTGGTGAATTCGACGGCGCCAGTCGTGCCGTTAATCCTTTTCACTGTGGCGGCATCGGTCCAGACGACGAGGTCACCATCATCATAGACCGCATAGCGGAGATCGTCGGCAAGCGTGGCGATAACCGTTGAACTCTTGAACGTGCCGAGTGCGGTCAAAGTCACTTTTACAAGGTCGGCGTCGGCGCAGAAGTAGACATCGAACTCGCTGCCGCGCACCTCACCCGGCGTCACGCATTCAATATTCGCATAGCCTCCAAAGCTGGCAGTTGACTGGTACGAGCGCTCTATCAAGCCGGTAGCGCTGTCGGCGTAGAAGCTGAAGATCTGCTCGTTGCTGCTGAAACCGACCAGCACGGTGCCGCCGGCAACATCCACCAGGGCCGCGCAGTCGTGGACGATGGCCGTGGTTGCTGCCGATGCGGACGTGGCATCCACGGCGCCCGTGAGCGGGTTCACCAGCACTGCAACGCTATCGCCAGAGCCAATGAAGCCAGCCAGGAAAACGAGCTTGTCGAGCGTCCGGCTGTAGCGGAAATCCGAGAAATAGTTGAGGCCGAAGGAATTGTCGGTGGCGAAATATTCCTGCTGCGCACCGATCGAGAAATGTCTGATCAGGGCGCCGCCATTCTGTCGCCCGTAGAGCGTGCCGGCCTCCCAATCCGGAGCCAGCAAATTTACGGTGCCAGCAGCCAGGACTCGGAACAGGTCATAATCGTGCGTGGTTGCGCCATCCTGAATCCATTCGGCTTCGAAGACCGGAGGGGCGCCAAGACCGACGATGTCGAAATCCTTGACGACAATGTCGAGATAGCCGCGATGGGCCGAAACATTGGTCAGGCCCTCTTCCGCAACCATGGTCGGATCGCGTGGCTGAGTGCTGCGCCCATCATAGGCGGTGAACTTCAGTCCCTTTTTGCGATAGCCGATCGAGGCGTCGTAAATCGCCTTTCCATTCGCATAGAGCTTTCGCATGGTCCAAGTGGAATTAGGCACCAGAGGCCGCGCAAAGCGAAGCCGACATGACATCTTGGCCGTGGTCGACGTAATGGTGTCCCAATATTCGACGTGCGTCGAAGTGACGGTCAGGATCGGCGGAACCCAGATATAGGCGGCAGGCAACCGGCACTTGCCGTAGACCACCGGGAGTGTCTGGCCATAAGCCGAAGTCGGCAGTGTGACCTGAACGTCAGGAACGTTCGGGACGGTTGGTGAAGACCGCGTTGGTGTTCCCCAGCCGGCCCATACTCCACGGCTAAAGCTCATTGCCCTGCTCCGATCGCGAATTCCGTGATTAGCGCCAAGGGGTCGCCAGGTTCTGAAACTATTGAAATCTCGCCGACGTCCAGGACTTGCGGGCAGAGCGAAATGCCGCCCTCGATCATCTTGCGCAGCCCGACCTTGCGTCCGAGCGACAGGCCGATGTCGCCGGCCTCAATCCTCTCGATTGCCGCTGCAGCATCGACGCGACCGACGACGAACAGGCCCGTTTGATCAGCAATGATTTTCAACCATTCGCCGACTGGCTCGCCCTCATGCTCCAGAAGCATACGGGGAGAAAAGCCGCGCTCTAGAAGCCGATCGAAGGCGCCGGGCGCAATCACATACTGCCCGTTAACTGCGACACCGAAAGTTGAGGCGTAACCGGCTATCATGGTCGGACGAGTTGTCTGGCGTTGGGCACGGATCTGCGGTCGCGCCGCCGCGGCGCGTTGGGTGGTGGTCATTTGGGATTCCTGTGTGAAAGACGTCGGCAGGATTGCCGATTGCACGTTAGCGCTCATAGTCGCGCCGTGAAGCCTCAAGAAGTCGAGATGGTTCTGCTGGAACAGTCGATCGCCAGTGCCGGCGGTATGAACCACCCGTTCTCTGATCGTGTAATCGACGTTGCCGAAAAAACTGCAGGCTCGGTGTTGTTCGACGTTCGCGTAGACGACAACATCGGCATTCAAAGGCTCGCGGCGGTTGGCTACGGCGCGGAAGGCACCGTCGCGATCGTCATGGATAAGGATGGGCAGCTTACGTCGGCACCAATAGTCGGAAGCGACGAGTTGATTGCCGAGCTAACCGCTTGGGCTTCGCTGCCGACGGCCGAGCAGGTAACTGTCAGCTATCGCGCAGCGGCTGAACGGCTGCTTGCGAAGCTGCGTGGGTCGGGTCGGATTCCTAAGTGAAAAGGCCGTCAGACGGTGCCCAACAAGAACTGAGACAGCAGGCCTGACTTATTTTAGAGCTGCTATTGTTGTTAACAAAAGAGGTGATCAGTTTACTTGCTGGTCAAGTTCTGCATAGAAAAGAGGCAGACGGTGATTCGTCCCGTCTGCCTCTGTCTTTTGCGTACTCGCGGTATTTGTGGCGCCGAGTGAACGAACGAGACCGCGAGTCCGCTCCCTAGCAGGTCGGTAACTAGCGTCCTGAGGCTGCATTGGCAAGCCGCAGGAGTAAAGACTTATGTCGAAGAATCCTCCCCTTCGGCCTGGTCAACCCGCTCCACGTTCAGGTCAATACGAAATTATTGGCCCGCGTGGCGGCAAAGGACCGGAAAGAACAGTGACTCGCAATGAGCCGCTGCCGCCGACTCCGTCGAAAGGATCTACCTACAAGCTTGTAGATCCAACCAAGCACGGAAAATGAGACTGGCGGCGGGCTTCGGCCCGCCGTTTTTTCTACTTTGCCTTGGCCGTGTTCGGCTCGGCAGAACCATGCAGCGAGCCTGAAGGCTTCTTGGCGGGAAGGCTGACAGCCTCGGTGCGGCCATCCTGTCTCAGCCATGCGGAGTAGTAAGCTCCGCTTCGCTCTATCAGTCCATCAACGTATCGGGATGTCACCGTCACGGTACTCAATTTCACGCCAAGCTTGGCCTGCATGGTCGTTCCTCCAATTTATAGAATCATGCTATCAGACTTTTAAGGGACCGTTAACGTGCAAAATGCACTAGAAAAACTCGAATGCCCAGAAATATTTATCGGCATTGTGTCGCCAGTTGGTGTCGATACGGCAGGGGTTATATCGAGTATAAGTCGATTCTTTGCAGCGTCCGGCTACGACGTATTCGATATTAAAGTAACTGACTACTTTGATGTCTTTAAAAAATCCCTATCGATAGACCTTCCATTGGATAAGACACCTACTGACAAAAGGATTAATAGCTACATAGATTTTGGCAATAAAATTAGAGAGGAATTTAACGACGATTCAGTGCTCGCTGCATATGCGGTATTTAAGGTTGCGCGAACCAGAGAGCAGGAATTTAAAAAGAGCAATCAGATCTCTTATCAAAAGCGCGTTTACATACTTCATCAATTTAAGCGTAAGGAAGAGATAGATCTTTTGCGCTCTGTATATGGGCGATTCTTTTTCCAGATCTCTGTATATTCTAGCAAAAAATCGAGAATTGACTACCTGTCTTACAAAATAGCGCACGACCGCGGTACAGCAGATCAATCGGAATCCCGAACTATAGCGCACGAACTTGTCTCGAGGGACGAAAACGAAAAGAAAAACCTACACGGTCAGCGTTTGACCAAAATCTTTCATGATGCCGACTTCATCGTGAATTGCGATGCGGTTGAACAGGATGGGGCCGATAGGCAGGTCAATCGATTTTTAGAACTGCTATTTTCGTCTAACGCGCTGTCCCCAACAAAGCTCGAATATGGCATGTTTGCTGCGAAAGCTGCTGCCCTTAGAACCCTCGACTTGTCGCGCCAAGTCGGCGCTGCGATATTCCGTCCCACGGGCGAAATCATAAGCATGGGTTCCAACGAGGTCCCAAAAGCTGGCGGCGGGACGTATTGGTGTGATGAACTACCCTATGATGCAAGGGAATACACCCTAGGCGTTGATTCAAATGATTCTAGGAAACGTGAGATCCTCGGCGAGATATTTGCAGCAGCAAATTCTCCCCTTTCGTTTGAAGAGTTCTCAGCCAAGGAGACGGTGAGAGACTCTCAGTTTATGGATGCCCTCGAATACGGTCGAATAGTCCACGCTGAGATGTCAGCGATATCTGATGCGGCCAGGCTGGGCCTTTCTGTCGCCGACGCTATGCTGTTTTGCACAACCTTCCCTTGTCACATGTGCGCCAAGCACATTGTTTCGGCCGGCATTAAGAAAGTGATCTTTCTTGAGCCGTACCCGAAAAGCCTAGCCTCCGATTTGCATTCTGACTCAATTCAGATTGAGGGCGGATCTCGGGGAAAATACGAAACCTACGATGCCGTCAAGTTTGAACATTTCTATGGCGTGACACCACGAAGGTACCGCGAATTTTTCGAACGAGGTGCGCGAAAGGCGGACGGGCGGTTTGAGCCTTACATCTGGAACCGCAAGCGCCCCAATCTTAGCCTAATCGCTCCCTTCTACACCGACTTCGAATCTAAGGTTGTGCGAACCGGCTTTACGGCCTTCGAGGAGATAGTGGCCAGGAAGGCTCTGGGCGGCGTCTGACGCTCAACATTTGAATTGGAAAAATGTGCGCAAACTAGGCGGACCGGTAAGCGAAAGTCGATTGCGGCCGCGTTCGGAAGACCCCCTCCGGGGGTATGGCGCGACCTGCAGCATCGCTCCGCTCAGACCGTCTCAGCCATCGCAGACGTTACGCCGCAGGTTTTCAGCTTATTTTTTCGGCGTCGCCTCGCGCGCTTGCGCGCGCGTGAGGAGAAAACCTGTAATAGCTATAGCGCGGGGCGTTCGCAGCGGTATGGATCTGGAAGGCCACGGATGTCAGCCGACCCCCATGCCCGTTGCGACGCCACCTCTGCTTCGGCGCGCGCCAGGCGGTCGAGCCTGCCTTCTGCCTTTAGTCGCTCGATTGGCAACCTGCCTGCCGCGATGCGCGCGGACGGGTGGGCACCCCGAGAGCATATCGATATCTCCCGAAGGCCAGCGGACATGATGGCGCGATGATGCCTGCCATCTCTATCATAGGACCAGCGTGACAGTGCTTCGGTCATGCCGACTGACGCCGCGCGATATCCGGCGCCGCGGACAACCTCGAGCGCTTCGTCCCCAATAGCGCTGTCTCCAACCTCCGCTTCAAACCAGAGGCCCGCCGAATCTTGCGACAGTTTTAGCGAGCCGTTGCGCTGAGTGGCGATCACGCCACGTCGACGGTCGTGGCTGAAGATCAGGTCAACGACACCGGAAGCGACAGCGGCGCTAAAGCACTGCGGCTCTATTGTCTCGATAAACTTGCCGCGGGTTGGACACGTGATCTCAGCCGGAGAGTGCCATCGCACCGCCCATCCAGCGATCAGCCGCGCTGGCTCGGGCGGCAGTGCGGGGATGATCACCGATTGACGCGCTTGTCGACGTCGGCCTGCAGTCGCGCACGCAGCTTGGCGGCGGGTGATAATTTGTTGCGGCGGTCTTTCAAGATTTTCGCAACAGCCATTGGATCTGCTGGCAGCATTTCCGTTCTGCCGCTCACCTTTGTCGCGCGGAGTTCCTTGTCGTTCGTAGTTTCACGCCCGCGAACGGCTTTTTCAATCAGTAGTTTGGTCATTGGGTCAGATCTCTTGGGATGGATTTCTTATCAATTAGGCCTGCAGAAGCAGCCTCACGGAGCCAGATACCAACTCTGTTCCCGCGATCGTGCGGCGCACCAAGCATACGGGCGGGAGCGGGCGGGAGGATGCCGACCCAGGCGACGTCCGCTGCCTCGAGGGCGTTGGTGATTTCGGCCAAGGAAGCGTTAGCTTCGTGCGCGGTAACGAGCGCTTCGGCTAGCGCCTGGACTCGTGCGCGGTATTCGGTCGCGACACTATCGCAGATGGCCTTCGACGCGGCGTGGCGGGCCTGCTGAAGGCGAGCGGTAGCTATATCGAGGGCTGCCCTGGTATCTCTGCGCAAGCTGTTGATCTCGGTCAGCCGAGCGCGAATGCCTTCCGCAAGTGGATCAGGGCTTTCATCGGCCGCGTCACCCAGCAGATCGGCTACGCGAGCATTGATGGCTTTGTGTGGTTTGGCAGCGCCAGACCCAAGGCAGGTTAGAAGCTCCGATTCCTCGGTGTCGAACTTTGCAGCCGATGAACGCAGAGTAGCGCACAGCTCTGCGAGTTTATCGTAGTCTGGTGTGGCGTCGCGAAGGTTGAACCGCATCGGCGGAGTGGCCTTGGTGGTTTGTTTGAACACTTGGTTTTCCTTCTAAAATCGAACGGCGCGTTCAATGCGTCGGTAGCGGTCGACCGTGCGGCGCCTGCCGGCGCGGTGTGGTTCTGCAGCGGCAAGTGATTGACTGAGTTCTGTAAGTGTGGAGGCGCTTAAGATAGAGACGCGTTCGAAGGCTGGCCGCGGTTGGTGGCCATAAGTGTTGAACGAAGCAACCTGCATGCCGTTATCGGCACCGCGGTAGGTCAGCGCGGCGGAGACGGAGAAATTGTCAACGCGCAGCTCGAAAAAGTTGTGTGGGATGTCGATGAAGGCAGCAAGGGTCTCCACCAGCGTCTTGCCGCCTGTGGTCGGACGGAGCCCGGCATATTCGGCAACTAAACCCGCGCTCGAATGAGGTGGCAGGCCGCTGAGGATGCTTAGCAACAGCAAGGCAATGTGGCCGCCATCGATCGGCTCCGGCTTGCCGGGCGTCGATATCAGCATGCCTTCTGCTCTCAGGCGATCGGCATGCCATCGGGCGGACCCGTCTGATAGTCGAAGTGTGGAGTCGAAGATTTCGACCGCCTGCTTTGCGGTGGCCATGTGTGATCCTTTCAATAAATCGGGAAGGAAGAGGTAAAGCGAAACGCTACCCCGCCGGCTGGAAGCGCCTGGCGGGGTCGATCAACGCACTGCCGGCAGCGGCTATGCGGATTGGAAACTGGCCCCGTTGCGCAAGGAGCGGACGAACACAACGGGGAGACCGCACCGCGGCCCTAAGGCCGCAGCGCAATAGGTGCCGCCACGCTGGCGACGTGAGCGGCGAGCGCCGACCTGGGGGACGGCGCTAAACTGATTTCAATAATTGTAATATAGCAAAAACTTGCAGTGACCCTCGCGCGAAGCCGGAAACACTAACAAAATCAAGCAGCGTTGCGTTGCCGACAGTTATCATTTGCCGGGATCAGCACGCGCATTCTTCGCCTTGCTTCCAGTTTTGCACATTCGTCGCGGGCTTGACGCACTACCTCGAGCACTTCCCACTGTGACAGGCAATCGACTTCCCGCTCAGCCATGCGGGCGCAAAGTTCCAAACCGGCCCGCAACCGGATGCGGCCAGCCTCGGCGACGTGCCTTTGCGGCAAGTTCCATACTGGGGCTAGGTCGGCCATTTCAGCGCCGTTCAACGCACGCCACACAATGTGCGCCAAAGGCCCCAATGTGCGGAACCGACCCCGCAATCGGATTGCCCGGTCAGCGGAGGCTTCGGCCGGCCACAGTGATTCAGGGTCCCGGCTTCCGGATGGAACCATTTCGCCAGAAGACGTCCGCATACGCATCCCGTCAACAAGAGCGCTACCGCTCGCCTCGATGTCTCGCTGGAACCAATCCGCGCCGTTGACGTGCCGCGCAGAGATGCGGCCGGCAACGTGCTCTTCGGCAAGCGGCCGGCGAGGAGCTATGGGAGCCCTGATTGCTGCCTCTGGCGCAACGAAGGAAGCGAAGTAATGCCGCGCAAGTATCGTGGCCGACAGGGGCGCCAGGAGGACTAGAAACGGCACGGTGGCTTGTTCTGGCGGCTTGGGCTTCCAACCCCTCCAACGGCGCAGCGGATCGGTGTAGCGCTTCGCAAACGTGCACAAGCGGCCAAGCCAATATTGGTCAACTGGCCGCGGCTCCGGACGTTGGCGCGGTTGCTTCCTCCGCACGGTTGCGCCTGCCGGTATCGGGCGGCCAGTGAGTGAGGCGAACGCCTGCCACGACAACACCTTGCCGCGCAGCGCCCCATCAAAGCACGCTGGCTTGCCAGTCAAATCTAGCTGCAGTTCCATATGCGGTCGTCCCCAGGTTGAAGAGCCGGCCGCCAGGCCGGTAGAGCCGAACCGCAAAGCGCGGCCGGTAAGATAACGGTGCATAACATCCTGCGCCGTCCATTAGGTCTTGCTAAATTATCCTTTAAGGCGCCAGCGTCTGCCGGGGCTTTCAGAAGGCGAAATGCCAAACCGCGCAGCTTCCTCGCGCCATTTTAACTTTCATATTCCCGATGACGTCACTGACGCTATCGTCGGGTATATCGACTGCTCCGCTCCTGGCCGTATCATTTCAACCTTTGCTGCCGTTCAGTGGGTGCGAGACAGAGTCCCCGATTGCGAGATGTCCGACGATCACATCGAGCGGTGCGCCGTATTGGCCGCAGTCGACGAAGGCCTAGCCGTGCATTTCGATAGGCGAGGACGCCAGCCGGCTCCCTTTTCGAGCTTGAGCAGGAGCCATTGGCATCTTGTTCCCATCTGGCAAATCAAGGTGCGGCCTCGTCTGGCTACCCCTATGCGCGCCGTGGGTCGCCCCAAAGTCCGAACGGTTATCGGCCCAAGATAGTCTGCGCACCTGAACGGTCTCGGCGCCCACTGCGATGGTTCGGGATATCATTTGGAACTCTAGGGAAAAGGCGCTGTAAGCGCGGGTTCCGGCGAGGCCGGTCTGCATCGGCGCCAGTTTGGCGACGGTCTTTTGTCTATGTCGTTCGCACTATCTAACGTCGAACCTGCTTTCAAACACTAAATATAGTGCTGAACAATGATTTTTTCCAGTCGGCCCTGCATGTCGTATAAAGGCAAAGCCCTTGAAATAACCGCATCTTTTTCGAACACATCCCTATAAAAGGCGGCTCGTTTCCGTCAGTCAAGGATTCTTCTCAGGAGCTTCCGTGACCCCAACGTCTTGTGTGTCACATGGGTGACAAAGGGGGAGGCACACAGTCACTCGCCGAGAGTATCTCGAAACCATTCCGCCTCGTCTTCGGTGTGACGTCCCGAGTTTCGAACGATCGGTCCGACAGGAGGTTCGCTCGTTGCGCCAGTTCTATACATGACCAGATCGGGGTTCAAAAACATTGACCGGGGGCGAGCACGGATAACCGTTTTTACTCTTTTGAGTGCAGATGCTTTTAGCTGTCGCTTCGACCGTTTGCGGGGCGATCTCTTCCGCTTTCCTGATTGGTCGGGCTTGTTCCTAGCCATAGGCTACTATCTAGCAAAAATTCACGCGATAAAACGAAAAAGGGCACCCCGTTTCCGAGATGCCCTTTCTTCATCAGAACAGTCTGGCGAAGACTGCTAACCACGAAACCAAGGGGAACTTAATCCCCATAGCCAGGCGGCGCGTAGTCCCGTTCGACTGGCTGGTTTCGATAGCAAGAAAGACCGTCATGTGGCGGCTTCTCCTTCTACCTTGCGCGGGCCTCTTGATGAGCCGAACGCCGCGCACAAGACCAGCAATGGGATCGTTTCAGACCTATCAATTCAGCGGTGCGGTGACCCCAAGCCTTCGGCTGACTCGTGTTGTCTGAGAAGGTGGGGACGACCAGCATTTGTCACAAGGCGCTCACATGAAAATAATCTGACGCCGACAGGATACGGGCTGATTAGGCTGCGCTCCGGACGACTCCGTACGCCTTCCTCCACACAGTGTCTCGCATGGTGGGAAAGACTTCGCCGTCCTCCATTTCCACCATCACCACGAAAGACAGGTTTTCGTTGTCGGCCTGTGTAAAGGTGACGCCGACAACCTCGACATCATCGCCGTCATCATCCTGCGCCGCAAAGGCAGTGACTGGCATGATGACGCGAACGTCGGCAGGTTCGCGGTCGGTCAGCACTCCGCGCACGATTTCCTCAAATTGCTCCGGATCCATCATGCGGCGTCCTGCCAAGGAAGATGGCGCCCACAGGACTCGTCGTCGCTGTCGCCCTCGCGAACGAGGTTGTCGTTTGCGGCGTCGGGATACCTGTGCCACCGATAAGTTTCGGTGCCGTCCTTTGCGGTATGCAGGTCAAGCAGGGCGCGCCTGAATTCGAAGTCGGAATCGTTGATGACGGCGAGTTCGCTTTTCATGGTGGCGTAGTCATCGCCATGCAATCGAATGGTGCTGCTGGCCGGCTCGTCTCTTTCTCGATCTAGCCATTTTAGACAGACATCAATCGGCCCGAAGCCACCATCCCAGAGGATTTCCTCGATTTCGACGTCGCGTCTAATCGCACCCGCCTGCTTTCGCGGCATCTTCACCTTGTCGCGCTTCGGCTCGTACTTTTGCGGTGGATCTTCGTCATAGCGTCCTTCCCGCAGCCACCTGTCGAGATACATGCGGGTCACACCTTCGCCTGCAGCCGCTTTCCAAACTAGGGCGGCGGAGATGAGATCGGCGATCGGCAGATGAAGTTTCATGAACTCGCCCTCAGCCGCAGTCTTGTTCTTGCGGACACCATAAGCGCGATACAATTTCTCAAACGCTTGCGCCGGATCCGCCGCGGCTGCCGATAGGCCAGCCGGGGGCGGCGCCAAAGGCGCGGTGCAATCATATTCATCCTTCCCTGTACCCGGGTCTAGTGACCGGGTCAGGGTGGATGGGTCTTTGTTCGGAGATTGCTGAACGCTAACGGTCGTAGCGTTCGGGGATTCCCGAACATCTGCGTTCGGAAAATTCAGAACGCTAGGCGCAACATTCGTAGTGTTCGGAGAATCCTGAACGCTACAAACCAGGTCCCAAACGGGGATGTAGCGGCTGGCGCGGCGCCCGCTGCCCTTTTCCTGGTGGAGGTAGCCCCACGATACGAGGTCAGTGAGCGCACCATGCACATCACCGGCATACAGGCCCTTGCCCGACGGGTCGCGCTCTTTGATGGTGCTGACGACGTGCCGGATGCTGGCCAAAGCGTTGCCGTACCTGCTGTGATACCAATCCAGAATGAAACCGAAGACCAAGCTGTGCTTACGGTTCGCGCGCTTGTCGTATGGCAGGCTCGTAAGGAGCTTGAACTTGGCCTCGAGGCTCTCCGGCTTGGGGAGGTGTTTAGCGTCCGACATGAGCTGCTGCCCGCAACGCCGCGGCTGCCGCCTGGCTGATTTGTTCGGCGAACTTCGGAAGGAAGGTTACAGCGTGTTTGCCGCAAGCTTGAGGTGCGACTGTGCGCAACTTGCCTTCAGTGTTTCGGCGGAGAATGAGATTGTAAATCCGTAAGTGCCCGCCAATCTCCAGATCGAAATAGGCAAGCGTCTTTGGTCCGGCTGCTGGCCGGATTGCAATGATGTTCAAGGGAAGAATCCTATTTTAGGTTAGGCAGTTTGGAAAAAACGCTATGCGATTCAATGGGACGATAGCGGCTGGTTAGTAGGGCTAACCACTTGATTTGGCTAGGCTATGTTAATCCTGTCGGGATCGCCAATTTTGCCGGGTCCATTCCGGACACATAGGTTACGGTTTGTACCTGGCATATGGGTAGCACTCTGAAGGTGTACGAACGAAACAGAACGACCGAGCGCTGCCCTTCCCATCCTGGCGCGTTGCTCGACGACATCGTTCCCGCCGCCGGCAAGACCAAGATGGAAATCGCCAATCTGCTCGGAATCTCGCGCCCAGCAGCTCTACGATATCATCCGTGAGAAGAAGCCGGTATCGCCTGCCGTGGCCGCCCGCCTTGGCAAGATGTTCGGCGATGGTGCCGCGATCTGGCTCAGGATGCAGGCCGCGTATGATGCCTGGCATGCGGAGCGCGAAGTTGACGTTAGCGCCATCCCGACCCTGCATGCTGCCTGAAGGTAGAGCGCGTTCGCTGACGGCAGCGGTCCCGTAGCTCCGCCGGATAGAGCACCGGCCTTCTAAACCGATGGTCACAGCTTCGAATCCTGCCAATAATTTCAATACCTTAGGTGAGGCGTCGCGGCGCCGGAGACTGAAGGTCGTCCTTGTTAGCCATCTACCGGTAAAGTTTCGGGTATTTGGCCCTCTCGCTTTGGCAACTTGCCGATCTCTGGGCCGCCATTGCGAAAGCCCTCTCATAGGTATGGATGGCCATGTTGAACTTTCGGGGGTCTGGGGTCAGGTGTTTGTCCCGCCCATCATACAAAAGGACCGGGACGGCGAAAATTGCTTTTCCGTCTTCCGTTGGCCTCAACGCCGGACATCTTTGCCTTACGCCAACGAGGTCACCGGCCATTCTGGCGGCCGAATTTAACCTTGCATCGGACATCCGAGCCAGGAAGTTGATGTTTTGCTGTTCCCCTTGTCCGGCCGAGGCAGCCGACAATGCGAAGAAAATTCCTGCGGTGAATACAGCGAAAGCTAGACGTAGTTTCATTGTGCCCTCCCAAGTTGAGCACAAGAGAGCACGTTTGGACTTGACAGGATAGCCGCGTGTCCAGTGCAAGTTACTGTACGGAACCTTTGCCATACGTCGACTATCAGCCAGTTGTGCGGCCAGTCAGGATAGTCGGAACGCGGCGCGCCTTCGGGTGTTATAGGAGATGGCACCGAAAACCCCGACCATTGCGCGCATCTGGCGCGGCAGGACCTCGCCCGGCAGGGCCGACGCCTATGAGCGCTACAATTACGAGGCTGGTATCAAGCCGCTGATCGAGAAAGCGCTTGGCGTGCAGACTTTTCGCGAGGACACGCCGACGCATTCGGAATTCATCACCATCTCCTATTGGGAGAGCGTCGAGGCGATGGCCGCCTTTACCGGCGGCGATCCGCAAAGCATCCACCATCTCGACCGCGACAAGGAGTTCCTGATCGAATTGCCGAAGGGTGTCCAGGTGCTGCGAATCCGTTCCAGCCACGGACTGGTTGGCGGCAGCTGATGTTTGCGGGCTTTGACGCCAGGACCGTTCAAATGGAGGAGACATCGATCTTCGTCAGGGCCGGTGGCTCAGGGCCGCCGTTGCTGCTCCTGCATGGCTTTCCCGAAACGCATGTGATGTGGCGGGACATCGCCGTGGCCCTGGCGCCGCATTTCAGCGTGGTCGCCGCCGATCTGAGAGGCTACGGACAAAGCGGCTGTCCGGCTTCCGGAGCCAATCATGCCGCCTATTCCAAACGAGCGATGGCGCGCGACATGGTGCAGGTTATGGACGTTCTCGGTTTCGACCGTTTCATGGTTGCCGGCCACGACCGTGGCGGTCGCGTCGCCTACCGGCTGGCGCTCGACCATCCCGAAACCGTGTCGAAAGTCGCCGTTCTCGACATCGTCCCCACGGCCTCCGCCTGGGATCGGGCCGATGCCAGGTTGGCGCTGGCCTTCTGGCCGTGGAGCCTGCTCGCCCAGCCGGAACCGCTGCCTGAGCGCCTGTTGTCCGCAGCACCCGACGCAGTTGTCGACAATGCGATCGCCGGCTGGGGCTCGGCTCCAGATGCTTTTCCCGCTGAGGTCAGGGCCGCCTATATCGAGGCGCTGCGTGATCCCGCCCATGCCCACGCCATCTGCGAGGAATATCGCGCCGCCGCAGGCATCGACCGCGAGCACGACGCGCAGGACCAGGCTGATGGCTGTCGCATCAGATGCCCGCTGCTTGCGCTCTGGAGCGGCGAGGGCGGGTTGGAGAACTGGTATGCGGAGGAGGGCGGCCCGTTGGCGATCTGGCGGCAATGGGCTGATAACGTCGGAGGCGGCTCGGTCAAGGGTGGGCATTTCTTCCCGGAAGAGCACCCCGAAGACACGGCTGCAAGGCTGTCGAGATTCTTCGCAAGCTGACTACGGGCCGATTGCTAAATCCGGCCCTGTGTAGTCCTGTGTCGACTATCTCAGATGCCCGAGGGATTGCAGGATCAAAGTGCTCGAAAGACCAAGCAGGGCGATACCGTACAACCGGTCGATCCACACGGCGTTTGGCCCAGCCAGAAGCCTTGCAGCCCGCGCGCCAAGGGCTGCGTAAAACGTCAGCACAAACACATCGGCAAGCGCGGCGATAATGGCCAGGATGCCATACTGGATCGCGATCGGCTCATCCACGCGGACAAAATGCGGCAGGATCGCGGGGAAAAGCAGCCAGGCCGCCGGATTTGTGACCGCCACCAGGAAGCAGCGCCCAATGAGTGCCTTGGCTGAATGGCGTGTTTCGGGAACGTTAGGGTTGAACGAAGGTCGGGACGCGGTGCGCAGGGTACCGATGGCGACGAAAAGCAGATAGCCCGCGCCGAACATCCTGAGAGCCGAGAGATAGAATTCCGAAGCCAGCAGAAGAGCGCCGAAGCCCAGCGCGACGATGCTGATAAGAACGAAATCAGACAGTACGACGCCGGCCATGCCGAGAAACGCGCGTCGAAAACCGTAGCGGGAGCCGTTGGTGATGGCGAGCACGACGTCCGGTCCCGGAACCGCCATTCCGAGCACCGACACGAAGGCAAATGTCACCAGCGGCAGGTTTCCCATGACGCCGCGTAATGTACCCGGCGCTCACCGTCCGTAACGCCCTTCACACAGCGGCTTGGCTATCGCCGATTGTTGTTGGCCACCTTGGCTCAGTGCCCGCCGCGCATCTTCACCACCACAGTCCTCACCGCCAGGACCAGCACGGTGATGATGATCAGGATCACCGAAAGGGCTGCGATCGCCGGGTCGATGTTGTCGCGCAGGCCCATCCACATCAGCCGCGGCAGCGTGATGGCGTTGACCGAGGTGATGAACAGGGTGACGCCTATCTCTTCCCAGGACAGCACGAAGGACAGCAGCGCGGCGGTGACGATGCCGAACTTGATGTTGGGCATGATGATGCGCGTGGCGCGTTCCCACACGCCGGCGCCAAGGCCGCGCGCGGCAAGGTCGATGCGGCGGTCGAGCTGGCTGAGCGAGACCAGGATCAGCACCGTGGCGAAAGGCACCGTCATCACCGAATGCGCCATGGCGACGCCGAGCCAGGTGTCGTAGCCGAAGAACGAACTCATGCCCGAGATCGACGTCAGCAGGAAGTAGAGCGTGATCGCCGAGACCACCGGCGGCACCACCATCGGCAACAGCACGAAGCCGACAAGGGTGGCCGTGAAGCGCGGCTGGAACATCCAGGCGCCAAGGCTGAAGCACAGCGCCAGCACGGTGGAGATGACGCTGCTGACGATGCCGATGCGGATCGACAGCAGGATGGCGTCGAGCCAGCGCGGATCCTCGATCAGCGCGCGGTAGTGGCGCAGCGACAGTTCGCCCGTCGGCATAGCCAGCATGCGGCTTGGCGTCAGCGACACTGGGATGACCGCCAGCAGCGGCAGCAGCAGGAACAGTGCCACCAGCACGGCGAGGATCAGCGAGACGGGACCGGGGCGATAGGTCGGCATCAGATCAGTTGCTTCGGTCTGACATAGCGGAACAGCAGCGCCATGAGCGCGCCGACGAACAGCACCAGCACGACGCTGATCGCCGCACCCAGTCCCCAGTCGGGACTCTGGAAGATGCGCAGATAGATCAGCTCGGCGATCATCACGCTGCGGCCGCCGCCGAGGATCGCCGGCGTGACGAAGAAGCCGAGCGAGAAGACGAACACGATCATCGCCGAACCGATGATGCCGGAGCGCGTCATCGGCACGAACACGGTCCAGAAGGTGCGCATGCGGCTGGAGCCGAGCCCGCGCGCCGCGAGCAGCACGCGCTCGTCGAGGCTGCGCATGGCGGAGGCCAGCGGGAACACCGCGAAGGGAATGAGGAAATGCGTCATGCCGACGATGACGCCGAACTCGTTGCGCACCAGCGCCAGCGGCTCGGAGATGAAGCCGATCGATTGTAGCCAGGTGTTGATCAGGCCGCGGTTGGACAAAAGCGCCACCCAGCCGAAGGCGCGGGTCAGCACCGAGATCCAGAAGGGGACGAGAATGCAGAATTCAGCGATTATGCGCTGTGCCGGGCTGCCGCGCACCCACACCATGGTGATGGCGTATGCCGCCGCCACGGAAACCACGGTGACGATCAGCGCGATGCGCAGCGTGCGGATGAACACAGACTGCACCAGGGCATCGGTGGCGAGCGCGCCATACTGGCCGAGCCCCGGTGTCGGCAAGGTGACGCTCCACTTGACGACGCCGAGGAACGGCCAGGCGTAGGCCAGCACAAGGAACAGGAGCAGCGGCGCCATCAGCACCGCCGCGCCCATCCTGTCGGAGAGGGTGCCTCTCATCGAAGCTCGTGCCCGGCCTGGTCAGGCCGAGATGATCTTGGTGTATTCGTCGAGTGCTGCCCCGTAATTCTTGGCGTACCAGTCCATGTCGAGCGCGATCTGCTTCTTCATGTTTTCGGGATCGACCGGGTTGATGCGCTTCTTGTCGGCGGGGATCAGCGCATCGGCGGCCGGATTGGCCGGACCCTGTCCGAGCTTGTCGAACATCACCAGTTGCTTTTGCGGATCCTGGGCGCTGGCGATGAACTTCATCGCTGCGTCCTTGCCGCCGGGGTTGCCCTTGAGCACGGCCAGCGCGCCGGGCGAAATCAGGCCCTGATCCCAGATGAACTTGATCTTGCCGCCCGAGTCCTGCTCGATCAGCGAGGCGCGGGTCGACCACACGATCGCCATCGAGGCTTCGCCGTTGAGCAGCACGCTCTGGCTCTCGGCGCCGCCGCCCCAGTAAGCCACGACGTTTTCCTTGAAAGCGGCGATCTTGTCATGCGCTCGCTTCAGGTCGAGCGGGTAGAGCGAGGCCGGCGCGATGCCGTCTGCAAGCAGCGCTGCTTCCCAGCTCGACACGCCCCATTTGTAGAGCGAGCGCTTGCCCGGAAACTTCTTCACGTCGAAGAAGTCGGCCATGCCGGTCGGCGCGTCCTTGCCGTATTTCTCCGAGTCATAGGCGATGACGTAGGAGAAGAAATAGGTCGAGGCCGCGTATTCCCAGCCGAAGCCTTCTCGCATCTTCTTCTTGTCGACGACGGCGTAGTCGATCGGCTCGAGCGCACCCTGGGCACCGAGAGTGATGGCCGAGAACGGGTCGACATCGACGAGATCCCAGGTCGGCGCGCCGCTCTTGAACTGTGCGGCAATCGCGCCTTCGGTCGGGCCCGAACCGTCCATCTTGACGGCGATGCCGGTGTCCTTGGTGAAGGCCTGGCCATAGGCGGCGTCATAAGCGGTGAGGGCATCGCCACCCCAGTTGACCAGCACCAGTTCCTTGGCCTGCGCAAACGCGCCGGTCGAGCGCAGCAGCATCGGCGTGCCGGCCAGCACGAAGGCTGCAAGCTGGGTGAATTGCCGGCGCGAAATCTCGCCGCGCACAGCCCGGGCGGATAGCGCGTCCATGGCTTGTTTTTTGCTTTGGTCTGTCATTTTAGTTCCCCTTTTTCGTTGTTGGTTCCGGTGGTTATGGCGCGCTCCAGATTCTTTGCTGGAAGACTTCGCCGTTCTCGTCGTCATCCTCCGTCCGGAAGGAGGAAACCCTTTTCCGCCGGCCAGGTCAGCCAGACGGAATTGCCTTTGCTCAGCGCCGCCGCCGCGACCTCGTTCGGCACCGAGACGGTCACCTTGGCGCCCTGGCGCGTCGTCAGATCGAGCTTGGTCGCCGCACCCAGATAAGTCGAGCCGATGGCGGTGGCGGCGATGCCATTGTCGCCGGTGGCGGCTTCGCGCGCGATCGACATATGTTCGGGCCGGATCGCCAATATGGCGTTGCCGTTCACCGCCTCGGCATTGCCGCGCAGCGTGATCGCGCGGTCTTCGCAGAGCGCGGTCGCGCCATTGTCGGCGCGCTTCACGCCCTTGAGCGGCAGCATGTTGATCTCGCCCAGGAACTCAGCGACGAAACGATTGGCCGGCCGGTCATACACCTCGTCCGGTGCACCGACCTGCAGCAATTTGCCATGGTTGAAGATGGCGACGCGCGACGACAGCGCCAGCGCCTCGCTCTGGTCGTGGGTAACGAAGACGAAGGTGGTGCCGGTCTCCTGATGCAGCCGCTTCATCTCGGCCTGCATCTGGCCGCGCAGGCTCTTGTCGAGCGCTGAGAACGGCTCGTCGAGGAGCAGCACGCCGGGTTCGAACACCAAAGCGCGGGCCAACGCCACGCGCTGCTGCTGGCCGCCGGAAAGCTGCGCCGGCAGTTTCGTCTCATGGCCCTTGAGGCCGACGCGCTCGATCATCTCGGCAACGCGGCGCTTGATCTCGGCAGCCGATTTCTTGCGTACCTTGAGCGGGAAAGCGATGTTGGCTTCGACCGACATATGCGGAAACAGCGCATAACCTTGGAACACCATGCCGGCGGCACGCTGCTCGGCCGGCCGTTCGGTGATATCGACGCCGTCGCTGAAAAGCCTGCCGACGGTGGGCTGCACGAAGCCGGCCAGAATCATCAGGAAGGTGGTCTTGCCGGAACCCGAGGGGCCGAGCAGCGTCAAAAACTCGCCGCGGCCGATATTGAGCGTCAGATCGTCCAGCGCCTGGAACGAGCCGAAGCTCTTGCCGATCCCGATTGCCTTGATCTCTGCGGCCCGGCCGGGTTGCTGCATCCTGCCTCTTCCTTGATCGTGGCTTGAGCGTAGGGCAGTGCGCCGGCTCACCGCAACCGAATAGTTTTCGCCTGATCGGCAAATTTGATTCACGGATGGGAGGCTAGTACGGGCTGATCCGGTTCTCCGACAGCTTCGACCTCAACCACCCATTGAATGCTTCCAGCACCGGGTGGCTGGCCTTGGCATGTTCCGACACCAGGAAATACGAGCGCGGCGAGGGGATCGCGATGTCGAAGGGGCGCACCAGACGGCCTTCGCTCAGCGCCCGGCGGCTGGTCAGCTCGTCGCCCATGGCGATGCCCTGGCCGGCGATCGCCGCGGAAAAAACGAGGTTCATGTCCGAGAAGAAGATGCCGCCTTCGGTGTCGGGGTTTTCCACCTTGGACAGCGCCAGCCAGCGCGCCCAGTCCTCGGTGTCGCCGAGATGCAGGAGATTGGCGCGCAGCACGTCGGCCGGTTTTGAAAAGCCGCCGACCTTGTTGAGCAGTGTCGGGCTGCAAAGTGGCGTGAACGAGATTTCGCACAGCAACTCCACCGAGCGGTTCGGCCAGTTGCCGACGCCAAAGGCAATGAAGGCATCGGCGTCCGGATTGCTGACATCGTCCAGCCGCCGCGGCGTCAGGATCGACAGCGCCACGTCCGGATACATCTGCCGGAACTCGCCGATGTGCGTGCACAGGAACAGAGAGGCGAAGCCCGGCGTGCAGGAAACGGCGAACGAACCGCCGACGCCCGTGCCGGCCTGGCGCGTCACCGCATCGCCGAGCACCGTCAGCGCCTTTCTCACATCGGCGGCATAGCGCTGGCCGCGCGGTGTCAGCGCCACGCCCTTGCCGATGCGCTCCAGCAGGTCGAAGCCGAGGTCGCGTTCGAGCAGCCGCAACTGATGGCTGACGGCGCTGCGGGTCAAGTGCAGTTCATCGGCTGCGCGCCAGACACTGCCGTGACGGGCAAAACTGTCGAGGGCGCGCAGCGCCTGTGTGGAAGGTATTCGCAAGAGGCCTCAGGTGAACCGAATTTGCATGAACCGGAAAAACATATCACTTTTTGCAATGCCGCTTCACTGCTTTCTTGGGCCGCATGGAGAAACCGGTGACGACCTCGGCGCAAGCCACCGCGCTTGCCTGTCTCGATAGCATCCAGCCGTCGCTGTCGGCGTGGACGCGCACCATTTTCGATTTCGGCGAAACAGCCTGGCGCGAATACCAGTCGGCGGCCTGGTATGTCGCGCGGCTGAAGCATGAGGGCTTTTCGGTCGAGGAAGGGTCGGCCGGCATGCCGACCGCCTTTTGCGCCCACTGGACGAATGGCCCGGGGCCGACCATCGGCATGTACGGCGAATACGACGCCGTGCCTGGCAACTGCCAGGACGCGGCAACGGTGAAGCGATCGCGGCCGCGCCTCGGCAGCGAGGCCGGCGGCCACACCGATCCGCATTCCGGGCTTGGCATTGCCGGCCTCGGCGGACTTCTCGCCACCAAGGCGGCAATGCAACGCCACGGCATCGAGGGGACGTTGCGCTTCACCGGCGAGCCGGCCGAGAAGGTCAGGGGCTCGAAGCCGATCCATGCGGCCAAGGGCTACTATGACGGCCTTGCCGGCATGATCTCCTTCCACCCCTTCTATATGCTGCCGCTCTGCAACACGGCGCGCTGGGACACGCATTGCGGCGCCGCCTATGCGATGATCTACCGTTTTGTCTGCGACGAACCCGAAAACTGGGTTCGCGCAAGCGATGGCGCGCCGATCCCGCAGGCGCATTCGGCGGTGCGGGCGCCCGGCGCCAACGACGCACTGATGACGATGTACATGGCCTCCAAGGCGCTGCGCGATTCCATGCTACCCCACCAGGGCGGCTGGTCGATCAGCGAGGCGATCCTCACCGCCGGGCAGGCGACCGCCGACAATCTGCCGGCGGGGCTGGCCGAGATCCAGTACATGATCCGCGTGCCGACCATTGCCATGGCAGAGCAGGTCACCGCGGTGCTCGACCGTAATGCGGCCGCGGCCGCGGCGATCAGCGGTTGTCGCTATGAGCGCCATTGGGTGTCGAAGTCGAGGCCGGGTCTCGCCAATCACGCCATGGCGGGGATTGCCTATGAGGCGCTGTCCACCGTTGGCGCTCCAAGCTGGGACGAGGCGGCGAAAGCGATCGGTCGCGAGGTCCAGGTCAATGCCGGCGGCACCGCGACCGACAACCCTTTCATCGACGAGATGGAGCGGCTGGTTGCGCCGCAAGAGGCCGAGGCAATCCTGCGCCGCGATTTGCCTCCGTCGCAGATCAACTCGACCTCCGACGACTACACCGACATGTCGTGGCACACGCCGACCGCACGCTTCTATGTCGCCCGCCCGGCGCTGCGCTCGGCGAATGGCCATGCCTATCCATCCTGGGCGATGAACGCGCTGGGCGGTATCTCGGCCACCATCGACCCGATGGTCATTTGCGCCGCCAAGACGGTTGCGCTTGCAGCCCTCCGCCTGCTCGAGGACAAGTCCGCGCGTGATGCAGCCATGGACGAATTCGTCACCCGCACCGGCGGCGGCATTGGTGGCTCCAACTGGATCGCGCCGCTTTGCGACTATGACCCGCCGATCAATTTCCGCTGGCCGGAATATGTCACCACCGCGCGCGGACGCGATTGGTGGATTCCGAGCAGCCAATCCAATCAAGCTGCATAGTCAAATCGAGGAGAACCTTATGACCGTCCATGATCGCATCATCGCCGAACCGTTCTCGCTGCAGCGCCGCAATCCCGCCGGCGGCACCAAGCCGCTGACATCATGGGGCTTTGCCAACGAGACCGACGTGCTGACAGACGTGTTGCTCGGCTCGCCAAACTTCCTGCGCCACCTCTCGACCAGCTCGCTCTCGCGCAAGCATTTGCGCGAAGCGCCCTGCAACGTTCAGATCGCCCAGGCGCAGCACAAGGACCTCGTCGCCGCCTATGAGCATTTCGGCGTCAACATCCACTGGCACGAGCCGACGCCGGAACTGCCGATGCAGGTCTATTCCAGAGACTCCAGCGTCATGACGCCCTACGGCGCCTTCATCACCGCCATGGCCAATTGGTGGCGGCGCGGCGAGAACTATGCCGCCATCCGCACCTATGAAAAGCTCGGCATCCCGATCTACGACATGGTCACGGCTGGCACCTTCGAAGGCGGCGACTTCAACGTCATCGAGGAGGGCGTGGTGCTGATCGGCTGCGGCGGCGCCCGCACGCAGGAAGAGGGCGCCCGCCAGGTGCAGGACTGGTTCGAAAAGGAAGGCTGGGAAACGCGCCTCGCCTTCATCGACGAATATTACGTCCATATCGACCTGATGGTGGTGCCGATCGCCGAAAAACTCACCGCGGTGTGTCTCGCCTGCACCGAGCCCGGCATCGTCGACTGGCTGAAGGGCAAGGGCCACGAGATCATCGACGTGCCGTTCCAGGACACGATGGCGCTCGGCTGCAACTTCATGTCGCTTGGCAAGGACAGGGTGATCGCGCCGACGTCGAGCCAGTCGCTGATCGGCCAACTCAAAGCGCGCGGCTTCGAGGTTGCTGCCGTCGACATGAGCGAGATTTCCAAGACCGGCGGCGGCATTCACTGCATGGCGCAGGCGCTCAAGCGCGAGCCGGCGTAAGGGCACGAATTGCCGCCGGGACCTGTGACGGACTGCTGCCAGATTTGACAAAACGGGCCCAGCAGACGGAATTGATGCTATTAAGGAGGGATTCTGTGAAAAAAACCTACGAAAAGCCGAGTCTGGCCAAAGCCGGCAAACTGGGTTCGCTGGTCGCTTCAAACCCATCGAAGCCCGCCCCCTGAGCGCAACCAGCCGCTGAAGGCCGAAATTCGGTCGTCCTGGTTATCGGCGACCGGATCGCGCTGTATGATTGAAGGGAGCCGCCGGCTATGAACGGCGGGCTTTTTGCTTTGCGCCAGAGCGCTGCCGCGTCTGCCGGCTAGTCCAATCTGCCCGAACCTGAATTGAACTTGCGCCGGGCGTTTTCCAGATGCGCCCGCATCGCTTGGCCGGCCGCTTCCGGGTCGCGGCGCTCGATCGCCTCGAACACCGCTCGGTGGCCGGCAAAACTCGTGCGGTTTTCGATCTCCGTATTGGCCACGTGGATGCGCTGGTTGATCAGCCATTCGACCTAGCCGATGATTTGAAAACCAAGCCAGCTTCCCCAAAAGATCATGCCCAAACAAAGCCATAGCGCGAAGACCACATGCGCGCCGTTCCCGCCCGCTCGGCGATCAGGGAGTGGCTGGCGTGAGATGGCCGCGCTGACGACGGAACGAGATCGCCTCGTCTGGCCGGCCGGACTCGCGACGGCGTGGTCCGGCCGGAATTCCATCTGCTATGCGGGTATCAATACGGCGATGCGATGCACGCCGACCTCCTTGCTTGTATTCGTCGCTTCATCGGTCTTGCCCTTGGAGCAGGTGTACATATCACCCGTCTTGAGCTTGAATTCCTTGTCCGCTTTCTTGATCGTGAATGCACCTGAGGTAATGGTGCACACCATGTCGTTGTCCATCACGGTTTGAGGAGCATGTGCTCCGGGCTGAAACACAACGTCGATAATTGCGATGCTCTTGTAGGCGGGAATGTCTGCATTGCCGGTGCCGACCTCCACCACCCTGACACCGGGCGCAATCTCCTTGCCCTCTTTCGGGCCGTATTTCTTGATTTTTGCCGATGCCGCCAAGGTGAACAAAGGCGCTACCGCGGCGGTCGTCAGACCGAGGGCAATTGCAGACCTGCGATTCATGGTTTTCATTGCATCCTCCCGATGCTCGTCATGCATGGATATGCACGGCCGGCGATATATTAGCACAAACGAATTTACTTGTATGCAAAGTGACTGTGGCGCAGGCCAGCAAGAAATGCTCCGCCGGATAATGTCGCTTCACTGTACCTTTTGCCGGAATTTCGAATGACAGGTCGAGCAATCCTGCAGGATGAGATGCAGGATATGCTCCGCCGGCAGTTTGGTCGGATCGGCTTCCTCTGGAATCGAGCGCTTGCCGAGCAGGCTGCCGCCGCCCATCGCCAGGCCGGTGCCCATGCGCATGTCATCGGTGATGACGGCCGGCGCGCTTTCGGCCTTGGCGGCCAGAGCGTCGGCCAGCGTTCCGATATGATTTGCCAGGGCCTCGAATTCCGCCCGTGACTGATCGATCTCCAGCCTGGCCTGCGAAGGCGGTCCAAGCGAGCCGCTCGGAAATTCGGCAATCAGGGCAGGGCCGATGCGCGCGCGCAGCGTGTCCGCTGCCGCCTTGAAGGCTGCCGCGTCATAGGCTTGCCTGCGGTCGAACATGCCGGCAATGGTTTTCGCAGCCGCCGCCATCTCCTTCATCGACGCCTGGCGGGCCGCGACGATCGGTCCGCTGCCGACGGAGGCGCCCATCGTAAGGGCACAGACCAGCCACAGCAGCGCCGCTTTCACAGTCCATCTCACGGCGCCATGTCCTTGCCCCATTCATCCGTGCTCAGCCAGCCGCAGCAGGGGTTCGACCTGCAGTCGGATTCTTCGGTCGTGATGCCGGTTCTCATCGGTAAATTTCCGTCGCCGGAGGTCTCCGTCTCTGAGCAGATAGACCTTCCAGCCACCGGAAGGTCAACTGATTGAGAAGGCCGATCAGCGGGCAATCAGCACAGGCTTGCAGCAAGCTGACGCAGCGTTTCCTTGACTTGGATCGCAAAAACGGGCAGCAAGGCGGGGGTGAGGGAGAGCATTCTACCGTGGCGCAGACCATGGAGTGCTCTTTTTTTCGTATCAGGCGCCGCATAATCGGTGGCTGATGGAGGGATTGGTTAACCAACTTTGTCCATCTTTTGATTCAATCGGCAACAGACGCGAAAGGTGCAGGGGGCACCAGCGAACTGTGGATGTCACGGATGCGAGGGTCGCAAGCCTGCATGCCGATTGAGAGTGGTTGTATGGCGTTTTTGCGTTTGAAAGACCGGGGCGATACTCCTGAACGGGGTTTGACTTCGAAGAGATCCGGCCAGCGCTGGGTGGTGGTGCCGGTTGTCGGCGCGGCCTTGGCGCTGTGGTCGGTGGCAACTATGGCCGGCCTCTATTCGCTCGGTACCTCGCTCACCGCAGCCTCCAACAGCCTTCCGCACAGTCTGCTTCTGCCGAACGCAGCACTTGCCGATTCGCGCCGCAGCCTCGCCAATTCGTGGGCGCCTCGGCTTTCGGCGCAAAAATCACAGGCCTCGCTGCTCAGCCAATGCGACGCCGGCTGCGCGCATGCCGCCGCGAACTTCGCGCATGACGGCAAGATGGCGCGGCTGAAGCCGGCCGCGCACGCTGTGGCCCCGAGCAGTGTCGCCTCAAACATTGCGCCAAACACCAGCGTCGCTCTCGCCACTTCGCGCGGCATGCGCTTCGACGGCGTGGTGGCCAAGGCAGAGCTGTCGCCGCAAAAGCTGGCTGCCGCCTTCGCCAAGGCCTCGAATGCGCCCTTCATGCTTGCCAGCCTTCCGGTCGCTGCCCGTTTCGCCGAAGTCCGGCTGCCCGATCAGCATGGCCCGGCCTCGGAACGCTTTGGGCCGGAAGTGGCTGAGATCGAACGCTCATCGCGCCTGGCGCTGGCGCTGGCCAACAGCTTGCCGGAAGACGCTGACATGCTGGCCCCGCCGCCGGCCGTTGAAGCAATCGCCGGAGGGCAGGATCCTGAGCAGGCCGAGGTTCAGGTCGCTTCGCTGCCGCCGCAGGACGATCTGCCCGACAACATTGCGTTGCCCGGTTGGCGTCCACGCGCCGAAACCGCTCAGCCTGCCGAGGCTCGGCAAGCCAGCAAGCCCAGGGCAGCCAAGCCACAGACCGACAGGACGCCCGAGAGCCCCGCACCCCAGTCGCCGGGCAATTCGTCGCCGCGCTCGCCACGCAGTACTTCGGAGGTCGCCGCACTGCCTGGCGTGCCAGACAGCCAGAGCATCCAATCAAGCCGGATCAAGCCTGGCAAACGGTCGAAGACACAGGCCGGCGAGATGCTGGCCTATGCCAAGCCGGACGTCCCGGCGGGCGGTGTCGGTCGCGCCTTCAAGGATCTGTTCGCCACGCCCGGAATGGGCGGCGGCGTCGCCGTGTACGATATCTCGGCCAAGACCGTCTATATGCCGGACGGCTCGCGGCTGGAGGCCCATTCGGGGCTGGGTTCGATGGTCGACCAGCCGCGCTTCGTGCACAAGAAGAATGTCGGCCCGACGCCGCCCAACACCTATGATCTGCGACTGCGCGAATCCCGCTTCCATGGCGTCGAGGCGCTCCGTCTCACTCCGGTCAGCGGCGGCAATAAATACGGCCGCGACGGCCTGCTCGCCCACACCTACATGCTGCGCGGCGGCCGTGCGGAATCCAATGGCTGCGTCGTCTTCAAGGACTACGCCCGCTTCCTTGCCGCCTACAAGAAGGGCAAGATTAAGCGCCTCGTCGTCGTGCCGCGCCTGACCAAGCCGCTGACGCGGGTCGCTCAGGAAGGCCGGGGAGCGTAAGGCAGTAGGCAGTAGGCAGTAGGCAGTAGGCAGTAGGCAGTAGGCAGTAGGCAGTAGGCAGTAGGCAGTAGGGCCCAGGAGCGTCCATCGCCTGTTGATTGTTTTTCTGCCCCTATTGCCTATTCCCCACTGCCTATTCCCTTTTCACCCCCAGGCAGACTATGAGTGACCCCTGCGGGTCGGCTTCACCACGAGGACATCCATGACAATACGCGCTGTCGTTTGGGGCGAGAACATCCATGAGCGGACCAATGAGGTGGTCGCAGCCCTCTATCCCGAGGGCATGCACACGACCATCGCCAAGGCGCTGAATGCCGACAAGGCGATCTCCGCCTCGACCGCCACGCTCGATCAGCCGGAGCACGGCCTGCCGGCCGACCGTCTGGCCGAGACCGACGTGCTGGTCTGGTGGGGCCACAAGGATCATGGCGCGGTGGCCGACGAGATCGTCGAGCGCGTCGCCCGCCGCGTTTGGGAGGGGATGGGGCTGATCGTTCTCCATTCCGGCCATTTCTCGAAAATCTTCAAGCGGCTGATGGGCACGCCCTGCACGCTGAAATGGCGCGAGGCGGGCGAGCGCGAGCGACTCTGGGTGACCAGTCCCAGCCATCCGATCGCCGAAGGCGTCGGCGAATATTTCGAGCTCGAGAATGAAGAAATGTATGGCGAGCAGTTCGCCGTGCCCGAACCGCTGGAGACCGTCTTCATCTCCTGGTTCCAGGGCGGCGAGGTGTTCCGTTCTGGGCTGACCTATCGCCGCGGCGCCGGCAATGTCTTCTACTTCCGCCCGGGCCACGAGACCTATCCGACCTATCACGACGCCAATGTGCACAAGGTGCTGCGCAATGCGGTGAAGTGGGCGCACAATCCGCAGGGCACCAAGTCGGCGATCCTTGAGGCGCCGAACGTGCCGGTCGAGAAGGCGCTGGAGCCGATCGTCGAGCGCGGCGGCAAGCTGCACGCTTCGGGCGAGGCCGGCTTCCGCTAAAGCAAAATCCAGGAAAAAAGGCGTAGCGGTTTTCCGCATGGGTTTCCTAGACCGTATCTGCGCCATATGATTGAATCGAACCAATTCGCTCGGAGTGCAGAGAATGCGGCTTTTGATACTGGGTACCGGCTGGATGGCGCAGGAGCATGCCCGCCGCTTCGGCGGTATCGACGGCGTCGAGATCGTCGGTGCTGTCGACGTCGATGAAAAGCGCGTTGGCGAATTTGCCGACGGGTTCAAGATACCGAAGCGATTCACATCGCTGGAAGACGCGCTGGCGTGGGGCGAGTTCGATGCGGTCGCCAACGTCACGCCCGACCGCATTCACCACCCGACCACCATGACGCTGATCGCGGCCGGCAAGCCGGTGCTGTGCGAAAAGCCGCTGGCCGAAGACTTCGGCAAGGCAAGCGAGATGGCCAAAGCGGCTGAGGCCGCCGGCATCGTCAACATGGTCAATCTCACCTATCGCAATGTCGCTGCCTTGCAGAAGGCGCGGCAGATGGTGCTGGCCGGCGAGATCGGCACCGTCCGCCACGTCGAGTCCTCCTATCTACAGAGCTGGCTGGTCTCGAAATTCTGGGGCGACTGGCGCACCGACCCGAAATGGCTGTGGCGGCTGTCGCGCGACCACGGCTCCAACGGCGTGCTCGGCGATGTCGGCATCCACATCCTCGATTTCGCCAGCTATGGCGCCGCACTCGACGTCGACCACGTGTTTTGCCGGCTGCGCACCTTCGACAAGGCGCCAGGCAACCGTATCGGCGAATACGACCTCGACGCCAATGACAGCTTCGCCATGACGCTGGATTTCTCCAACGGCGCCTTTGGCGTCGTTCACGCCAGCCGCTGGGCGACCGGCCACATCAACGAATTGCGCCTGCGCATCTATGGCGACAAGGGCGGCATCGAAGTCGTGCACAATCTCGAGGGTTCGGAACTGAAGGCGTGTGTCGGCGAGGATATCGAGAACGCCAAATGGCAGGTGCTCGACGCCGGCACGGTGCCGACCAATTACCAGCGCTTCGTCGATGCGGTTCGCAGCGGCGTGCAGGCCGAGCCTTCATTCCACCATGCCGCCGAACTGCAGAAGGTGCTGGATCTGGCCATGGTTTCGGAACAGAAGCGGACGGAACTGAGGGCCAGCGCCGATACGCAGTGATGTGAAGGGGAGGAAGAAACAATGGTCACGCGCCGCGCGCAATGTCTCTGCGGCCAGCTTTCAGCCGTCTGTTCGGGCGAGCCGGTGCGCATCTCGGTCTGTCATTGCCTCGACTGCAAGCGCCGCACCGGCAGCGCCTTCAGCTACAATGTCCGGTTTGCGCAAGCTGATGTATCGATCGAGGGGCGGGCGAAGCAGTTCACGCGCACCGGCGACGAGGGCGGCCGCGTCATCTACAATTTCTGCCCGGAGTGCGGCGCCGCCGTCCACTATCGCATCGACACGCAGCCCGGTGTGATCGCCATTCCCGTCGGCGCCTTCGCCGACCCGTCGTTCCCGCCGCCCTTCCAGTCTTTTTACCACGAAAGCCGTCGCTGTGAGTGGGTCGAGATCAACGCCGAGCCGCTGGCGACGTTCGACTGAAGGCGCTTTTTGGATACCCGGAACCGTCCGCACGCTCCGCGCCTTCAAGAGGGCATCGCCCCTGATTGCCATTGCCGGGCCGTTAGCCATCGCGCTCGGCTGCCCCATGAATAGGCATAAGTCAAGACGAATCCGGCTTGCGGCCCGATTGCTGACATGCTTACCTGACGGCATGTGTTCAATGGGGGTATATGGATGGCTAAGGAATCTTCGAATTCCGCTTCTTCAGAAAAGAAGGCGGACGTAAATCTGATAGGTAACACAGAAGGAAACGGGCTGAACTTCATGGGAGTTCAGGCCCGCGAAAACGGAACCGCCGGCGACGCCGTCGGTGTCGACAAGATCCGTGACCTGCTGTTCGGCAACCAGATGCAGGACTATGACCGCCGTTTTTCCAAGCTTGAAGAACGGGTGTTGCAGCGCTTCAAGGATGTCGAGTCCGAGGCCAAGCGCAATCTCGAAATGTACGAGTCGAATGCAAAGAAGCAGATCGATTCGCTTGCAGGGCAATTGCGGAGCGAAAAAGATTCACGAGCCGATGCCGACAAGGAGATCGACCGGAATCTTCGCGAGCAAAACCAGGCTCTTGAAAAGCAGGTGCGCACGTTGTCGGATCAGTTGAGCGCGCTCGAGCGCGACGTTTCGGACCGGATAAATCGAAACGATCATTTGCTGCGTGAGGAAATCAAGCAGAAGAATGAAGGCGTTCAGATGCTGATCGAGAAGATGTTTGCCGACCTCAGCAACGTCAAGACCGACCGAAATCTTTTGGCTGGCCTGTTTGTCGAGGTTGCAAAATGTCTCAATCAGGATCCCGTCGGGAGCAAGAGCAACTCGGACCGCAGCTGGAAAGTGAGTTGATGGGACCTTGACGTCCACCGTCGACCCATTCAACCTTCCGCAAAGAACAGCCTCGAACGATACAGAGATTGATCGCGAGGCTCTGGCTCGTCTTTTGATCGAAATTGCCCGGAACGTTGATCCGGACTACCGTGCGCAGTTCGAGGCGGTTCCCACCGCCGATCCGCGCATGGAAACGCTGCGGCAGTTGCTGGTCAGCCGCGAAATCTCGGAGCTTTCACGCGTTACGCATCTGCTCGACGAACCCGAGCAGCTTGCGGCGGCCGTGGGCGACGTTCTTCCCAGTGCTGCCGGACGAGCGCCTTACGCGCAACTCGGCGAGGCGCTTGCGCCAGCTGTCGAACGGGCTGTGCAACGGTCGATCCAGAAGAGCCCGCGCACGCTGACGGACATATTGTACCCGGTGTTTCTGCCGGCAATTCGCAAGTCGATCGGGGAAAAGATCGACCAGACCTTTCAGTCGCTGAATGAAACTCTAAGGCACATATTCACCTGGCACGGGCTCAAGTGGAGACTTGAAGCCTGGAGAACAGGGGCAAGCTTCTCGGCAGTTGTTCTGAAGCATTCCCTTGTCTACCGTGTGGAACATGCCTTTCTCATTCATCGGAATTCCGGCCTTTTGATAGCGCATGTAACTGCCGACAATGCGACGAGCGAAGATCCTCAGCTCATTTCTTCGATGCTCAGTGCGATTCAGGATTTTGTAAAAGACTCATTTAACGAGAAAGAGCAGAGCGGCCTGGACACAATCCGTTTCGGCGAGCTTCGTCTCTGGTCGGAAGTTGGACCGTTTGCGACACTGGTTTCGGTGATCCGGGGAAATCCGCCGGAGGAATTGCATGAAATCGTTCGCGATGTGTTGCTTCGCATCCATGAGCAATCCTCAGAGGCTTTAGAGCAGTTCGACGGCGACGGTTCGCAGCTGGCCTCCGTAGAGGCGCAGTTGCAGACCTGCGTCGAGCTCAAGCAAGAGGAATCAAACGACGGATTTCCGTGGCTGGTGGCGGCCGTTGCCCTGTTGCTCTTGAGTCTGGCAGGCGGTTGGTACTTTCTTTCCTGGCAATCAGCGCAGCGCTGGCAGGCTTATGTGTCGCGCTGGCAGGCTTACGTGTCGCGAGTGGAGGCCCAGCCGGGCATCATCGTTGCCGAACAGCAGGTACGCGATGGCCAGTTCTATATTGCCGGCCTGAGGGACCCGCTTGCCGTCGACCCGCAGTCGCTGTTGTCAGGCACGGGAGTCGATCCGGCCGGGGTTCATCCGCAATGGCAATTTTATCAGAGCCTTGAGCCGGAGTTCGTGCTGAAGCGGCTGACGGCGTCGCTGGCTCCGCCGGATTCAGTGCGACTTTCGATTGTCGATGGCCGCATCGTCGCCGAGGGTGAGGCTCCCGACACCTGGATCAGCCGGGCGCGCGCGGCGGCCCAGCAGCTTTCGGCAGGCGGGCCGGTCTTCGATATCTCGGGGGTTCGTGACGTAAGCCCCCAAGTGCGCGAGGCGGAGCGCTGGCACGCCTATGTGTCGCGACTGGAGACCCAGCCGGGCATCATCGTTGCAGACCAAAAGATAAGCGACGGCCAATTCTATATTGCCGGCCTGCGAGACCCGCTTGGCGCCGACCCGCAGTCGCTGTTGTCGGGAACAGAGGTCGATCCTGCCCGGGTTCATGCGCAGTGGCAGTTCTATCAGAGCCTTGAGCCGGAGTTCGTGCTGAAGCGGCTGACGGCGTCACTGTATCCGCCGGATACAGTACGACTTTCGATCGTCGATGATCGCATCGTTGCCGAGGGTGAGGCTCCCGACACCTGGATCGATCGCGCGCGCGCGGCGGCCCGGCAGCTTTCGGCAGGCGGACCCGAATTCGACATCTCCAAGGTTCGTGACGTGAGCCCCGAAGCACGCGCGGCGGAGCACTGGCAGTATTATGTGTCGCGACTTGAGGCCCAATCGGGAATCATCGTCGCCCAACAAAGCGCGAGGGGCGGACATTTCTACATTTCCGGCTTGAGAGACCCGCTTGCCGCCGACCCGCAAGCCCTGCTGTCTGGAACGGACGTTGATCCTGCCCGCGTTCATGCACAGTGGCAATTCTATCAGAGCCTTGATCCGAAGTTTGTGGTGAAGCGGCTGACGGCGGCGCTGTCCCCGCCGAAAACCGTTCAGCTCTCGATCATCCAGGGTCGCATCGTGGCCGTGGGTGAGGCTCCTGCCGGCTGGATCAACCGCGCGCGGGCCGCCGCTGAACAACTTTCGGCGGACGGAGTGGTTCTGGATGTCTCGCAGCTGCGTGAGCTGAACCTCGCAGAACTTAATCATTTGAGGCAGGCGATCCAGACGACCGATATTTTCTTCTCTTCCGGCAAGGTTGTGCCGGGACCGGAGCAGACGCCGGTTCTCGACAGGTTGGCGGATCAAATAAAGGAATTCGCCCAGAGTGCCCGCAATTCCGGCGTAACGGCGAGGTTCATGTTGACCGGGCATTCGGACACCACGGGCCGTGAGACGGCCAACGCGTCGATCAGCGCCGCCCGCGCCGAGACAGTTCGTGCGCTTCTCAACAAGCGCGGCGTTGCTCCCGAACTGCTGCTGGTTCGGGGCGCGGGCACTTTTGAGCCGGCTGTACCTGAAAACAGTCTAACCGGTAGCTCCACCAATCGCCGGGTTTCGATTACGGTAAACCTGGACTAGCGGAGCCCAACATGTTGCAAAAAAAGATCTGCATGCTGGGCGGCTTCGCCGTCGGAAAGACGAGTCTGGTCCGCAGGTTTGTGCAGAGCATCTTCTCAGAAACCTACTTGACCACCGTCGGAGTGAAAATCGACAAGAAAAGCGTCGCGCTCCCGGACAAAACCGTGGATCTGATTTTGTGGGATTTGGCCGGCGAGGACGATATCGGCTCATTCCGCGTCAGCTATGTTCGAGGTGCAACCGGGCTCGTGCTAGTCGTCGATGGAACCCGCGCTGCTACTCTTGCCGTGGCACTCACGCTGCGCGAACGGGTCGAGGCCGAATTCGGCGCCATGCCGTTCGTATTGCTGTTCAACAAGTCCGATCTGGCCGATCGGTGGGCGATATCGGATGGTGAGATCAACGAGTTGAGGCAACGTGGATGGCAAATCTATCTAACAAGTGCGCTTTCGGGCGAGCAGGTCGATGACGCCTTTCGTCAACTTGCCTTGATGGTCACCAAATAGACCATGCATGAATTGCCAAAAGAAGTCAGAAATTGGTTTTTCAATTTCTTCTTCGACGGGCACGCTGTCGCTTATCTGAAAATCGACGCTGAGCTTTGCATAGCTGCCAAGGGCGGTAATGTTGAACATTACGGGCTGTCATCGCTTCGCATCGGCAAGCCTGTTGCGGGGCAGCTTGAATTCATGGAAGGTTTGCTGCCTTGCCCGGAGCTTCCGTTTCGCATGGACATGATCGAACTGCCCGGCGGGCGTGTCGCCGACCTTCATTTTTTTGCTGACAATGCGTGCGTGTGGCTGCTTTTTCTGGACGCCACTGCCGAACGAGACAACAGGCAGCGGCTTCAACAGAAGGCCTATGAAATGACGCTCCTGCAAGAGAGGGAGCGTCAACTCAACGAAAAATTGCAATCGACGAACGAGGCACTGAGAAAGAGCCAGGAGGGATTGGCGCGTGAATACCAGCGCGCCGAAACCCTGCTCCTCAACATTCTTCCGGCATCCATCGCGGAGCGGTTGAAAGCGCAAAAGAAAATTGCCGACAACCACGCGGAGGTGAGTGTGCTTTTTGCCGACATCGTCGGCTTTACCGAAAGAGCGCGAAGCGTCGGAGCCGTGACGACGCTCGCTATCTTGAATTACTTCTTCAGGGCGGCGGACCGGCTCTCGGAACGATACGGCTGCGAAAAAATCAAGACAATCGGCGATTGTGTGATGGTGGTCTCTGGCTTGCCCACCGCGCGATCCGATCATGCAAAAGCCCTCGCGCGCTATGCAGTTGAGCTGCGCAAGGCGGTAAGGCGGGAACGCTTCGCAGGAGAACCGATAAGGCTGAGAATTGGAATTCACTCAGGACCGATCGTCGCCGGTGTCATAGGCAAGAGGCGGTTCGCCTATGACCTGTGGGGTGAGACCGTTAATCTCGCCTCACGTATTCAAACGTCCGCGGAGCCCGATGAAATCCGTATTTCCGATGCAACTTACCAACTGCTTGGACCGAAATTTGCTTGCGACCCACTCGATGAAACGGAATTGCGCGGTGCGGGTCGCGTGCGAATGTGGCGGCTCCCGAGCTGATCCGTCGCCTGCGGTGCGACCGTGGAGAGCCGATAGCGGCGCCCGAAAGCCATTGGCGTGACGTGATCTTGCGATCGCAAAGCACCCTTTGCGCTTGCCCGGAAGGCCTCTATTCTGGAGCACAGTGGCCGCTGGTGGGATAGAATGTCGGTACTGCCTTTTCTGAGAATCTACGCACCGCTAAATGCGGTGCTCGCTGCGCCTGGGCTTCTGGCGGTGGCTGCGCTCACGATGCCGAACATGTCCGGACGAAGCAGACTGGCTCTGGCTGCTGTGCTCGCTGTCATTTGGGCCGCCTATCTTCTGCAGATGGCCGAGACCCTGCTCAAGCGCTGGGCGGGAGACCTCAGGGACAGGACGCCGGCAATCGCGATCGATGTGCTCGCGGTTTTGGTTCCAGTCGCCGCATTTCTGCTCGACGGCACGCCCGACCGGAGCCTCTACTGTGCTGTCTGGCTGCTGAAGCCGCTGCGCGACTCGACCTTCTTCCCGCTGCTTGGCAGGGTTCTGGCCAACGAAGCGCGCAACCTGGTCGGCGTCACCACGGTCTTCGGCCTGGTTCTGTTCGGTGTCGCACTCGCGGCCTATGTCATCGAGCGCGACGTCCAACCGGAAAAGTTCGGCAGCATCCCCGAGACAATGTGGTGGGCGGTGGTCACGCTGTCCACTACCGGCTATGGCGACGACATTCCGCAAAGCTTCGCCGGCCGCGTCCTTGCCGGGGCTGTCATGATGTGTGGCATCGGCATCTTCGGGCTCTGGGCCGGCATTCTTGCCTCCGGCTTTTATCAAGAAGTCCGTCGCGAGGATTTCGTCCGCAATTGGCAATTGATTGCCGGCGTTCCGTTGTTTCAGAAGCTTGGCCCGGCCACGCTGGTCGAGATCGTGCGCGCGTTAAGGCCTCGCACGGTGCCGGCGGGCGCCGTGATCTGCCGCAGCGGCGAGACCGGCGATCGGATGTTCTTCGTCGTGGAGGGCCGCGTCAGCGTCGCGACGCCGAACCCGGTGGAGCTTGGCCCTGGCGCCTTCTTCGGCGAGATGGCGCTGATCAGCGGCGAACCGCGTATGGCGACCGTCACTGCCGCAACTTCTGTCTCACTCCTGTCGCTGCACGCGGCGGATTTCCAGATGCTGTGCAGCAGCAGCCCGGAAATCGCGGAAATCATCCGCAGGACCGCGCTCGAGCGGCGCGGCGCGGCGCCGGTGGCTTGACCGTACAGCCGATGGTGGCCCGGCTGGAACTGGATGGTGCGGCTCCATCCGCGCGGAGCTTCTGGACGGCACGTGGAAGTTCCAGAGGCGTAGCCGGAGACGTAAACGTAGCCGATCCACTCTACCGGCGGCTCGTTGTTTGGCGCTGTGCGTCGACAGTTCCTGCCCCGCGGCCTTTCGGCTTGGGCTAAACTCTAATGCCTTAGAATCTTGCTTAGAAAAGCCCGGCTGCGGTCGGTCTTCGGGTCGGAGAAAAACGCCTCCGGCGTGCCGCTTTCGACGATGGCGCCGGCGTCCATGAACACCACGCGCTGCGCCACCTTGCGGGCAAAGCCCATTTCGTGCGTTACCACCATCATGGTCATGCCTTCCTCGGCCACCGCGACCATGACGTCGAGCACTTCGGAAATCATCTCGGGATCGAGCGCCGAGGTCGGTTCGTCAAACAGCATGATCTTGGGGCGCATGCCGAGGCAGCGCGCGATGGCCACACGCTGCTGCTGGCCGCCGGACAGCTGTGACGGGTAGGCGTTGACCTTGTCGGCGAGGCCGACCTTGGCCAGCAAGTCGCGCCCGGCCTGCTCGGCCTCGGCGCGGGGGATCTTGCGCACATGGATCGGCGCCAGCGTGACGTTTTCCAGCGCCGTCTTGTGCGGGTAGAGGTTGAACGACTGGAAGACGAAGCCGATCTCAGTGCGCAGCTGCGTCATGTTGGTGGCGGGGTCGCCGAGGCGCTGGCCGTCGACGACGAGATCCCCGTCCTTGATCGCCTCCAGGCCATTGATGCAGCGGATCAGCGTCGACTTGCCCGAGCCGCTCGGGCCGCAGACGACGACCACTTCGCGCGGCTCGACGCTGAGCGTGATGTCCTTCAGCACATTGAGCGAGCCGAACCATTTGTTGACGCCGCGAAAGTCGATCATGCCCGTTTTGGTCAGGTTTGTCTTGGTCGGGCTTGGATTGGTCATGGCGGTCAGCCCTTTGGGTTCGATGTCACAGCTGCACCTCGCCATGCGCCGCGCCCATGCGGCGCTCCAGCCGGCGGGCGAGCATGATCAGCGGATAGCAGACGACGAAATAGCCGACGCCGACCAGGAAGAAGACCAGCAGGCCGTTGGGCACACGCTGCACCACAAGCCAGCCGACGCGGGTGAGGTCGGTCAGCCCGATCGCCGAGACGACGGAGGAATCCTTGATCAAGAGTACATATTGCCCGACCAGCGGCGGCAGCACGATGCGCATCGCCTGCGGCAGCACCACCTGGCGCATGCGTTGCCAGCGCGACAGGCCAGACGCCAGAGCTGCCTCAACCTGGCCGGTCGGCACCGAGCGGATGCCGGCGGCGACGATCTCGCAGATGAAGCACGCGGCGAGGTTGGTGAGCGCGATGATGCCGGCCGTGAAGGCATCGAGCTCGATGCCGAATTCCGGCAGGATGAAGAAGATCAGGAAGATCTGCACCAGGAACGGCGTGCCGCGGATCAGGTCGACCCAGGCGCCGATCACGCTCGAGATCAGCCGGTTGCCGCCCGTGCGCAATATGCCGAGGCCGAAACCAAGCAGCGTGCCCAGCACCAGGCTGATCGCCGACAGCATCACGGTCATCCCGAGGCCGCGCAAGGCGAGGGGGTAGCTGCCGGCCAGGCTTTGCAGCTGTTGCCAGATCATGTGCTGCTCCTTGCCGGCTGCAGACCGAGCCAGCGACTGGACAGCCCCGCCAGTCCTTTGAGGCCGTAATAGAGCAGCAGATAGAAAGCGGCGATGGTGATGAAACCTTCGGCCGGCATGAAGCGGTCGGACGCCAGCAACTGGCCGGCGCGCGTCAGTTCGGAAACCGAGATCAGCGACAACAGCGCGGAATCCTTGACCAGCACGATCGCCTGGCCGAGCAGCGGCGGGATCGTCACCTTGAACGCCTGCGGCAGGATGACCAGGCGCATGCGCTGGACATAGGTCATGCCCGAAGCGACGCCGGCCTCGACCTGGCCGCGCGGGATCGACAGGATGCCGGCGCGGATGATTTCCGCGACATAGGCGCCGCTGTTCAGCGACAGAGCGATGATGCCGACGACCAGCTCGGGCAGGACGAAGCCGAGACGCGGCAGGCCGAAATAGAGGAAGTAGAGCTGCGCCAGCAACGGCGTGGCGCGCACGGCATCGATATAGCCCTTGGCCAGCACGCGAAACAGCTGGCCGCGCTGCAGGTTCATGGCGGCGAGCACGATGCCGACCGCCAGCGCGCCGGCAAAGGACAGCGCCGACAGCCAAACGGTCGTGATCAGGCCCTGCCCGAACAGCGGCAGATATTCGACGATGGTGCGGAAGCTGAAATTTTCGAGCATGGCGGTGAATGGTGAATGGGCAGTAGTGAGTAGTGAGTAGTGAAGGGCGTGCGGAATGGCCATTCACCATTCACTACTTCCTACTCACTACTCCCTGCTTACCTCTGCTTAGTGATCCTTCTTCCAGGCGTCGGAATTGACCCAGTAGTCGAGGTTCTTCTGCAGGCGTCCGTCGATGCTGACCTGGTTGAGGAACAGGTTCATCCAGATCAACAGGTCCGGCTCGTCGTAGCGGGTGGCGAAGGCAAGCGGCTCCTTCGACAACAGGTCCGGCATGATGGTGAAGGTGCCGGCGGGATAGGCTGTCGACTGACCCTTGACCGCCGAGACGTCGTTGACGCCGCAATCGGCCTGGCCGTTGTTGACCGCGTCGAGCAGCAGCGGGCCGCCGCCCTTGTAGCTCTTGATGTCGGCATCCGGGAAGGCGTTCTTGGCTTCCTTTTCGCCGGTGGCGCCCAACAGCACGGCGATCTTGGTGCCCTTGGCCTTGCAGTCCTCGGTTGTCTTGAACTTGCTGTCGGCCTTGGTGAAGACGGTGCTGCCGGTATACATGTAAGGTGTGGTGAAGGCGACCTTCATGCCGCGCGCCAGCGTCGGCGTCATGTCGGCGACGAGCAGGTCGGCCTTGCCCGAAAGCAGCGCCGGGATCAGCCCGTCCCAATCATAGTCGAGGAAGGTGATCTTGACGCCCATTTCCTTGGCCATCAGTTCGGCGAGTTCGACCGAACTGCCGGTGCGCTCGCCGGCCGCGCCGACCAGCGAGAAGGGAGGTCCTTGCGTCTGTACCGCGACGCGCAGTTCGCCGCGCTTGGTGATCTCGTCGAGCGTTCCGGCACTGGCAGCAGCGGTCAGGCCCGCAAGCGCAAGTCCGGCGATGAAAAGCTTGGCAATCTTCATTTGGCATTCCTCCTGTTATCGTTGTTGTTCCACTTTGTTATTCCACCCTTTTGGGTGTTTTTTGAGCGGCGGCACCGTTTGCCGGCGGCAGCCACCGTTCGAAAATCCTCAGTCCCAGGCCACCGTCTCGGCAACCTTGATGCCACGCCTGGCCAGCTTGTCGAAGAACGGCCCGTCTGGCACATGCAGCAGCGGGTTCAAAAGCCCTGGTGTGGCGATCTCGCGCCGCGCCAGCATCTGCGCCACGATGCTGGCGGGATAGCCGACGCCAAGGCTCATGCCGAACAGGCCTGATGCCAGGTCGCGTTCGATGATCAGGTCCGACGTCACCGTTTTGGCGCGGCCGCCTTCGAGACCGGAAAAGACATTGCGCATCACGCAAAGGTCCTTCTCGTCGGCGCCATATTGCAGTTGCGGGCCGAGCAGACGGCCGAGAAATTCGCGTGGGCTGGCGCCGGTGCCGGGCACCTTATCTTCGGAGAGGAAGCCGAGTTCCTTCAGCGGCGCCCAGAACGCCGACCATCCCGGCCAGCGCAGCGTATAGCGGCCCGAGCGTTGCAATCCCTTGGCGGCTGCCAGCATCTCGACATAGTGCAGCGCGTCGCCATTGGGGAAAGCTTCCAGCCGGCCGAGGCCCGCGACCTCGATCTCGTGGATGAAGGCATTGTCGTGCTGTCGGCCGGCCGGCACTTCGACGCGCTTGCCATGCTCGATCATCACGCTGTCGCGGTTCTGGCTGACCAGAACCATGTCGAAATTCCAGCTTACCTTGTAGCAAAGCGGCTTCGCCATCGCCTTCGGTTCGGGGATGCCGCCGCAATAGGAATCGATCGAGAAGATCGTAGAGAACTGCTTTGCGGCGCGCGCGTAGAGCACGAGGTCGATGCCGGGATCGAGCCCGCATTCGGTCATGATCGAAACGCCGGCCTGTTCAGCCTCCGCCGCCAGATCGGCAATCGCCTTGCCGTAATTGGTGGTGACCAGCGGCGTGCGCGTTGCGATCGCGGCCTGCACCGCCTCGCGCATCAATGGCTGTGGCAACAGATCGATGGCGGCGTCGACATCCGCCAGCACGGTGGCAAGTGCCGGGCCGATGGGGCCCTCGGGCACGACGAAACGCACGCGGGAAAGGTCGGTCAGCCCGGCAAGCCGGGCAGGGCCGTCGGCCGACGTATCGACGCAGACGACTTCCTCGACGCCGGCGCTGGCGACGAGATCGGCGATCGCCGCCCGTCCCTGCAGGCCGAGGCCGCCGAGAACAGCTATTCTCATGCCGGCTCCTTGCGTGACGGTGTTTCTTCCGACCAGCAGCCTTCGGGAAGGCTGACCCATTTGTTGCATGAAGCCATGACGACGAAGGTTTCGCTGCGCACGACTTCCCCGGGAATGCCGGCGCCCGGAATCAGCTCGCTGGTGATGCGGTAGAGGTCGGCGACATCGCCGGCGACGGTCACGTCGACGATGATGTCGAAGCGCCCGGTAACCACCGAGGCCGAGTTGACGAAAGGCAGTTCGGCAATGCGCTGCGCCAGTTCCCGGGCGCGGCCACGTCCCTGAGCGTTGATGCCGACAATGGCCGAGATCAGCTCGGGGCGTTCGGTCAGATTGAGCAGCCCGACGATCTTCAAGAGGTTGCGGTCGAGCAGATTGCGCAGCCTTGAGCGCACCGTCGGCACCGAGATCGCCATCGTCTCGGCGAGCCGGTTGATGCCGGGCTGGGCATCCTGCGACAACAGCTTTACCAGCCGTCGATCGGTTTGATCGAGATGCTCACGCAAAAGGCAAGGCTTTCATAAAGGAGAAAAATGTGGTGGAATTTCTTCCTGATATGAAAATAGCCTACGAGATATTTATAATAACAGCAAGAGGTGAGTTTGTTGCTACGCTGATCGAATGGACTGGAAGATCGCCACCGCTGCCGCAGTCAGCGCGGCATTGCCGGCCGCAACCGTGCCATCCGGCAGATGCTTCCCATCCTCCAGCCCGACGCGCGTCGACCAGTTGCGATCCGCCGCACGGCGCACGAACGGCCACACCGTCGCGTTCTCGCCATGCAGCAGGATGGCACGGCGAATGCCGGCGCGCTCCAGGACCTGTTCGATGCCGCCGGCGACCGCAAAAGCCTCGTCTAGCGTCTGCTCGGAAATCTCGATCAGCACGCGCAGCACGCGCCCGCCATGGTCGAGGCCGACCAGCCGCTCGGCGTCGGCGACCGACGCCAGACCCGCCTCGATGCCGATGCCGCGCTGGCGCAGGCTCTCCATGACGATCGGAGCCGCCGCCTCGCTGAGATTGACCGAGGCATAGTCCGGCAATTCGCGCCAGCCGGCGATGGCGACCAGCGTGCTTGTATCGTCATTCTCGATCCAGGCGCCGGTGGAGACGCCGATCAGCGTGCCGGGGCAGGCGCGGCGCAGCGCTGCGATCGTCGGGTCCATCGCTTCCGGCGCAAGGCTCTCGCGGCAGTCCGCGCCGCGGGCATGGACATGCAGCTCAGCTGCGCCCACGGCAATCGAAGCCGCCCCGTCGCGCGCCATGGTGTCGGGGTCGAGCGGCAGGGTGGGGTGAAAATCGGCGGCGCGCGCGCCATTGATGCAGGCCTGGACGATCATGGCTCTCGCGATCCTGTTGCGGATCGCGCGAGCCTACCGCAGGGCAGGGCGGAGAGGGAACGGGCGTGGTGAAGATTGCTGACAGGGTGCCGCTTCTGCGGAGGTTGCGGTATCGGCCCAGGACATACCATATAGCGGGACAGGACACGCCACGGGCGATCCTTACCCCTTTGCCGGACTGCCGGCCAGAAGGATTTGCGATGGCTGAGTTGAAGGTCAGGACCCGTGTCACCGGCGCGACGGCGACGCTGCAGCCCGGCGGCTTGCCTTCCATCACCACTCCGACCGGCGGTGCAGTCGATGTCGTCACCGGTGTCAGCGCGCCGGGCTTCAATCCGCTCGACCTGCTCTACGCCTCGCTCGCCGCCTGCATGGTGCTGAGCGCGCGCATCGCCGCCTCCCGCCTCGGGGTTGCCGCCGCGCTTGGCGAGGTGCGCGCCGAGGTCAGCGGCGAGAAGGCCAAGGACGAGCCGTCGCGCGTCGAAAGGCTCAACATCAGGCTCGACATCTCAGGCGATCTCGACGCTGCGACCAAGCAGCGGATCGTCGAGGACGCCGAAGCGATCTGCACGGTGTCCAACACGCTGCGCGCCGCGCCGCAATTGCATACGACGCTTGCGTGAGGGCTTCGCAGAATGCCTCGCTGCCACCAACCAAGGACCGTCCCATGGCCATGATCCCGCCGATCGACTACGCCTCGGCATCGCATGACATCCGCGCCGAGCACGACAGGGAGCTTGGCCTGCGCGGACGCATGACCAACATGAAGCGCATCCTGCTGCATTCACCGGCGGCCCACCGCATCTATGCCGAATGGTTCACCCTGCGCGATCTGCTCAAGCCCGCACTCGACGACCGCGCTGTCTGGCTGTTGTCGCTGGCGATCTCCGAGAGATGCCGCGCCGAGATACCGCTTACCTTCTTCCGCCGCGCGCTGATCGATGGTGGCCTTGATCCCGAGGCAATCCAGCCAACCTCCGACGAGGCGTTGCTGATCGAATTTGGCAAGGCAGTCGCCGCCGATGCCAATGTCATTCCGAACGACATCTGGGCAGCGCTGAAGGCTCGCTATGACGACACGCTGCTGGTCAACCTCGTCGCCTTCGCCGGCATCATGGTGGCGACCTGCCTGTTCACAAACGCGGTGAGGGTCGATCTGGACCCTGAGTTGGAGGCGTATCGCCGCAAGGGTGCCGATCCGGTCTGATGCGATCGATACGCAGTCGATCTGCAGTGGATATCGCCCGGAAGGATCAGCCGTAGTAGCCGGCTCCAAACAGCAAAAGTGTTTCCACCTGGGAGTCCGCTTCTTTTCCTATGGCTGTCCAGATGCTGATGCCGAGAGCATTCGAAATCGCGCTATCGATCTCGACCTTCACATTGGGGTCGGTTTGTCTTAAGAACCTCAGCGCAACCTCCATGGAAATCGGAAACAGCGACGCGCCACCCAGTTCCAAGATCGCAGGCGAGGTGAATTCTAGCGCTTCGAGTGCGCCATCGGCCTTGTAATAGGCGAATACTCCAAGGTCCGGCCAATAGTCGGCCGGAACGCTGGTTGGGCTCCGCCGGAAGACCTTGAGCTCTCCTGAAAAGAAGGATCTGACAGTCGCCTTAGACGATCCGAGAGGAAGCCCTTTGACGCCATTTAGCGGTTCGATCGAAAGATGCATGTACACAGTTAATCGCTGCCGGCAGCAGATGACAATGTTCATCGCAGGAATCGGGTGGCCCAGGCGCCTCGTTCGCCCCACTTTGACCGCAAGCAAAGGAGGCATCCATGACCATCCATTCGATAAGCACCAAACGCGCAGCCCATTCGGCCGAAGCGCGCGTCGCAGCGCAGGACTGGAGTGCTCTGATCGGCGAACTGAACAGCCACGGCAGCACCGTCATGCCGGCGCTGCTTTCACCCGAGGAGTGCACCGAGATCGCCGGTCTCTATCCGCATGAGGACCATTTCCGCAGCCATGTGGTGATGGCCCGCCATGGCTTCGGCAAGGGCGAGTACCGCTATTTCCGCTATCCGCTGCCGGATCTGGTCGGTGGCCTGCGCACCGCGCTCTATCCCAGGCTCGCCGGCGTCGCCAACGACTGGAACGAACGCATGGGCGTGGCACGGCGCTATCCCGATGACCACGCCGCCTTCCTCCAGCTTTGCCACGAAGGCGGCCAAACGCGGCCGACGCCGCTTCTCCTGCAATATGGCCCCGGCGACTTCAACTGCCTCCATCAGGACCTCTATGGCGATCTCGCTTTTCCCCTGCAGGTGGCGATCCTGTTGTCGCAGCCCGGCGAGGATTTCACCGGCGGCGAATTCGTCCTGACCGAACAGCGCCCGCGCATGCAAAGCCGTGCCGAAGTGGTGCCGCTGACCCGGGGCGATGCAGTGATCTTTGCTGTCCACAATCGCCCGGTGCAAGGTACGAAAGGGCACTACCGCGTCAATCTCCGGCACGGCGTCAGCCGCCTGCACTCGGGACGGCGGCATACGGTGGGGATCATCTTCCACGACGCGAAGTAACGTCGTCCGCTTCGGCGCGGCTCCTTCGTTCCACTCCGAGACGGCTAAGATTCACACTTCGTCGACGTCGAACAGCAGCATCGTCAAGTCATCGTCTCCTGGGGCGAGTATGCGCCGGTCAGCGGCGCAGGCAATGCCGATTTCGGTGGCAAATGCGCTCTGCATATCGGCGAGGCTGTCGAAATAGAGTGTCCCGACCAGATACGGAATCTCGCCCGCCGAGCGCTTGATGATGGGCCGCCTGCTGATATCGTAGCGCCGCAGGCCGGGAAGCTTCTTGGCCAGCGGCACATGAACCTCGAAATAGTGCCGGTCGAACGCCTCCGGATCAGCCGGGGTTTTGTAGATCACGAGCATCTTGGCCATCGTCATATTCCTGCCTGTTGGTGTCGCTGTTTGGGGGCCATGCAGGCCGCCGTGCCAATGTCGTTCCGCGAGGGCGGTTTTCGACAATCGCTGGTTTTTTGTTTTCGGGCGCGATGACGGGGTCCTCGCCACCATCTGTGGCGCTTCTGCCTCTTTCCTCCTTGCGCTCATTCGCGTATGGCCCCGGGCAAATCCCTCAACTTTGCACCAACTCCCCCGGACCGCCTCATGATCCGTCTTGAAAGCATCAGCAAGCAGAACGGCCGCCAGCTTGTCTTCATCGAGGCCTCGGCCTCGCTACAGAAGGGCGAGAAGGTCGGCCTTGTCGGGCCGAACGGCGCCGGCAAGACGACGCTGTTTCGCATGATCACCGGCCAGGAACAGCCCGACGAAGGCCAGGTGCAGGTCGATCGCGGCGTCACCATCGGCTATTTCAGCCAGGATGTCGGCGACATGGCCGGCCGCAGTGCTGTGGCCGAAGTGATGAACGGCGCCGGGCCGGTCAGCGACGTGGCGGCCGAAATGGCCGAACTCGAGGCGGCCATGGCCGATCCCGAGCAGGCCGACCGGATGGACGAGATCATCGAGAAGTACGGCGAGGCGCAGCATCGTTTCGAGGAGCTCGACGGCTATGCGCTCGATGGCCGCGCCCGCGAAGTGCTCGACGGCCTCGGCTTTTCCCAGAAAATGATGGACGGCGATGTCGGCAAACTGTCCGGCGGCTGGAAGATGCGCGTGGCGCTGGCCCGCATCCTGTTAATGCGGCCCGACGTCATGCTGCTCGACGAGCCGTCCAACCATCTCGATCTCGAAAGCCTGATCTGGCTGGAGCAGTTCCTGAAGGGTTATGAGGGCGCGCTGCTGATGACCTCGCACGACCGCGAGTTCATGAACCGCATCGTCAACAAGGTGGTCGAGATCGACGCCGGGTCGCTCACCGCCTATTCCGGCAATTACGAATTCTACCAGCAGCAGCGGGCGCTCGCCGACAAGCAGCAGCAGGCGCAGTTCGAGCGCCAGCAGGCCATGCTGGCCAAGGAGATCGCTTTTATCGAGCGCTTCAAGGCGCGGGCGTCACACGCCGCCCAGGTGCAGAGCCGGGTGAAGAAGCTCGACAAGATCGATCGTGTCGAGCCGCCCAAGCGCCGTCAGATCGTGAATTTCGATTTTCAGCCGGCGCCGCGCTGCGGCGAGGATGTCGTTACGCTGAAGAACGTCCACAAGGGATATGGCAGTCGCTCGATCTATGAGGGGCTGGATTTCCAGGTCCGCCGCCGCGAGCGCTGGTGCATCATGGGCGTCAACGGCGCCGGCAAGTCAACGCTGCTGAAGCTGGTGGCAGGCGCTTCCGATCCCGACACCGGCACGGTCGCGCGGGGGCCGAGCGTGAAAATGGGCTATTTCGCCCAGCACGCCATGGAGGTGCTGGAGGGCGAACGCACCGTGTTCCAGACGCTGGAGGACGCGTTTCCGCAAGCCGGCCAGGCGCCGCTCAGGGCACTCGCCGGCTGCTTCGGCTTTTCCGGCGACGAGATCGAGAAGAAATGCCGGGTGCTGTCGGGCGGCGAAAAGGCGCGCCTGGTGATGGCGTTGATGCTGTTCGATCCGCCCAATCTTCTGGTGCTCGACGAGCCGACCAACCACCTCGACATCGCGACCAAGGAGATGCTGATCACGGCGCTGTCGCAGTACGAAGGCACCATGCTGTTCGTCTCGCACGACCGCCATTTCCTGGCCGCACTCTCCAACCGCGTGCTGGAACTGACGCCCGAAGGCATCCACACCTATGGCGGCGGCTATACCGAATATGTGGAGAGGACCGGGCACGAGGCGCCGGGGCTGCGGACCTGACGCAGGTCCTGCGTCCGCATTTGCGTCGAGCAAAGCCAGGATTTGTCAGCTCGCCGCCAGCCATTTGCGCGACTGCGCGAAGGCCTTGAAGGCTTTGGCGTCCATCGGGTAGCCGAACAGGAAGCCTTGCAAGATGTCGCAGCCAAGCTCTTTCAGGATGCGCGCGTGCTCCATCGTCTCGACGCCCTCGGCGATCACTTCGATCCCGAGCGACTTGCCGATGTCGATGATGGACGACACAAGCTGCCGCTGTGCGGTTGAGCTGGTGATGGGGGTGACCAGCTGGCGGTCGATCTTGAGGCGACGGGGCCGCAACTTCAACAGCGAGACGATCGAGGCATGCCCGGTGCCGAAATCGTCGATCTCGACGTCGATGCCGAGCCCCTTGATGTGTTCGATGTTCCAGCTGACCAGCTCGTCGTTTTCGTCGAGGAAAATCGACTCCACCAGTTCGAACGACACGGTCCCTTCCTTGATGGGAAGCTTGCGCAAACCCTTGATCAGATCCCTGTCTTCCAGGCGCCTGGCGGAAACGTTGACCGAGACGCGCGGGATGTTGAGGTGGCTGCGCGACCAACGCTCAAAATTATCGAGCGCCTGCTCCAGGACGGTGCGGTCGATAAGCGCCACGACATTGAGTTCTTCAGCCACCTTGATGTAGGCGTCGGGGGTCAGCATGCCGCGTTGCGGGTGATCCCAACGCGACAGCGCCTCGACGCCGACGATCTCCAGCGTCTTGGCGTCGAACTGCGGCTGATAGTAGACGATGAATTCGTTCCGCTCGAGCCCGCCCAGAATCTCGTCGGCGGTCTGCTTGGTCCGCACGATCTCGCTCTGCAGCTCTTCGTTGAAAAACTCGTAGCGGTTGCGGCCGCGGCCTTTCGCCCGGTACAGCGCCAGATCGGCATTGACAAGCAACTGCCTTGCATCGACGCCGCTATTGGCCGCAATGCCGATGCTGACGCCGAACCGGCACTGGTGACCCAGATAGTCGACCGGCTGGCGCATCGCATCGATAATGTGGTCGGCCAGCGCGGCGAGTTCCTTGTCGTCGCGTCCATGGCTCAGCACGACAAACTCGTCGCCGCCGATGCGCGCAACGAAATCGGCACTGCCGACGCTGGCCTTGATGACTTTCGAAGCATGCACCAGCAATGCATCGCCCGCTGCATGGCCGAGCGTGTCGTTGATCTGCTTGAACCGGTCAAGGTCGAGATGCAGCAACGCCGCACGGCCGTCGGCTTCGCGGTTTTCGGCAAGCATCTCGTCCAGATACCGACGGTTGGGCAGACCGGTCAGCGAATCATGCATCGCGACATGCTCGATGCGGGCTTTGGCCAGGTTCAGTTCGGCATTTTTCGATTCTGAAAGGCGACGTTCACGCACGAGATTCTCGTTGAGCAGCACGTCGCCTGTCACATCCCATTCGGCGCCGATCATTTTTGGCGTGCCGTCGATGTCCCGGAAGAAACTGGCGCGGGTGCGCACATGGCGAATGGTGCCGTCCGGCCGCAGGAGCCGATACTGCGAAGAGTAGGGGCCTTGTGTTGCAACAGCCGAATCGAAATCTGCTTTAGCCCGTTCGAAGTCTTGGGGATGGATCGCCAGCGCCCAGTCGTCATAGCTACGGGTCTTGCCGCCGCCGGGTTTGCCATAGATTTCGTTGATGCGGTCGTCCCATACGAGTTCGTTGCTGACGGTATCGTGCTCCCACACGCCTATAGCAGAGGCTTCCAACGCCAGCTCCAGCCGCCGGGACAGGCGCCTCAACTCGGCGTCACTTTTCTGCCGCTCACCGAAAAGACGTCCTGCCACGAGGATCGGCAGCACCACCAGCGCGCCGGCAAGCGCCATGAGCAGACGCAACAGCCACTCATTTTTCGGAGCGGTCGGCCAGCCGCCCTTCGGTATGGCTGAAATTTGCCAGGAGCCTGAAGGCAATTGCACCTCTGCCATCACCGGATTGCCGGACACGACATTATCGCCGCCGAAGAACAGTTCCCCGCCGCCGCCGAGCGCATCCTTGCCGATAAGCGCCACATCGATATCCAGATCAGGGTCGGTCAGTCCGCTGGCAGCGTAGAGCCGATCGACATCGATCACGGCCGAGACGATACCCCAGAAACGGTCGCCGCCACCCGCCGTCGGCACGAAGACCGGGATACGGCCGATGAAGCCACGTCCGCCTTGCGCCAGTTTGACCGGCCCGGCGAGCACCAGCGCGCGCTGGTCACGGGCGCGAAGCGCGGCCATGCGTTGCGTATCGCTCTTGCGGTAGTCCAGCCCGATGGCTTTTTCATTGCCTTCCAGCGGATACATCAGCGCGATGACGAGGTCGGGGGCGCCGGCAATATCGCGCAACTGCGATTTTTGCTCGAACAGATTACGGGCGAGTGCCGCAAATCTTTGCTGGCCCATATAAGGCTCGGTAACGATTGTCGAAACGAGACCCTGAACCAGCTGGAGATTGCCGCCTATGTTGCCTTCGAGCTTGGCGCGTATGATGTTGACCTTGGCCAGGACGTCGGCGCGCGCCAGCTGATCGGAGACCTCTCTGTTCCTCTGGTCGGCAACCAGGGCGCAGACGAGAAGCACGACAAAGGCAATCGCCGCCGGCAAGTTGGCGGAAGAAAAAACGGCCCGTTTCAACCGGCCGGAATTGAGCATTGCACCTGCCAACTCGATCCGAAGACCTTTCCAGGACAGTAGTCCTTCGGTCGACCATAGTAGCTAAAGCTTAAGTTTGAGCTTCGAGACGAATCCGAGAACAAACGGTAAGCTTTTGGCTGCCAGGGTCCAGCCGAAATCTGAATGAGTGTCCGAAAGTAGGACGCCAGGTTGCAGCGTTCTGCAACCCAGCGGCGAAGTCATATTCGCCTCAGATTGCAACAAGCCGCCTGATCTTGCCGCGCGGGCCCTTGCGGGAGGCTTACTTCCCAGCCATTTGATCGGCCAGCGCCTGCGCCTGGGCGAGCAGCGCCGGGAAAGCCGGGTCAGCCGGCAGGCGCTGCGCCATGCAGGCCCGGTAGTCGCTGTCGCCCTTGTCCCAGGCGGCGTTGGAGGACTCGAACGCTTTTTCGTCCTTCAGGTCCGATGCCTGGTAGGCCTCCTGGAATTTCTGCGCGGCGGCGTCCGCAGCAGCCCACACGGCGTCGCAGGCGGCGATCTTCGGAACGGCAGGGGCTGCCGGCGCTGCGATAATTCTCACGCTGTTGCCTTTGACGAGCGTAACGATGACTTCCTGCTCATAGATCGGCCCGACGTCCTGCGTCCAGCCGCCGAGCCGTGCGAAGGCGATGTCGGCGCCTTCGGGTTTCTTCAATGGAAAGTCGAGCGTTCCCTCGAAGGCGGCGTCGCTGTTGATCGCCTGGGTATAGAAGGCATCCAGCTTAAGCGCCTCATCGATGCCGGCGGGCAGTTTGAAACTTTCGTCGGTCTCGGCGGTTCTGGACTGGAGCCAGCGCTCCAGCAGCCCTCGCGTCGTTGCCACTAGGCTGGGGCCGTCGTCGCCCTTGGTGTATCGCAGCCCATCGAGCATGCCATAGCCGATATCGGAGTCGCTGAGGCTTTCGATATTGATTGTGCCGGTTGGCGGAAAGTCCTTGACCGCCAGCGGCCCGATAATGCCGGCAAGACGCTGCTGGAGGTCGGCCAGCGCCTTCTCGTTCTCAGCGTCGATGGTCTCGATTGCCGCGTTCGCACTGTTCAGCGCTGCGATATCAGCATTCGCCTTGTCACGCGCGGCCACATAGTCGTCCTCCGGCGAGGCCGCGAAAGCCACGCTGCTCACCAGTGCAAACAGAAACGTCCAGACCCACCGCATGATATAAACCCTGCTCTACGTTCGATTCCAAGGATACATGACAACATTGGGCTGAAAAAAGACGCCGTTGGAGCTGCAGATCTCCCCACATGAGGGGGAGATGGCCGGCAGGCCAGAGGGGGTCGCCGCGCGTGAAGCGCTGACTCCTTTTGCAGCGCGAGACGACGTTAGCGCTTAACGCGCAACGA